>NZ_JACSJX010000001.1:0-339143 GCF_018617345.1 Exiguobacterium sp. s131 | reverse complement strand
GCTCGATGTGCGATTTTTTTCGTCTGTTGCTCGCCGTGAATCCGTGAATAGACGAGCGGCTCACGCATCACGTAAAAGTCGAACCCATCGAGCGCCAACTCGACCCAGCAGATCCAGTCTTGAATGAAGCGGTCCTCTAACGAAAAACGCCGATGTTCGAACGCTCGTCGCGGAATCAAGAGCGCGCATCCGTTCAAAGTCGAGGACAACAGCAAGTGACGGAACATGTCCTGACTCGAATAGAATCCGCTCACTTTCCGTTGCACCCGTCGGATCGCCTCCCCATTTTCGTCAATGAACGCCGTCCCTGTGACGACGATTGTCTGGTTCATCGGGAGATGTTGCTCGTGCAATGCGGCGAGCTGTCGTTCGATCTTTGTCGGTGCGTACACGTCATCGTGACTGAGCCAGGAGAAATAGTCTCCGTTCATCTCTTCAATCCCACGATTCAACGCACTCGAGACGCCCCCATTCTTCTTTTCCACGTAGCGAATTCGCTTGCCGTAACTTGTCGCAATCGCCGCCGTTTTCCCGTCATCAGTCGAACCGTCGTTGACGACGATCACTTCAATCGAAGGATGCGTCTGAGCCAAGGCGCTGTCGATACATGTCCGTAAATAATCGCTCCCGTTATAGACGGGGATGATGATGGATACGAGTGGTGTCATAAAGCGTTCCTCACTTTCTCGGTTTGCAGCTCCTCGTACACGTGCAGGTAATCCTGTGCCCGGTCGAATAAGTCGAACCGTTGACGCGCTTCGTTCGCACAAGCGATTCGTGAGATCGAGGCGTGATGGAGACGATCGAGCCCGTCCATCACATCGTTGACCGATCGCGTGGCGACGACGACGCCGGTTCGTTCGGTCACGAGTTCCGGACTGGCCGTGGAATCGAGGACGAGGACTGGCGTGCCACAGGCGAGTGCCTCTGCCGTCACATTTCCAAATGATTCTTCCTCTGACAGGTTCAACAAGACGTCTGCCGCGGCATAGTACGAAGACAATTCGCTCGGGTCATGTGTCTCTTGAATGTGAAGCACATTCGCCGGCAGATCATGTTGTTCTGGCATCTGTCCGACTAAGACGATTTGGTCGGACGGTCTGGCCTTGGCCAACTCTATGAATGCAGACAGTCCTTTCGCCTCGGTCCAATGGCTTGCCACCCCGAGAAGAATGTGTTGTCCCGTCAACCCGAGGCGTGCCCGAAGTGGGCCTGGCTCTTTCGGCATGAACGTCTCCAAATCGACCCAGTTGTGGATGCGACGAATGATGGACGCATGTTGCAAAATCGAGAAGTGGGCTTCCATCGTGATCCAATCCGACACTCCGACTACTGCCAAGCGTGGGATGGCATCGAACCATTGTCGCTTGTCCGCCAACATCTCGCCGGTCCGGTCTAAAAACCAGCTCGGGATGTCTTCTTTTAAGAGCGGGCATCGTCCACATCCGTCCTTCCAGCGCTCACACCCGACTGCCGTGTAGTGCGTACATTTCCCGGTGAATAGCCAGCAGTCGTGAAGCGTCATGACGGTGGCAATGTCCTGCTTCGCCAAATACTCAAACAGCGTCTGGAGATGAAGGTAATTGGCGTGTAGATTATGAAGGTGAACCACGTCCGGCCGGAAGCTGTCCATGAAGGCGATTAAGTCAGCAGTCGACCGTTTGGACGTATAACCTTGACGCCCCGTCACGCGGGCATGGAGGGCATGCCGTTTCGTTTCCCACGCCTGACCAACCACCACACTTTTCTCGGTCACTGGTCCGGTCGCATGGGCGATTCGGACTTGGTGTCCATAAGAGGCATGAACGGATGCGAGCTCTTTACACATCCGACCGGTGCTTTTCACTTCGTTGATGGCATTGATGTGAAGAATATTCATGTCCGACACCTCACTCGTATGCGTAGTAAGTGTTCGTATTACGAGAAGAACGCTTGTTGAGCACGAGTCCGAGAAGTTGTGACCCGGTCCGTTCAAGTTGTTCTTTCGCCTTCAGGACGAGCTGACGATCTGAGTTCTCGCAGCCGATCACGAGAATCGTCCCGTCGGATACGTTGGCCAACAGTCGAGCATCGGCGACGTGCATCATCGGAGGCGTATCGACGATCACGATGTCAAACTGCTCACGCAAATCACTGAGGAGGTCCGTCATGCGTGACGAGGCAATCAACTCGGTCGGATTCGGTGGGATTGGACCGGCCGCAAGCAAAGTCAGGCGCGGGATATCCGTTTTTTGAAGCGCATGTTCGAGGGTGACCCGACCGGCCAATACGGTAGATAGTCCCGCATGGGCTGACAACTGGAACGTTTGGTGTGCCGTCGGTTTACGCATATCACAATCGATGATGACGACATTTTTTCCGAGTTGCGCATAGACGACCCCTAGGTTCGCCGCCGTGGTCGACTTCCCTTCCCCAGACGAGGCGGAGGTGATGGTGATCATCTGTAATTTATGACCGACGGACGTGAACTCCAGATTGGTTCGAATCGTCCGATATTGTTCAGAGATCGGTGACTTCGGATTCGCCAACGTGACGAGATCCCGTTTTTTATAATCAAGACGATTGGCGTTCTTTTTTCGACCGAACATGCGAAACGTCTCCTTTCACTTGGGGTGTCGCTTCCTTCACATTTTTCGTTTTCAAATCCCGACGTTCGATTGTCGGAATCGACCCGATGACCGGCAAGTCCAGCAACCGTTCCGCTTCTTGCTCGTTCCGAATGCGTTTATCAAAGACGTGGCGTAACAGACCGATGAATCCACCTAGCAGGAATCCGGCGAATAGACCGATCGCCGTGTTGAGTAGCACGTTCGGCGAGACCGGCGCCTCCGGAATTTCGGCTGGAGATAAAATTCGAACGTTGTCGATGTTCATCAGATCCGGGATTTCAGAAACGAACACTTCACTGATCACATTGGCCGTTTCCGCCGCCACGACGGGGTCGTTCGCGGTGACGAACACATTGATGACTTGCGATTCCTCTTCACTTTCTACGGTGAGCGCATCTGAGAGCGGGTCTGGTGCGTTCGGCACCTGTTCTTTTACTTTCTCAAGAACAGCCGGACTCTTCATGATGACGCGATACGTATTGACAAGTGAGAGCGAGGATAACACTTCCGAACTGTCTACGCGGTTGTCTTCTTGTTGTGTAACGAGTAGAACTTGTGTGGACGCCTCATATTTCGGCTGGATGAATGAAGTGCTCACATAGTAAGCCAGGAGTCCGACGAGAACCATACTCACGAACATCCACTTCTTACTTTTCTTGAGAACTTCCACGAGATCGCCCACGATCGTCGTTTGTTCCTTCATGTTGGTTTCCTCCCTACAGACAGATTAAATGACCGAAATCAGGCGCAGGTTAACTGTAGTACCTTCTTACCCCCTTCATCTTGATAATTGGAAAGAAGGATTTATCATTTTTTCGCAACATCATGTCATGATGCCGTTCCGCTTTCTTCTTTTTCGTTGCAGTCATGAAGACAAAACAAAAAAGTGAGGGTTAGCCCCTCACTTTTTAAATTCATCGCTGATACGACATACGTGATGTAATTATCTTCTTTGTATGAAATACTATGTCAAAGGGACGAAATTCCAATGAGTACTCATTCTTTGTTTTCTTACTTAAAACTGATGGAAGACCTGCCGATATCCAATATAATCATCGACCATTAATATTTTTATGAAAATAATATTCAAATACCTAAAAAAGACATATATTAAATTATCTCATCCATTTAAGTGTATATATCCATCAATAAAATGGGTAATTTACATTTATAGTATGATGCTATTTTATTTTTATAAGGGGCTATCTATGCGACAACTCGTTTTTCTTTCAACAGCATTATTTTTAACTTTGACTGGATGTTCCAATGAAAATCCGCCTTTAAAGTCATATGAGAGTAAATTTGCAACGGAATCATTCGTTCGAAAACATTTATTGACCGAAGAAGGGCTCATTCGAACAAATATCACGGATCGACAACATGAATTTTTATCTGAATCTCTCGGTCTTTATTTACTTTTTTTAGTAAACCAAAAACGTAAAGACGAATTCGATAATCAAATTAATATTTTTAAACGCAATTTTCTAGATGAATCCGATTTAGTCAGTTGGCGTCTTGAACAAACAGGTGATGCCATCATAGCAAGCCCAGTAAACGCTTGGATTGATGATGCACGGATCATTCATGCATTATCGAAAGCAGCAGAAGTGTTTAACGAACCTTCCTATGCAAAGTTAGCAGAAAAAATCTCAACATCCCTCGCAACTAAAGGAGTGAAAAACGGCCTTCCCGTAGACTATGTTGATTTAACAACGAATGAGACCGGGGATGTCTTGACACTTAGTTACTTAGATGAAGCAGCTTTACGCTATATGCCTTCTTCGAATCATTTATATCTTAATAGCAAACACCTTCTCGAAGAAGCACCTTTGCAAGGGCCTTTTTTCGCCAAGTCATATTCGATATCTGATCAAAAGTACCACTTCGATGATGAAATCAACATGATTGACCAACTTTATGTTGCCATTCGATATGAACAATTCAATCTGGAAACTGACGTTTTTTATAATTTTTTTAAAGAACAGTTCAATCAAGGTCTCATTTACGGGCGATACGATCTTGACTCTAAAGAACCTGCTGTAAACTATGAATCGCAGGCCGTATACGCATTAGCTATTTTTTATTTACTCGAACGGGACGAAAGGGAATTTGCTGAGACAATTATGGAACATTTAAAGACGTTTATGATTTCCGATTCGTCATCCGAATACTACGGTGGATACATTGACGTATCGAACAAAGAAACTCATTCGTTTGATAATTTATTACCTTTACTAGCAGAAGGAGGACTTTTAGATGGATACCTCATTCCGTAAAAAGAATCTTATTAATTTTTATATAGGTTTGTTATTAATTGCGGTCGTTTTATTTTATCTTTTCATCCCCGATTTAGGAGACGTACAAAGTGAAGGATTGATTCTGATTGCAGTTGCCTTGTTTGTTAGTTTATTCACAGGTTTACGTGCGGGATTATTTACTGCTCTAATCATTTTATTTCTATTTGGTAGTCTCTATTTCTGGAATGTTGTATTCCGTCCGGCAGACCAAACATTTTTATTTTCAGAAGCTACTTTATTTTATTACGGATTATGGCTACTTGGATTAGTTGTTCTAAGTGGGAACGTCTACGAACAAATTAATCAACTAGTACAGCTTAATTTAGCGTTAAAAGAAAAAGTAAAACGTCTCGTTGCAATTGATGATGAAACGGGTCTTGATAACGAGAGTCGATTCGAACTCGAACTTCAGTTAGAAATCGATCGGACGAATCGTCATGGGGAATCTTTCACCATTCTTTTATACCAAATTGATCATTTTTCTGAATTCAAGAAATTGTATGGTCCTGACGAATCAGTTCGCTTCTTAGAGTTCTTTAGCGAACGATTACATCAGTCCACACGAACAACAGATAAAAAATTCAGACTTTCTACAGAAGAATTCGCACTGATTTTGCCATATGCTTCTGAAGAAAACATGCAAATCATATTAAATCGCTTTAAACATATGATTGGCGATTATGACATTTCAAATGGCAAAACGGTCTCATTTACTAATCATATTGCCCACTATACTGTTACAAAAGAAGCTGGTATTGAATCTCCAGATGAAGTACTTGGATTAATGAGAAATGAGTTGAAGAGCTATGCGCTATAAAGTACTGTTTCTCGTGTTATTCATATTGTTTATCCCACAGCTCACTCACGCAAAAAGTCCTAACGTTACTATTATCTACAGTTCAAAATCAAAAGAAGTACCGTCAGAAGTATATAAACTCGATGCCTTAGTATCGCACTTCACTGAAAATATCGAAATTCTTCGAGATTCGGAAGTCACAATCGATTCTTTAGATGAAACTAGCCATCTTTTTTACTTTGGCTTAAATCCTTCAACAATTCCTTTAGAGACTCGTAAACAAATTAATCAATCGAGCTCTGTAATTTATGGAATTGGATTTAATGTAAATCAACTTGATGCGTTTAAAAACATTAGTACGAAAAAAAAGCAAGGTGTCTCTAAGTTTCATCAAGAACGTACTAATAAGAGTTTGACTTTTGAACTAGCCGACACTGTTTTATCTGTAGAGAATCGAGACCACACCGTACAAGCAAGTTTTATACATCAAGATGTGAAAACACCGATCATAGTTCAATCAGAAAATTATTTTTATTCTGGTATTTATAACTTATTAAATCGCTCTTCTTTACTTGTAGCAGATAGCCTATTTGATTTCTTTAGCGTAGAAGGAAAAAATGAACATTTGGGATATATCAGATTAGAGGATATAAATCCTAGTACAGACCCGTCATTACTCAAGGAAGTAGGAGAATACTTATTGAATCGTGATATCCCACTTATATTAGCTGTCATTACAGTGTATATTGACCCAGAATCACAACAGAATGTCCATTACACAGATCGCCCAGAATTACTTAAAGTAATTAAGGAGCTTGAGCAACGAGGAGCCTCTGTCATCTCTCATGGTTATACTCATCAATATCGTTTTTCTGAAACAGGAGAGGGATTCGAATTTTGGGATGTAGAAAACGATCAACCTGTCCTCGTTGCTGAGAACGAAACCCCTCCAACACTAAAGTTTAGAGAATCATTTAGCAATGAAAAAGATTATCAGATGTATCGTAAAAACATTTTAAATGATCAAGTCTCATACATTAATTCAAAATTAACAAACTCAATTCATGAATTAGTAACGTTAGGACTTCACCCTATAGGATTTGAAGCTCCACACTACACCATGTCACATTCTGGTTATGAGTTAACCGCTAATCAATTTTCAAATATATTCGGACAAATTCAATGGAGTCAAACCGATTGGGAAATAATGGGTTCCACCCCTTATATCTCAAAACCTTCATTATTACATGGGATGACTTTGTACCCTGAAACCATTGGGTATGTAAGAACTGATTTACCAAGACCTGTTGACGAAATGCGTCGGGCTCGCGATGAATTAATGCTTGTTCGAGAATCCATGATTGGAGGATTCTATCACCCGTATATCGGCATGGAGCATTTGGCGGATCTTATAGATATGATGGAATCTACACCTGGCTTCCAGTGGTTAAATTTACGTAATCAAAATGAGTGGGTCCGTACAGAGGATGTGTCAATTCAAACTTCAAACGGAACGATATCTCTTCAAGACAATCGTTCCCCTGTATGGAGTCAGTTAAAATTGCATATGCCAAACTCTTTTCTTGAAAAATCACTTTGGGCTCTAGCGATCATCACGTTTACTGCCGTACTGATGTTTCTAGTCTATACCCTCTATCTTCGCACGCAACGTAAAAAACGATTATTTAAGGAGCGTGGTTAATCATGGCAAATGTACTCTTCCTGTTCTCTCTCGTCATGATTTGGACGATGCTTCTATACCACATGTTTTTAATGCAAGGTGGGTTTTGGCACTTCATGACGTTTCGTGATCCAATCTCTGAGTGGTCTAAAAACATGAAAGACCTACCTAAAGTCTCAGTCTTAATACCTGCACACAATGAAGCTATGGTCATTGCTGCTACGCTTCGGGCAATGGCTCGTATCGCTTATCCGCATGACAAACTTGAAGTCATTTTAATCAATGATAATTCATCTGACCGAACAGGAGAAATCGCTCAACAGTTCGCCGACAAATATTCTTTTATTCATGTTGTACAAACTACACCTGCTTATGCGGGTAAAGGCAAATCTTCTGCTTTAAATTACGGATTGACGCAATCTACCGGTGATGTGCTCGTCGTATACGACGCAGACAACACACCCGAAAAAGATAGTGTCTATCATCTCGTGATGGGTCTATTAAATGACCCTCATGCAGGAGCAGTTGTCGGTAAATTCCGAGTTACCAATGCATATGAAACATTGCTGACTCGTTTGATCAATATCGAGACCATCTGTTTTCAATGGATGGCACAAGCAGGTAGATGGAAGTGGTTTAACATTGCCACAATTCCTGGAACCAACTTCGCCATCCGTCGTTCCATTATTGAAGAACTTGGCGGCTGGGATGAAGCAGCGTTAGCAGAAGATACCGAACTCACGATTCGAGTCTATGAACTTGGTTGGCATATTCGATTCTTCCCTGCCGCAATCACATGGGAACAAGAACCTCAAACATTAAAAGTTTGGTGGAAACAACGAACGCGTTGGGCACGCGGGAATCAATACGTTGTTCTCAAATTCATGCGTCAATTATTTTCGCTAAAACGAAAGAAAATCGTTTTCGATATCATTTACTTCTTTTTCACTTATTTTTTATTCTTCTTTGGCGTGATTCTGTCGAATAGTCTATTTGTGATTAATTTGTTTGTTGATATCGGTTTAGAAGTTGGAAATATCACATTGATTTTATGGATTCTCGCATTTTTACTATTTGTGACCGAAGTATTCGTCACACTCAGTATCGAACGCTCCGAATTTAATGTGCAGAATTTCTTTACCGTTATTCTGATGTACTTCACGTACAGCCAATTGTGGATTGTGCTTGTCATTTACTCGCTTTACCTGGAAATGAAGCGCGTGCTATTTAATCAAGAAGTCAAATGGTATAAAACAGACCGATTTGACTGAAGAGGAGGATTTTATGAAACCTTATATGCCTTACTTACTAAGTACATTCTTGTTATTATCGACAACTTCTGTTGATGCAGCTACTGAATTGCGTTCCTCACTACCGATTGATTCGACAAATGAAGCAGGTGAACGCCTATTGACGACAAGTGATGAGGTATTACCTGGAGAAACATCTTCTAGAACCTATACGTATACTCTTCTAGGAAATGAAAAAGCAGATTCGACTAAATATTTATCTCTTGATTGGGAGCATTCTGAATTGTTAATTCCCCCGTCTGCTCTAACAATCGAAATTGACGGTGAACCCCTCAAATCTGTTGCATTAACGAAAAAGTCATCAGAAGGAAATGTGAAAATCCCATTACAGAACGAACACTTGACAAAAGGCACACACGAAGTCACTGTTCAATTCACTGGTATTACAGAAGGCAGGATGTGCGACACAGGTAACACATCTGGTAGTTGGTTTACTGTTCGCCCTTCTAGTCTAGTATCTATCGGGAATCAATCTGAACTCTCACTAAATGATTATCCAAGTCCTTTCACACAAACAACGAATCAGAAGTTAACTGTCGTGCTACCAGATTCACCAGATACCATGTCATTAGAGGCAGGACTTCTGCTTTACCGCCAGTTGCAGGGGGATGCCACAGATCCAGATAACGTATCTCTTCAATATGAACAACAACTAAAAGCATTGAATGGACGATATCTATTTGTTGGGCAGACTGATTCATTTACGGGTCCGGTAAAGGATTTAATTAAAAATCTTGAATCTCTTCCAACAGAAGAAGAGGTTTTGTTCGAACAAGCTCGTTTAACTGATAAAGATGCAGCTATCGATGCAATGTTCGTACTTGCCGAAGATTCTAATGCTTTCGAAGGGACTCTGAATCATCTCCTTCTTGTTCAACAAAGGCAACAATTGAATGGTGACCGATTAATCTTATCCAGTTCACCATCTATTCAAGAGAACGGAAATATGATTACGTTACAAACACTTGGCGCCTCAGATTTGATGCTAAGTGGCAGTGAAGCAATGAGTCCAAACTATTACTATCCGTTACCGGCTATCGATAAAAAATCTGTAGTGGAGCTAGATATTCGCTTTAAAGCTTCAGAAAACTTAGTGCCGGCTCAAAATGGTGGTTCTGCTCCTGAATTGATTGCTTGGGTAAATGGTGTCCCTCATTCTATCCCTTTAACAGAACTAGATGAAGAGAATGAGTGGCAACATCATACGATTCAAGTTGATGCATCGACCTTAAAAAAAGCGACGTTCTTAGATGTATCGTTCGAAGCAAATGGACTTCGCTCAGAAGCACCATGCAATGCGAACGACTTGGAGCGTTGGATGTTTATCTCTAGTGACAGTCAAGTTACGCTCCCAACAAGCAATGAACAAGCAAACAATGAAGTCTTTTTAAATATGGCTAGCCTTTTCTCCACAGATTCAGGTGTCCTATTCGTCATTCCTGATGACTCGAATATCCAGTCACTACAAAACTTGGCCGATGTGATGAGCGGAATACCTGTTACTCCTTTAACAGAGCAAGTCGAATTTGTACGTTCTAGTGATGTAACTGAAGATATGGTGACAGATCGATCGATTTTCTTAATAGGGAATCCGGAACAAAGTCCACTCTTTAACGAGCACAAGGAAGATTGGATTGTGACGAAGAACAATCAAATTGACTTAGCACAATATGGGTTCATTCCTGAAACGTCTTCTGAGTATGCATGGATCCAACCTTCACCTTGGAATGATGAAAAAGCAATGATTGTTGTGTCAACTCAAAATTCGATTGATTCAACACTTATTGAAACGCTGGCTTTTCCAAACGAAACATTTAGTGTGGCAGTGAAGAATCAAAATGGCGCTATTTTTACAAATAGTTCAAGTATCGATGAACTCTCGAATAATCAAGCAACATCTAGTGAAGAGTCTTCCAATTCAATAGACTCTACATGGTATTTTGTCGGCTTCATTGTATTAATTGTCTTCATTATTGCCATTCTCTTATATATGAGACGCAATAAAAAAACATCTTAATCCTTTATTACGTACGACTTAATTGATATGCAAAATATAAGAAAGGTCATCTCCTTCGTTTAGAACAAGGAGATGACCTTTCTTATTGCTCCACCCCAAATCGATACACTGTCCGAGAATGATACAGTTCACCCGGCTTCAGTTCAATCGAGGTCGCGATGTCCGGATGGTTCGGGGCGTCCGGGAACGCCTGTGCCTCGAGACAAATCGCGCTATGTTTCTGTCGACCATTGAGCGTCACCGGTGTCTCTTCACTGAGGAAGTTTCCCGTATAAACGACCATGACCGGTTGATTCGTCTCGACCGTCATCGTCCGTCCGCTCACCAGGTCATGCAATCGAATCGATTCATCCTTCAAGATAAACGGATGATCGAGACCGCTCGCCCGGTCAATCGCCTCGTCTCCCGATTCGAGCGCCTCTCGAACCGCTTTCCCGTCTCGGAAGTCGAACGGTGTCCCGCTCACATCCCGCAACTCCCCTGTCGGTAGTGACTCCGCATCGAGCACTCCGACCGAATCGGCTGGTAGCGTCAGCTCATGGTCGTGGATAGTCGGACGTCCGCCGAGATTGAAGTAGTTGTGATGATTCAGGTTGACCCACGTCCGTTGGTCCGTCTCCGCCGTCATCGTGACAATCAGTTCATTGTCATCCGTCAGTTCATATAACACTTTAAAGAAGACGTTCCCCGGGTATCCTTCTTCCCCGTCCGGACTGAGATACGTGAACTGAATGCACTGTTCGTCGGCGTCCATCTCCCAGTGACGGGCCGTGATGCCTTTGTCGCCTCCGTGAATATGATGGGACGCCTCGCTTGGGGTCAAGGCGACACCCTCAATCTTTGCGTCACGAATCCGTCCGGCAATCCGCCCAACGACCGACCCGAGATAAACGGGATTTTCTAAGTATTGAGAGACGTCCCCGTACTTCAAGATGACCGAGTCAAAATTCCCTTCCCGGTCCGGGGCCGTCAGTTCCGTCATCGCACAGCCATAGTCAATGGCGGATAGGATCATGCCGTTGGCGTTTTGAATCGTCGCTTGTTTCATGCCATCACCTTTCTACCCCGTCATCGGGCAATTGATTTACCACTTCCAGCGTCCTCGCCAGTTTTTTTCTGGCAAATGAGGCGGATTCACCGCAATCGGTTCATCGGCTAACATCGCCTCCGTAAAGCGGAGCTGCTGTTGCCACATCTCTTCTCCTAGTTCGTTGATGACTTCCTGTCTTGCTGCTAACCAATTGAAATCACGATGTTCCACGTTATGGGCATCGGAGGCGACGATGTGACTCAACCCGTTACTGATGAACGTGAGCGCGAGTTCCCGGACCTGTCTTCCAAACTGCCCTGTCAAACTGCTTGTCGTCACTTGCGACAGCGCACCCGCTGATACGAGATGGTACAATTTTTCGGGATGGAGTGCAAACTCTCGATTCCGCTCTGGATGCGCAATGATCGGAACGTATCCAGCCGCCTGCAGTTGAAAGAATAAGGACTCCGTATAAGCTGGTAGACTTTGACTCGGCAGTTCCACGAGGACATATCGTGACCCAGCGAGCGAATGTGCCTCTCCGGACTCCAACGCTTCGACCATTTCTCCAAAAATTCGAATCTCTTGTCCAACATACAAGGTCAAGGGGATCTGTTCATCATCGAGTCGTTTTTGTAGATGCGCGACTTCTTGCGTGATGTCATGATGCTGCGTCTCAAAGTACGGATGATACGCGTGTGGTGTCACGACAATCGATGTCACCCCCTCTTCCACCGCACGTTTCGCGAGTTGAAGGGATGCTTCCATTGTACGTGGTCCGTCATCTACTTCAGGCAACAAATGACAATGTACATCAATCATGAGTGTTCACTCTCCATTGTGTGATTGTTTTAGCCAAACGTATTCATACGGGCGAAGCGTTACATTTGTCATCCATTCTTCTGTAAAGAGACTCGTCCCTTCACAATCCGTCTGCACCGTCTCTTCACTCATATTCGTCAATAACAGTAGGGTCTCCTCTTGATGCGTTCGCTTAACAGCGAAAACGCGCCGATCGAGATTTAGGACCTCTTGACTAATGTAAGGGGACAAGGCAGGGTGGAGTCGTTTCACATTCAATTGGCTCAATATCCCTTCATAGACACGAAGTCGATCCGGATCGCGTTTCAATGCTCGGACGAGATCTTCCTGTTCAACCGGTTGCGACACCCCAAATAAAGTTCGGTAATCAATCAACGGAATCCCTTGAAGCGACAACAATACACTGTGGGCTGCGAGAATCACATCTGGGTTAGTGTCCATCAGATTTTTCTCAAACGGATCACGTTCCGCCGAAGATAGGAAATTGAAATAGGTTTGATTGGCTCTCAGTGAATGAACTTGTCTCGCCCAATCGGTCAATCGTGTCACATTGGCCTGCGCAAACGCTAAAATGACATGACTGGATAAGTCGAAATGACAGACGACGTCCGCCTCTTCCTCAAAGTTTAGGACTGAATCGACACGTTCATTGGCAACGATGAGCTGTGCATTCGGCTTATACGTATGCATAATCGTACGCCACAGTTTGAGAATGTGTTTGACTCGTTCCGGTTCTATTCCGCGAAACGACTCGACATGGACACGGATTTTCGTCGCTCCATACGCCAGACGTTCAATCAGTTCATCTGTTACGGTGACAAGGTCGAGTTGTGACTCATTCCATGCTTCAGGCGTCATCTCGTATATCAAATCGAACTCATCGGTGAAACGTCCTAAGTCTTCGAACAATTGCACCCGCGAGTCGATGGCTGTGTCCTGTTGTTTCGTTTGATACGGAAACAGGGAGACGAGATAGAGATCACTCACCGTCGTTTGGACATGATCGGCTAACCATTGATGGAGAGCCTCGAGGTTCGCTCGTCCGTCAGTCAGGATAAAACCGGCATCCACCAACAAGACGTTTGTTTTTTCAGAAGGGCGTTCATGGTCGTGCCAACGATGATCCGACCACTTCTCAAACAACCGTTCCCACTTTTCTTGCGAGGTCTCCCCAAGTTCGTGGAGTACCTCTTCAATCGTTTCCCATTTCATGACTCATCCCTCCTTGGTATCTCTTTATTTCTCCCACTTTCCGTTTCATTTGAAACACAAAAAAACTGTCCGACTTGGGTCAGACAGTTTACTCCATCAATCGTTTCAACTCTTCCTGAACGCCATTCAACGAAGAAGATTCCGGATTCCAATAATAGATGCCGTCCCCCTCTAATCCGCCCGCCCCCTCGAGCCGTAACACACTCGCGTTGCGGAACGCGTTCATATAGTCCGTCGACAAAGAGACGAATTCATTGAGCTCGATATTCGTCTTCGCCTGATCGCCGACCACCTCGAGTAACGCGGTGACCTTGTCGAGTGAGAAGTCCGTCCGTCCTTTTTCGATGATGGCGGCGACGACATCACGCTGACGTTCTTGACGTCCGAAGTCACCGTTTGGATCGTTATAGCGCATCCGGGTGTAATCAAGTGCCGCTTCTCCGTCTAACGTCACCTCACCAACGGGAAACGTGTAATCTTCTGTCGAGAACGCAAATTTATTCATGACGGTAATGCCTCCGAGTGCATCCACGACGTCGCTGAATGCCTCCATATCCGTTTCGATGACATAATCGATTGGGATGTCGAGGAAATTCTCGACCGTATTCATTGCCATTTCGGCCCCACCGAACGCATAGGCATGATTGATCTTATCACGTGTCCCTTTCCCGACGATTTCAGTCTTTGTATCCCGGGGAATCGAGAGCATCGCTCCTTCATCAAGTTCCGGATTGAGTGTCAGCACGATGATTGAGTCACTCCGTCCCTGTTCGGTCCCGCGTCGGTCGATCCCAAGCAAGAGAATGGAAACAGACTCTTTGCGTTCAATGGTCTCGACCTGCTTGCGCTCTTTGCTGATTTTCAAGTTGTCATTCACTTGTGCGACGGTGTCATCGACTTCTTTTACCATTGACCAGACGAACGCGCCACCCGTGATGAGCACCAAGGTCATGACGCCTGCTACAACCCCTAGTACGATTTTCCACTTTGATGGTTTACGATGTTTCGCCATGCGGCCACACCTTCTTCCGTGAAATAGTACTAGTTTATTCCCATGCCACGGGTTGTTTTAAAGCATGTTCACAAAGAATAATCACGATATCCCTTTTTTTGTTACGGGAAATGGGTCCGGGTCGGTTGGCGGGTCATATGGTAGGGCCAGGCTGCATTGATTTCTGCCCCAATCAGCATCGTCGCCGCCGTCAGATAGAGCCAAATCTGTAGCAGGATGACCGCACCGATCGTGCCATACGTATCCCCGAGAATCGAGAAACGTTCGACATAGACGCTGTATCCGGTCGACAGCAATTGCCACGAGATGACCGCAAACACGGCTCCGGGAAGTGTTTCGATGAAGCGCACTCGCTGTTGTGGCGCGATTTTATAAAAGAGCGAGAACGCGATGATCAAAATGATGGTCGAAACCGTATAACGCGTCACCGTCGACAAGCGGTCGAATTCTTCAACTTTTGGATAGAGGGCATAAATCAGTTCGACAAACTCTTGACCGAATAGATGAAACACAATCAAGATGACCGCCCCGATACTCCCTGCTAAAATCACGAGCAACCCGATCAACCGTCGGAAGATATAGCCGCGCGCTTCCGTCTCCCCATATGCGAACACTGTCAGCTTGACGAGTCGTGCCGTCCCGTTCGAAGCGGACCAAAACGCGATGATGGCACTGACCGATAACAGTCCGCCGTTCAAGTTTCCGCTCACATCATAGACGATGGATAACAGCTCACGCACACTTGAACCGGGAATGAGCGTTTCAATCTGCTCGATGAGAAGCGCGTCATCGATTTGAAACCATGCCATCACGGCGAAGAGGATAAAAAACGTCGGAAAGATGGCTAAAAACCAAAAAAACGCCAATGTGGCACTGTAGTCATTAATATGATGGTCTTTGAATCGATGCCTGACGTCTACGGCCAGTCGAAATACATTTTCAAACATCGCCACCCTCCTCTCATCAATGTTGCACTTATATCATTCTACATCTCGGGCAAGCTGTCCTTTTGAGCAATCGTTATTTCGGGTATGCCCTATAGAGGACTAAATCTTACAAATGGGGTGGAACGAATGGAAATCGGTATGATTGGACTTGGTAAAATGGGCCTCAATTTGGCTCTGAATTTGACAGACAATGGGCATCGTGTCGTCGGGTATGACCCGGGAAACGTATCGACGAGTCAATTTGAGACGAAAGACTCTTTGCAGGAGGTCGTTTCCACGCTTCAGGCCCCTCGCGTCGTCTGGGTGATGGTGCCAGCGGGTGACGTGACCGAGCACGTCTTGAACGACTTGCACCATCTTCTCTCGCCGGGTGACATCGTCATCGATGGAGGAAACTCGAACTACAAGGAGTCAATGCGACGTTCCGAGCACTTTAAAGAAAAACTAATCTATTTCTTCGATGTCGGGACGAGTGGTGGGATGGAAGGTGCCCGTCACGGAGCGTGTACGATGATCGGAGGCGATTTGGAGGCGTTCGGAAAGATTGAGCAACTTTTCCAAGACGTCTCGACCGACCAGGGCTATTTGTACGCAGGACCGAGCGGAAGTGGTCACTTTTTGAAGATGGTGCATAACGGGATTGAGTATGGGATGATGCAGGCGATTGCCGAAGGCTTTGAAGTGCTCGAGAAGAGTCCGTTCGACTATGAATATGAAGATGTCGCACGCGTTTGGAATCACGGGTCGGTCATTCGCTCATGGCTCATGGAACTGACGGAGAGTGCCTTCTCGAAAGATCCGAAGCTCGACGACCTTCGCGGGGTCATGCATGCATCGGGTGAAGGCAAGTGGACGGTCGAGACGGCACTCGAGTACGACGTCCCGACGCCCGTCATCGCGCTCTCCCTCATGATGCGTCAACGCTCGCTTCAAGACGATACGTTCTCAGGTAAAGTTGTTGCGGCATTACGAAATGAGTTTGGTGGGCATGCGGTGGAGAAGAAAGAGTAAATCATCAAGGTCTCGACCAACATCGGTCGAGACCTTGATTCATTCCATCGTATTCCCTTCTGCCGGAATGGGATGGTTTTTAAGCATTCTCGCAAAATGAACGAGGTTATATGCCATCGTCTTGCCATGAGACTTCGTGAATTCATTTTCTCGTCCAGCATCGAGGTACGAGTCACCCGGTCCCGCTTCCCCGACCCAATACGTATCGACGTTCGGCGGCACGGTGAAACCGATGTGGGACAATCCATATAGAATCGAAGCACAGGCGTGTTTCGCCCCGTCCTCATTCCCCGTGACGACGACTCCTCCGACCTTGTTGTAGTAGATCGCCTGTCCCGATTTATTCGTCAGCCCGCTACCGCCGTATAGACGTTCAATCACTTGGGTGGCGACGCTACTCTTCTCCCCGAGCCAGAGTGGTGTCCCGATCACGACAATGTTCGCGGCCTTCACTTTTTCAAAAATCTGTGGCCACTCGTCCCCATCCCCTTCATCTTCCGTCACACCGAACGTGACGTTGTAATCGACGATTCGAACAATCTCAGATTCAACATCGAGCGCATCGAAGTGCGGGATGATATCACGAATCAACCCTTCCGTATGCGACGTCATGTCGCCACCTTTTAACGTACAGTTCAAAAACAAGGCTTTCATTCGATCCCTCCTAAGTAAAATGATGTTCCATTAGGTGTTCCCGTTCGTCAAATGTTTCAAATCTATATCACAAAATCTATAAAATAGTATTAATCATATCTGTCTATAATCGATTTTATCTGGCCGTCCGGTTCCTGATAGACCACATGCTCTTGTGACAGTTCAGTCGGCGAGCGAACGCCTGCCGCAGCCGCCATATTGTATAGTCCTTCCCGAAGCGAGATGATATAGTTCGTCACCCGATAGCTCTTTTCGTCGACAACGAGAGCACGCTGCAGTTTCGCATCGGTCGTTGCGACACCGACCGGGCAGCGGTTCGTGTGGCAAACCTGTGCCTGGATGCACCCGACATTGAACATAAGTCCGCGAGCGATATTGACGAGGTCTGCGCCGAGCGCGAGTGCGATGGCTATCTTATCCGCCGTGATGAGTTTCCCAGAGGCGAACAGTTTGACTCGGTCGCGCAACCCATGCTCAATTAAGAGGCGATGCACGTAAGGGAGCGCCGCCTTCAGCGGTAAACCTACTGTATCCGCAAGCTCTTGATACGTCGCACCCGTCCCTCCTTCACTCCCGTCGATGGTGATGAAATCAGGTACAATTTGAGATCTCGCCATCTCTCGGACGAGCGAGTCGATGTCTTGCAACTTCCCAACCACAAGTTTGATGCCGACCGGCTTCCCACCGATTTCACGTAACCTCTCAACAAATGCCAACAATTCCACATGGGTGTGAAATTCAGAGAAGCGGTTCGGGCTGTCAATGGTTTCCCCGACTCGTACGTGACGAATCCGGGCAATCTCCTCGGTCACTTTTGATCCATCGATATGACCTCCGCGTGTCTTCGCTCCCTGCGCGAGTTTCAATTCGAACGCCTTCACTTGCGGGAGTGCGCTTTTTTGTTTGAACGCTTCCACCGAAAACGCCCCGTCTTCATCCCGGACACCGAAGAGCGCTGGTCCAATTTGACAGATGAGATCGACGTCCCCTTTTAAATGATAGTCGGATAGTCCACCCTCCCCAGTATTCATCCACGTGCCACCCGCACGACCGAGCCCAATCGAAAGCGCTGTGATGGCCCTGTCTCCGAGCGACCCGAAACTCATGGCAGACTGACCGACAAGCCCCCGAACGTAGAACGGTTCCCGGCACGTCTGTTCGCCTATGATGACGGTATCTTCTTCTGTTAATAAGTACGGGGAGATGTCTCGTTCGACGAGATGTTCTTTTCGGGTGAACAGATTGTCTTCATCGAGTTCATACACCCATGTCGACACTTTCGTTGAATTGTCGATTCGTAACTCGTTCCGATTTGTCGGGTACAATGCATTTTGAAGATAGAACCCACCCGCGTCAAAATCTCGCTCCGAGCCGAATCCGATGATGCGCGACTTATACTTCCCTGCGATGACGGCCGACTCATAATCATTCCGTGAGAACGGCTTCGCCTCATTGTCATTCAGGAACAAGTATTGCCGAAGTTCGGGTCCCATCTTCTCAAATATATAGCGCAACTTTCCGAGAATCGGGAAGTTCCGGAGGACGGAGTGTTCGCGTTGGTTCCGGTCACGCCTCCACAGATAAAAAATCAAGAGCGGTGGCGTAATCATGATGAGCAACATGAGCATCAGTAAAATGGTTAACATCGATGTGGTGAGTGACACGGAATTCCCTCCTCTATGGCTCGACGAAAAACACCCTGTTTCCAACAAAACAGGGTGTCATCAGTCGTTCGGGATCGTGACCCCATCAAATTGTTCATTGCGGCATAGCGTGATTGCTTGCATCGCCAACTTATAGTCTTCTTCCGGCAAGGCAATCAACTCGGTCGGAAGGACCCATTCTTTTGAGTTATACAGATGGATGACGAGTTTGGTGAGCACAAATTCTCGTTTATCGAACGTATTGTCATCGATGATGGTCGAGGTCCGAATCTTCCCTGCTTCTAAATCCATATAAGGAAGCAACCTTTCACGAACATGGGTGTTTCCCGCAATCACATACAGCGCGGCGAAATATTCTCGACCGGTACTGCCCGGATCCGTGAGCCGTTGTGCCAACCGTTTGAACTCGTTGTAGTGGTCGGAAGATAAAAAATCAATATGGTTCATCGGTCCACCTTCTCTCTCTAAGCCTCGCTTTGCTCTCAGGGTTTATAATTTCCACCTTTTTGTAGAAACTAACCCTATTTCGCTCAGATTCGGCGCATCGAAATCGCCTCACGCATCTGTTGAAGCGACGTCCGGGCCGCCTCGCCTCGACGCATCATGACAGCCGTGAACAACGCATCAATCAGGCTCAGTTCGGCGATGCGAGAAGCGAGCGCCTCAGAACGGAATGCCGTCTCTTGGGACACGGTGTAGAGCGACACGTCCGCGATTTTTGAGAGAGGCGACTTCGCATAGTTCGTGATGGCGATCATCGGCACACCCTTCTCTTTTAAGAGTTTGGCGATATCAAGTGTCTCTTTCGAGGCACCGGAATGCGAGATGACGACGGCGACGTCTGCTGTCGTCAATTGTGAGGCCGACATGAGCTGCATATGCGACTCGAGAATTGCGCTCACTTGAAGCCCGCTCCGGACAAACTTATGATACGCGTCTAGGGCGACGACGGCCGACCCGCCGCTCCCGAAGAATTCGATGCGGCGTGCTTTGAGGAACTGCTCGACCGTCTTCTCAAGAGAAGCACCCTCTAAAATCTGACGCGTCGACTCGATCGTCTTTCCGTTCGTCGAAAAAATTTTCTCTGCGATTTCGAGTACGGTATCCGTCTCGGTAATATCTTCATGGATGTCTTGGAGCGGTGCGACGACATCTGAGGCGAGTGCGATTTTTAGCGCCTGATAGCCTTTGAATCCGACACGCTGACAAAAACGAAACACAGTCGACTCTGCCACATCGAGGTCATCTGCCACCTGATTGATCGTATGATGAATGATTTTTTCTGGTTGCTTCAAAATATAGTCGGCAATACGTTGTTCTTTCTTGCTCAGTGTCGAATAGGCACCACGGATGCGGGCCGTCCCGTTCATCGTTTCCATCAAGCATCACCCTTTCTCTTCTTCATCTAACGATACCGTTTCGAAAAAAATTCCGCAATGTGTGATTCATGCAAATGATTGACCCACCTTACAAAAGTAGGCAAGAAGCGTGATTCCCGAGTGTGCTACTCTAATAAAGCACTTTTTCATTCATTCTTTGTACCATTTGAAATTGAAAGGACTGTTTCTCATCGAACATCACCTGAGTAGCTCATATAACTTCCCACTCGTCATTCTTTCCATCGCTGTCGCCATCTTCGCTGCCGGTGTCGCTCTCGATATTAGCAGTCGTTTGAAATATGCGAAGCACGCCTCGCGACTCAGGTGGGTCGTCGCTGGTGCCTTCAGCCTCGGTCTCGGCATTTGGGCCATGCACTTCATCGGTATGCTGGCGTTTCACTTGCACGATGATGTGACGTACCATCTCGGCATTGTACTATTATCCATTGTGCCGGCCGTCGTCGCTTCCGGACTTGCCTTTTGGATGATCAGCCATCCGGAGACACGACCCATCCAGCTCGTCTTCGGTGCCTTCTTGATTAGCGTCGGCATCGTCTCTATGCATTACATCGGGATGGAAGCGATGCAAATGAACGCCATCCTCACATACGACCCCATCATGTGGATTGCATCTGCCATCGTCGCCTTCGTTGCGTCGCTCGTCGGACTATATATTCTCTTTTATATCCCAAACGTTTCGCGATTCCATTGGCGCCGTCTAGCCAGTTCGGTCTTGATTGGGGTTGCCGTTTCTAGTATGCATTATGTCGGGATGGGCGCAGCCCGTTTCACCCCGATGGAAGGTGCGGCCAAACCGGTCAGCAACTATGCCGTCGACAGCACCCTACTCGCCTATGTCATCGCGGCGAGCGTCATGACACTATTCATCTTGATGTACATCTCGCTCCGGACGGCATCACAACTCGAGGCACAGTCGGAAGAACTAGAATTAAAATTCGAATCCATCATCGAGTCAGCCTCTGATGCGATTATCGTTGCCGACCATACTCGTGTCATTCTCCAATGGAATCAAGGGGCAACCGACTTATTCGGCTACACTTACGAAGAAATGGTCGGACAATCGATTGTCGCCATCATCCCGGAACGGTTCCGAGATGCGCATGAGCGCGGGATGAAGCGTTATGAAGCGACAGGTGAAAAACGCGTCATCGGTCAGACGGTGGAATTGATTGGATTAAGAAAGGACGGCGTCGAAGTGCCGATTGAAATGTCACTTGGCACGTGGAAGACAGAGAAAGGACTCTTCTTTAGTAGCATCATCCGTGACATCAGCGAACGGAAACGAATCGAGGCACAAATCAATGATCTCGTTTATTTGGATCCGCTCACCGGTCTTCCAAACCGCCGTCTGTTCAGCGACCGACTCGACGCCCTTCTCGGCCAGTCTCAATCTGAACAGTTTGCCTTGTACTATATCGACTTGGACAACTTTAAAGTCATTAACGACCGGTTCGGCCATTCGATTGGCGACCAGTTCTTAAAACAAGTGACGACCCGTATCCAGTCGACGATTCAAAAAACAGATACACTTGCTCGGCTTGGTGGGGATGAATTCATCATCTTGTCGCCTGATACGAAGAGTAACTTGGCCGCCCATCGCGCACAGGAACTTATCAACGTCCTCCATCCTCCGTTCGAACTCGAGAACGAGGAAGTATTCACAGGTGCCTCGATCGGAATTAGCCTCCATCCGTCCGATGGCGATACGGCCGAAGAATTGATTAAAAATGCTGATATCGCCATGTATCGGGCGAAGGCGGACGGTAAGAACGGGTATCAGTTCTTCACGAACGAATTGAACGAGTCAGTATCCCGTCGCTCCAACTTATCCATGGCACTACGGAAAGGCATCGGGCGCGGTGAGTTCACCGTACACTATCAACCGCAAATCCAACTGGAGACGGAAACCTTAATTGGCATGGAAGCGCTCGTCCGTTGGCAACATCCAGACCTCGGGATGATTTCGCCTGGCGAGTTCATTCCGATTGCCGAAGAGACGGGAAGCATCCATCGTCTCGGCGAGTTCGTTTTAAATGAGGCGTGTCGCCAAAACAAGGCGTGGCAAGATGCCGGCATTCCCCCGTTTCGGGTCGCCGTCAACATTTCGGCCGTTCAGTTTGCACAAAAAGATTTACCAGAGGTCGTCAGTCGTGCCCTCGCTGCATCCGGTCTTGAGGCGCAATATTTAGAGCTCGAGTTGACCGAGAGTGTCATCCAAAGTGCAGACCGGGCCATCGAGACGATGCATGAGCTCGTCGCCCTCGGCGTCCACCTCTCCATCGACGACTTCGGGACCGGTTATTCATCTCTCAGTTACTTGAAGCTGTTCCCGATTGATACGCTGAAGATCGACCAGCACTTCACGAAAAATATCGAGAGCGACGAGAAGGACGCGGCGCTCGTCAAAACGATTATCCGGATGGCGCACGAACTCGATTTGAACGTCATTGCGGAAGGGGTCGAGACCGAGAATCAAGTCGCTTTTCTGAAAGCTGAATCATGTAACCAGGCACAAGGATATTTCTACAATCGTCCTTTGCCGGCGGAAGACATCGAAGTCTTCTTCGAGCAATATAAGAAAACATCATCAAGTTAATTCGTTCGACCTCCGTGACGGGGGTCGATTTTTTACTAGGATTTTGACGATCGCTGAGTCACACCGAGCAATGCGCACAGGTTACCCGACACCTCTCGATGATTGGAAAATTGTTGCCTGAAAATGACGAACTATTTGAGGGATCTTTCGCCCATAGCTTTAAATCGATGAAGACGACACAATAAAAATGACCTCCGATGATTATATCGGAGGTCATTTTACAAACATACGTTCGTTTTATAGTACAACGCAAACAAGCGCCTATATATTCGCTTTTTCTATTTTTAGTCTAGCAAATCCCGCAACATAAGTCTATTCTTTCTCTCCACGACCTCTTACATTAAAGAGAGACTCTTGAAAGGAGCATATCTATGGAATTATACCGTTGGGACCTCAATTTGAAAGTTCGCTTATTCGGCGAAGGCTTATTCAACCTCTTGTTTTGGATGTACTTTCCATTCATCACCGTCTATTTCGCCCGGACGCTCGGTGTCGAGCTAGCCGGACTACTCATGGCCGTGCCACCGTTGTTCCTGCTAGTCGGCAGCTTGATTGGCGGTTCGCTTGCAGATGAGATTGGTCGCCGCCCCGTCATGCTCGCCGGGACGTTCTCACAAGGTTTCCTATTCCTCGTTTTCGCTTTATCAACGAACGCCTATGTCGATTACATCACCTACATCAGCATCGGTTTTATGGGTGCCATCTACAAACCGGCCAGCTCGGCGATGGTCGCCGACCTCGTTCCGACTGAACATTTACGGAATGTATTCGCGACGTTTATGGCTTCGAACAATATCGGTGCTGTTCTCGGTCCGCTTCTTGGTGCGGTCCTCTTTTTCGAGTATCGTCAGGCGCTCCTCCTCGGCTGCGCCCTTGTTCTTTTTGGTTACGGGGGTTTGCTCGCGGTTCTAACCAGTGAGACACGACCGGTCTCGACCGAGAAGACGGTCGCAACGACATTTTTCACCCAAGGGCGGTCGTATGCGACGATTTTGATTGACCCGCTTTTCCGCCTCTATCTGATTGCTGGCGTATTCGCCTTAATCCCAATCATGCAGCTAGACGTGTATTTACCTGTCTATTTGATTGAACAAACTCCGGCCACGTTCAACGTCTCGAATACAGTCTTATTCGGCTGGCTCGTTGCATATAACGGCCTCTTGTTCGTCGTCTTCATCATTCCTGTCACACGTGTGTTTCGGGCGTGGGACGAACGGCGTGTTTTACTATTGTCGACTTTCCTAGGAGGTTTCGGGACGTTTCTCGTCGCCTTCTCATCAAATATCTGGTACTTGCTCATCGTCACGACCATGTTCACGTTCGGGGAGCTGATTCGTTCTCCCGTCAGTCAGAGTTTCGTTAGTCACTATGCACCAATCGAGTCACGTGGACAATACCTCGCGACCGATACGCTCCAAAACACAATCGGCAAGTTCCTCGCACCGGTGACGGTATTTGCATCAGGATTTCTCTCCCCGCTCGCTGTGTTCACACTCATCTTGCTGTCGGCACTCATCGGTATGGGGCTCTATGCGAAGCTATTTGACAGGCTGAACCAAATGAAAGTTTCGTCTTAAGGTTACCGCAATCACTTTGTTACTAATCAATGCTTGTATCGCATTTCGGGAATTTTATTCACTCTCAAAGATTGATCGTTCGTTCTTGTATCTATATAAGAGTGCCTGTCCGTCGTCCCGCCTACGAATTAAGCCGGGACGCTTTTTTTGCATTACTCGAAAAAAATTCCGTCATTAGACTTGTAAGTCGAATTTATTTTGATATGATAAATCTAGAGACGGAAAAAAATTCTTTTTCAGGGGTGACAATATGGAAATTGGTTTGATTGGTTTAGGTAAGATGGGATACAACTTGGCACTCAACTTGAGCGACCACGGACACACGGTCGTCGGGACGGACGTCGGGAATGTCATTTCGGACGCGTTCTCCATCGTGCCGACGCTCGAAGATGTCGTGAATAAGTTGTCGACACCACGCGTCATCTGGACGATGGTCCCTGCCGGCGACGTCACGGAAGCGGTACTCGCTGAACTATATGAGCGCCTCGAACCCGGCGACATCGTCATCGACGGCGGGAACTCGAACTACAAACTCTCGGTCGCACGCGCCGAACAGTTCGCCGAGAAAGAGATCAAATTCTTCGATTGCGGGACGAGCGGAGGCACGGACGGGGCACGAAACGGTGCCTGTACGATGGTCGGGGGTGACGCGGACGCATGGTCGACAATCGAACCGATCTTTAAAGACTTGTCTGTCGAGAACGGCTACCTGTACACAGGCCCTGCCGGAAGCGGTCACTTTTTGAAGATGATCCATAACGGCATCGAGTATGGGATGATGCAGGCGATTGCGGAAGGGTTCGACATTTTGGAGAAGAGCCCGTTCGACTACGACTATGAACAAGTCGCACGTGTCTGGAACCACGGGTCGGTCGTACGTTCTTGGCTCATGGAACTCACAGAGAATGCCTTCAAGAAAGATGCGAAGCTCGATGAGATTCGCGGGGTCATGCATTCATCCGGTGAAGGTAAATGGACGATTGAGACGGCGCTCGACCTTCAAGCCGCGGCACCTGTCATCGCCCTGTCGCTCATGATGCGCTATCGTTCACTCGAAGACGACACGTTCTCAGGAAAAGTCGTCGCCGCGCTCCGCAACGAGTTCGGTGGGCACGCGGTCGTCAAGAAGTAACATCTGTGGAAAAGGTCACGGGGACATGACCTTTTCCTTTGCTAGGAACTGTAAACGGTTACATATTTGGAATTTAGGGGGAATACTCAATGTCTGGCTCAACACTTATCTTGATCGCCTTAGCCGGGATCTTCTTACTCTTATTTTTAGTCATTCGCACAAAGCTTCACGCATTCGTTTCGTTGTTACTTGTCAGTTTAATCGTTGGAGTCGCAGCCGGCATGCCACTCGGGGATGTCATTGCCTCCATCCAAAACGGGATGGGCGGAACGCTCGGCTTCGTCGCCGTCGTCGTCGGTCTTGGCGCGATGTTCGGGAAAATGCTTGAAGTATCAGGTGGCGCGGAACGTCTTGCCCAGACACTCGTCAGCAAGTTCGGGGAAGACAAGGCACAATGGGCGCTCGGGATTACCGGATTCATCGTCGCCGTCCCGGTCTTCTTCGATGTCGGTTTTATCATTCTCGTTCCAATCGTATACGGTCTCGCCAAAAAGACGGGACGTTCGCTTCTGTACTATGGGATTCCGCTCCTTGCGGGTCTCGCGGTCACACACAGCTTCATCCCACCGACACCTGGTCCGATCGCTGTTGCGAACTTGATCGGTGCCGACCTCGGTTGGGTCATCTTGTTCGGTGTCCTCGCTGGGATTCCGGCCATGATTTTAGCCGGTCCGGTTTTTGGGAAGTATATTGCTAAGAAGATTCATGTGACGATTCCAGATTACATGGAATTCAAAGAAATCGATACATCGAAAGAACTACCAAGCTTCAAAATGATCTTGTCGCTCATCTTGATTCCACTTGTGTTGATTTTAGCGAACACGCTCTCAGCGGTTCTCTTAGACGAAGGCAACGCTGTCCGTGATTTCTTGACATTCCTCGGACATCCATTCGTCGCCTTGACGATTGCGACGCTCCTCACGTTCGTCTTCCTCGGGACACGTCGTGGATATTCACGTGACGAAGTACAAGAGATCGCAACGAAAGCACTCGAGCCAGCCGGAATCATCATCCTCGTCACAGGAGCCGGTGGTGTGTTTAAACAAGTACTCATCGACTCTGGTGTCGGTGACGTCCTTGGTGAAATGATGGCCGGTTCGCCACTTCCGGCAATCGTCCTCGCCTTCTTGATCGCAACGGTCGTCCGTGTCGCTCAAGGGTCGGCAACGGTCTCGATGGTCACGGCAGCAGGACTCATCACACCACTCCTTGAAATCCAAAACATCACGGGCGCGGCACTCGGTTTGATTGTCATCGCCATCGCCTCAGGGGCGACCGTCCTCTCGCACGTCAACGATTCAGGCTTCTGGCTCGTCAACCGTTACTTCGGTCTTGACGTGAAAGACACGCTCAAGTCATGGACGATCATGGAAACGATTATCGGACTCACCGGCTTCGCCGTCGTGTTCTTGATTAGCCTGTTCATTATCTAAGTTAGGAAGTGATTGTGTGTTTACGATTGGGGTCGATATCGGGACGACGAGTACGAAAGCCGTCCTGTTCAACGGTCATCAACAACTGGCGGTACATAACGTGTTGTATCCGCTTCTCACGCCCGATACGGAGACGGCCGAGCAAGACCCGGTCGTCATCTACGGGGCCGTGCTTGAAGCCGTCTCGGCGGTCCGTGCCAAAGCGGACGGTCCGATTCGCTTCGCATCGTTCAGCTCGGCGATGCATAGTTTGATTGCGCTCGATGCGGCAGGACGTCCGCTCACGAACAGCATCACGTGGGCCGACAGTCGGGCGAATCCGTATACGCAAGAAATCAAACGCAACTTTGATGCGAGCGCCCTCCATATGCGTACCGGCACCCCGGTTCATCCGATGGCACCGCTGTCCAAATTGCGCTGGTTGAAAGCGGAGTACCCTGACGTCTTTACCCGGACGGACAAGTTCGTCTCCATCAAAGAATATGTCTTCTATCGGTTGACGGGACGCTATGTAGTTGACCACTCGATCGCCTCGGCGACAGGACTCTTCAATTTAAAGCAACGAGACTGGGACACGGAAGCACTTGATGTCGCCGGTGTGACACGAGATCATTTATCTGAACTCGTCCCGACGACAGAGATTTTACAAGTGACGCCTGACGTGACCGAAACGCTCGGCTGGGACTTCCCGCTCGTCATCGGGGCGAGCGACGGCGTGCTCTCGAACCTCGGGGTCGGTGCCTTCGAACAAGGCGTCGTCGCCGTGACAATCGGGACAAGTGGCGCCATCCGGACAGTCGTCTCGGAACCGGTCGAAGATCCAAAAGGTCGCATCTTCTGTTACGCGCTGACGGACAAGCATTGGGTAATCGGTGGACCAGTCAATAACGGCGGCATCATCCTCCGCTGGCTCCGTGACGAGTTCGCAGCAAGTGAGGTCGAGACGGCGAAACGACTCGGGATCGACGCGTACGATGTGTTGACGCGAATCGCCGAGACGGTCAAACCGGGTGCGGACGGACTGTTGTTCCATCCGTATTTGATGGGTGAACGGGCTCCGCTCTGGGATTCAAACGCCCGCGGTTCATTCTTCGGGCTCAGCATTCACCATAAGCGCGAACATTTCATCCGCGCCGTATTAGAAGGGGTCATCTTTAACCTCTATACGGTCATGCTCGCACTCGATGAGTTGACGGGCGCCCCGAACCGCATCCATGCGACGGGGGGCTTTGCCCAGTCGAGTCTCTGGCGTCAAATGATGGCAGACATCTTTGATACACCGGTCGTCGTGCCGGAGAGTCATGAAAGTTCATGTCTCGGGGCTGTCATGCTCGGGGAATACGCTTTCGGGGACATCGAAGAGTTCCAAGAAGTACCGCAAGTGACCCATGAACACACACCGAACATGGAATCGACGAATGTGTATCGTGAACTTTTGCCGATCTACATCCGCCTGTCACGTCATCTGTCGGAAGAATATGAAGCCATTTCGGCGTTTCAACGGAAGCATGTGTGACGTCAAACCGAGTCCTTCAAGGGCTCGTTTTTTTGAAGCGTGACAGGAGATTTCTTAACGTATATGGAAAGTACGTACGAGGTTAAGCTGTCGATATTTTTAAGAAGGGATTGATTAAATGGCGATTGCAATCGGATATCTCATCGCAGGTTTAGGTGCATTCGTGGCGTATTGGTTCAGCACAGGAGAAGCACGAAACACAAAATTGAAAATATGGGGAATCGCTCTTATGATTCCTATCTCCCCTGCCTTAGCCTTTTCCATCGGACTTTCGTACGCAATCAGTGTGCAGAACGGATGGGCTGGATTGATCATGTGGTTTATTTTCCCTATCATTTTCTTGAGTGGTCTGGCGTTGCTATTGATTGGTCTTTTCAAAAAAGAAAAGAAGTTGGTTTGAATGGTAAGACAACCATGATCACGACAACCAGTTGCCTCATTCGACCGTTCGAACCAAGAGACATCGAATCGTTTATGGTCTATCGAAATGACTTGGACTGGATGAAACATCAATCCTTCAAAGGGCTCACCCGTGAGGAATATGAAAACGTCCTACTCGGTGAACAATCGTTTCTTCAAGGCACGCAACTCGCTATCGTTGACCAAACGACGGATGAATTAATTGGGGATGTCTATATTCAGCAAGAAGATTCGACCTATTGGATTGGTTACACGATTACACCCACCCGCGCTCGTCAAGGCTATGCATTTGAAGTGATGTCGGGATTGATTCCTCACTTGATTGACCAAGGAGCGAAAGCGTTCAAAGCCGGTGTGCATGGGACGAACACGGCATCGATCGCGCTATTGAAGAAATTGAACTTCACCTTTTTCGAGACAGAACTTGACGAACAGATTTATCGTCTCGATGTCTCCAACATATGATAAAGTATGTATCACATGTCGCTTGGTTTTGATTTGAGGGAGTTTTGAATGGAATGATGAAACGCGTTCTTTTACTCATGTCGATCTTTCTACTGATTGGGTCTTTGTCACAGGCTGCGTTCCCGAAGCCGAAGGCCTATAACGACCCGAGTCTCATCTATTTGACGCTCGATGATGGACCGAACTGGAAAACGGGAAAGCTACTTGATGTCTTGAAGAAACATCAAGTGAAGGCAACCTTCTTCATCCTCGGAAAGAACATCGAAGGAAATGAGCATCTTCTTCACCGCATCATTGCGGAAGGTCATTTGATTGCCTTACACGGGATGCGACACGACCGGGATGAATTTTATGAAACACCGTTGACGGCCGTGCGTCAGATGCAGGAAGTACAAGCACTTATCTATGAAGTGACCGGCATTCATACGAACATGGCCCGCACCATTTATGGGAGCGACGCCGGCATGTCACCCGCACACTGGCAGGCGATGACCGATGCCGGTTTTGAGATTTGGGACTGGAACGTCGGTAGTCTCGACCATGTGTATAAGAAAGACAATGCCCGTGTCGAGCAACGTGTATTCGACCGCCTCGAAGCGAATCGTGCGGCGAATATTGCTTCCATCATTTTGGCGCACGATCACTCGATGACACCGAAAGCACTTGATACAATCATTCGTTATGCGAAAGAACGAGATTATGAATTCCGTACGTTGGAGGGTGTCCAACCGGTTCACAACTTTTCTGATGTATGGGAACCACAATTAAGCGAACGAGCGACCCCATGACTGCAGATCATCTTAAGGTCTGCAGTTTTTATACAATACAAAAACGCATCGGATGACCGACACGCTTTGTTTATCCAACTATAGTTTCCGTCACATGTGTACGATTTCTGCCACTATTTTTCGCCTGATACAAACAATCATCTGCTAGACGAATCATCTCACGTAGATTCTCGCTCTTTCCGTTCGCAATCCCAATCGAAACGGATAACTGAATTTTTTGTTGATCGAGTAGCTTGAACTCATGTTTCGATATGCTATTTCTAATCCGCTCCGCTACGTTGACCACCTCACCCTGAGAGAGCATCGGAATCAAAATACCGAACTCTTCTCCACCGATCCGTGCTTTAATGTCTTGGTTCCTTGTTTCTCGGTGCAAGAGTTCTGCAAATTGTTTCAATACCTCGTCGCCGTTCGCATGACCATATTGATCATTGATTTGTTTGAAGTGGTCAATATCTAAAATCAATACATTACATGTCGCATATTGTCCTTTGAACTTTTTCATCTGCATCTCCCATGCTCGGCGGTTTGCCAGACCCGTCAAATGGTCGGTTTCAGCCGATATTTTATACTCTTTCACTCGATGGTTAATTAAATAGAGGTCAATATTCATGATCGTAATGAGTATGCCAATGGGAAAACTAATAAGTGTGACTAATAACGCAACGTATGCAGCGTATTCAGTCAAACCTGCACTCGTGTAGATTGCAACACCCGCAATCAGACACGCCAACAGATTCAACGTAATCCCGAATTGAAAAAGTTGTTTTTCCAATGCGGAGATTTTGTATGTGAGGATGATTCCGACAACAATCATAAAGATGGCGATACATGCCACAACGGAGTGAAAATCCACACCATAGCTAAAGCGATAGATTGAGATAATTGTGGCTGCGATGAACAACGGAGAAATTAATCGATAAAATCCAAGTAAAACAAGGATCAGAAAGCGAAAATCAATCTTTAGTACATCTTCGACTAAAATGCTTTGTGTGATCAGAAAAATGCCTAGTAGTCCTGATAGAATACCAAGAAATGCATTTTTTATATTTTTGTGTGGCGTATGATAACTCACAATTTTAGAAATGAAATAGATCCCGGTAAAAGAAATACAAGAATTGGCGATTAGACTAATGAACATACGTTGAACCCCTCGGTATCCGTCATGTCAGTACTATTCTTTTCTTATATCCAATTAGCATCATTTACTAACATTTTAAGGTTTTTATTATTTATTAGAAAGAATATTTTTACATTTGAAGTAAACCGTTTCTTCAATAAAAAAATCGAGTCCTCATTCGGACTCGATTTTTTAACTCTCATATGTCGCCATGATGAACTGACCCGATGCGCGTTGGCTTGTCAGTCGAAGTTTCGTCTCTCTTGTTCCTTCTGGGAAGAGAGGGATCCCTTCACCTAGGATGACCGGCGCAATCGCAATCTCATAGCGGTCAATCAAATCATGTTCCATCGCAGCTTTAATAACTTCTCCCCCACCGATGAGCCAAATGTCTTGATCAACTTCTCCTTTCAATCGATGAATCAGTTCTTCAATTAGTTCGTCCGTGAATATGACATGCTCTGCCTCACGTTCAGGCTGACGCGTCAATATATAGTTCGGGATGTCTGGATACGGATACTCTCCTTGTTCTAACTTCAATACTTCCTCATACGTCTTTCGTCCCATGATGACGGCACCAACGGTCTTGAAAAATTCAGCGTATCCGTTGTCACCATCCCCTTCTACGGCGAACAACCAATCAAGTTGATCATTCGACCGGGCGATTTTCCCATCTAAACTCATCGCAATATACAACACTACTTTCGGCATCGTATCTTCCTCCTTGATTCGTGATATATTCAGCTTATCCAATAAACACGACAAAAGATGACAGGAATGATAACTTTGAAAAAACGACACTTGCAACTGATTCGGCTACTCAATCGCGGACGACGTTTCACGGCGGAAGAACTGGCCCAAGAGACAGGCGCCTCCATTCGGACGATTCAACGGGATATGCTCTCGCTCGAAGACCTCGGTTATCCGATTTGGAGTGTACCCGGTGTTGGTGGTGGATATGAGGTGCTACCGAATCGCTTGTTGCCACCACTCCACCTTCGCGAGCAAGAAGCCGTCGCTCTTTATCTCACGCTCAAATGGATGGAACACATCCCGGACGTGCCGTTCGGCGATATACGAAATACCCTGTCCGACTGGTACGTGAACGAGTTACCTCAGGATTTGGAAACAAAGATTCATCGATTAGAACGAAATATCCTATGGCTCGGGAACAGACAGATTCCAAAGGCTCCGTTCACAAAGGACATCTATCAGGCGGTCGAGCGTAAGAACAAGATCGAGATGACGTATCGAACGACGAAAGGACCACTTACATTCATCGTTGAACCGGTCGGCATGGCACTTCTTGACTTGAAGTGGTACGTCTTCGGGCTGTCTGAACTGGGACTTCGTCAATATCGGATTGATCGCATCGAAGCGGTCCAAGTGCTCGAGGAACCGTTCGAGTCCGAGGATTTGGTGACCTTACTTCAGGCAAGTGACGAACGAATCGCTGTGACCGTTCATCTCGAACTCACCCCACTCGGTCGTCGTCTTCTCGAAGATGTATTACCCGCTATCGATGAGTTGAATGAATGGGATGTACCTGAAGAAGAGCTACCGTTTTTATCAAGGCAGTTGTTGAGAGCTGGAGCGGAAGTAGAGGTGAAAGCGCCAGAGCAGTTGCGGGAGATGATGAAAGAGCATGCGGAACGTTTGATGAATTTGTACGTTTAACAAATATCCAGTGAATGATTGAATTCATTGGGTATTTTGATGAATGACGAGTGATAGTTTGTAGTTCACGTATTTACTGAGTCCATCTAAAAATGCATTCAGTTCTTGATTCGTCGGAAAACGGCACTCGAGCAGATAGCAGCCATCCCCGCTCACCTTGTAGTTATGTCGTACGTATGGCCGATGATCTTTAAGAAAAAGAAGGTACGGATCATGAAATGTACTCGTCGTGTAAATCGTAATCATCGCATGAATTGGCAAACCGATTTGATCCTCATTGATTCGAATCGTGTATCCTTCGATGATTCCTAAATCTTCTAACTTTTTAACGCGTGTGGCTGTTGCTTGCCCCGTCAAGTGAACGAGTTCTCCTAATTCCTTCATCGTCATTCGACTGTTTTGTTGCAAGGCTTCAATGATACGTCGATCTGTTGCGTCCATAGTTCACTCCTTTCATCATTCAAGTAAATCGATCAAAAGACTTGAATGAAGTGATGTCTTACAAAACCCTGACGCTCTACACTACATATATACTACATGGAAAAAGGAGAATCATCTATGAACATTCAATTGATCCGAAACGCGACACTACGACTCGAATATGCCGGTAAAACGTTTCTCATTGATCCGTTTCTTGCGAAGAAAGGCACGTATCCACCTTTCCCAAACTCGGCTCGTCAAGATGCGCAAAATCCACTCGTCGAACTACCGATTTCGATTGATGACCTTCTATACGGAATCGATGCCGTCATCTTGACTCATCTTCATCTCGATCACTATGACGAAGTCGCAAAAGAAGCACTTCCAAAAGAACTTCCGATTTTTGTTCAAAACGAGGCAGACCAGAACACGATTCAACAGGATGGATTCAAAGATGTGCGCGTGCTGGCTGAATCTACCGAATTCGAAGATGTTCATCTTTCCAAAACGGTCGGTGAGCATGGTCGAGGCGACATCTTATCGTTGACTGGTGAAGTGTGCGGTGTCGTCTTTACACATGAAGCAGAAAAAACGTTATACGTCGCTGGAGATACAGTCTGGTATGAGGGTGTTGCTGACACCATTCAATCGCATCGCCCAGAGGTGATCGTCGTCAATGCGGGAGACAATCAATTTTTAGAGGGTGGCTCGCTCGTCATGAATGAAGTCGATGTGCGACATGTAGCAGAAGCTGCCCCGGACGCCAGCATTATCGCCGTTCATATGGAGGCAGTGAACCACTGGAACTTGTCACGGACTGACTTACGAAAGTACGCAGAACAACACCAATTTTCGAATCAGCTCTTCGTCCCTAAAGATGGTGACACACTCCGCCTGTAACATGAAAACCTCCCGAATCTTCGGGAGGTTTTCATGTGGTCTTACTTCTAGGACTATTCGATTCCAGTACATTCACAGATTCTAGCAGGCGTTCGGTATTCTTAGGACTGCTCGTCAGGTAAATGGTTTCTAACAAACCATTATATTCTCGTTCAGACATGATAACAGCATGTCTCCCATTCTTTCTAGAAACAACGATTGTCTCACCGTCTTCGCATGCTTGCTCAAGAATGTATTCAAACTTTTCTCGAGCTTCCTTATATGGAATTGTATACATTCACATCACTCCTCATTTATGCCCATTATATTATGATTTTTTTATGAATGACGAAACATCTATGTTTCTACATCCGTATAAAAGACCAATCAATCATCAACAAAGGCGGTATAGATATGCGTCATGCGTACAAACAGTTCATCCACTTATTCAAAGACGGTCAGTTCGATGACATTTATCATCAAATGACCGATTCGTGCAAATCTCATTGTTCCATGGCCATGTTTCATCACGAAGCGTCTTCGTTTCATCATGGAATTCGGCGCTATCGTCTGCTCAATGAGATGATGTTGAACGGGAATCGGTATGTATTGTGGTCGGATTTCCGAAAAGAAAAGTTATTGTCCGTTCAATTCAATCGCGTGAATCAGGTTGAATCCATTCAGATGACGGTCACATCCTCTTCAAAAGAGACCAATCCTTTCACGAAAAACAAATACCACCTTCCATTCAAAGAGCAGTGGTTCGTCGTCTCAGAAGGGACAACCCTCGGAATGTATCATCATGATCCAACTCGAAAAAAGCGTGATGGCTATGACTTTTTGAAAACACAAGAGCAACAACCTTACAATCGTAGAAAAATCGGGATGGATGGCTCGTATGCGTTTGGAGAACGAGTGATTGCTCCATTACACGGGACAATTCATCAAATCGTGGATGGGTTGTCAGACGAACTAGATGCTGATCATCCATTCGGTAATCACGTCATCATTCAACATGCGAACGATGAATATTGCCTTCTCGCCCATCTTGAGAATGGTTCCATTGCCGTGAATGTGGGAGATACGGTCAAAACCAAACAGTTGATTGGGCGCTGTGGGCGTTCCGGAATTACGCCTGAGCCACGCTTGCATATGCGTGTCATGAATCACCCGGATGTGGACAGCGCGACCGCCCTCCCGATTCAATGGAAAGGTCGATTACGACCTATGCGTGGAAAAGTAGTCACTTCCCGCGAGGAAGAAGGATGGTCGTATGGGATTGCAGCCCTCGATTTTTCAGAACTGCTCCTTTATGTTGTACAGGCCATTCCGCGATTATTTTTTCGCTTTTTTGGATAAGAAAACCCCTCAGGAATCTGAGGGGGTTCAACATCACATATCCAAATCAGTGAACGCGAGCGGGACGAGCTCTCCAAGCGTCACTTCTTTCACATCGGCGTTGCCGTTTGTGAGGAGTACTTTGAAGTCAGGATCGCCGAACTCGACCATGACTTGGCGGCAGATGCTACATGGTGGCAAGAAGTCTTCCGTGTCCCCAGACACGGCAACCGCTTCGAAGTCACCTTTTTTGTATCCTTGAGCGACCGCTGTGAAGATGGCCGTACGCTCCGCACAGTTCGTTGCTCCGAACGAGACGTTCTCAACGTTGACGCCGTCGATGACCGTACCATCCTTCATAAGAAGTGCCGCCCCGACGCGGAACTTCGAATATGGTGAATACGCATTGTCTTTCAATTGGCGTGCGCGCTCGACTAATTGTTGTTGGTTCATCTTAAGTCATTCCTCTCGAATATCGAATGAACTGATGCCAGTCCCCGTGCCTCTCATTTTGGGCAGGATTTATAGCATACACCCGCCTCAAAGAGAAGTCAATGACTTTTTACAAACGCTTTCATGGATAAACAAAAAAAGAAGGAGCGCTCGCCCCTTCTTGACTCTCTATACGTGGTCACACCAATTCAAGCTGCGCGACAGCCGCCTCTTCCGTTTCCGTCTGCACGTGATGACGCCCAATCGGAATAACGGAAGGTGAACCGGATACCGGGTCACACATGACCGAACAGCGGAGGTTAAAGACACGATGGATCAAATCACACGTGATGACGTTCGACGGCTTCCCTTCGGCAATCAACTTCCCTTTGTCGAGCGCGAAGATGTAGTCCGCATAACGTGCCGACAAGTTGATATCGTGAAGCACCATGACAATTGTCGTCCCGTACTTTCGATTCAAGTCCGTCAACAAATCGAGAATCTCGACCTGATACGTGATATCAAGATACGTCGTCGGCTCGTCTAAAAAGAGCACGTCCGTCTGTTGAGCCAGTGCCATCGCAATCCAGACGCGTTGGCGCTGCCCGCCTGACAACTCGTCGATGGGACGATCCGCGAACTCCGTGATGTTCATCATCTCCATCGCCTCGGCGACAGCTTCGTAATCGGCTTTCGTCCAGCCCTTTAAGAATGATTGATGAGGGTAACGACCACGACCGACAAGATCGGCGACCGTAATCCCTTCCGGTACGACCGGGGACTGTGGCAACATCCCGAGGACACGCGCTAGCTTTTTCGGTGCCATTTTCGAAATCGGCTTATCGTAAAGCGTCACTTGACCGGCACTCGGTTTGATAAGGCGTGCCATCGTCTTCAGTAGAGTCGACTTCCCGCAACCGTTCGCACCGATGATGATGCTAATCTGATTGCTCGGAATTTCAAGGCTGATATCGTTCAAAATCATCTTGTCCTCGTATCCCGAGGTGAGATGTTCTACTTTCATAATGGATGCCATTTAGAAGTCCCCTTTCTGGTTCATCCGAATCAACAAGTATAAGAGATAAGGCGCGCCGATGATGCCGGTGATGACACCGACCGGATAGCGTGCCGTGAAGGCGAATTGTCCGACAAGGTCGGCCGCTAGTACTAAAATGATTCCGACAAGCGTTGCCGGCAAGATTCCCGCGTGGCTCGTTCCGACGAGCCGTTTGGCAATCGGCCCTGCCAAGAAGGCAATAAACGCAATCGGTCCCGTTGTCGCTGTTGCAAGGGCGAGCATGAATACTGCCGCCACAATGAGCAGAAGTCTGGTCTGGTTCGTGTTGATTCCAAGCCCTGTCGCCGCCATTTCTCCGAGCTCGAGCATTTCAAGCTGACGAGTGAGTAACAGTACAATCGGTAAACAGATAAGTACCGTGATGATTAAAGGTGGCAACTCTTCAAGTTTCGCCCCATTTAGACTTCCTGTCAACCACCGCATCGCCATCGCGACATCGTTTTGTCGGCTGATGAGCAATAGATAATTGATGACGGCTGTTAACATCGCTTGAATCCCAATTCCAACTAACACCAAACGACCGATGGAGAAAGCCGCCCCTTTGGATAGGAAATAGATGACCAGCACGGTGACGAGCCCTCCGATAATCGAAGCGATCGAGATTATCGCTTCACTCGATTGTAGGACGACGATACAGAAGACAGCCGCCGCACTGGACCCCGTTGTGATCCCGATGACATTTGGATTGGCAAGCGGATTTCGAAGCATCGTTTGGAAAATCGTTCCCGCAGCACCAAATGCTGCACCGGCAAAGACACCAGCGAGCATACGTGGTAGACGCAATACTTCAATGGCGAACGTCGCCCCTTTTACGTCTTCCCCGAGCAAGACGCGGATGACATCCTGAACCGGATAAATCGTATTGCCCAACATGAGCATCAACCCGCTCAATGCTACCGCTATGATGGTCAAAAGAATCGTCATCCCGACATAACGACGGCGTCGCTTCATGCGACCTTGTCTGATTTGTTCAATCGCTGGTTGCATCATAGTCCTCTTACTTTCACTTTCATTGTCAATAGAATCAAGATTGGTGCCCCGATGAACGCCGTCACAATCCCGACCTCAAGTTCACCCGGACTTCCAAGCAAACGTCCGATGACATCCGAGAAGGTCAAGATGATGGCACCTGCTAAGGCAGACATCGGCATGAGGTAGCGTTGGTCAGGACCGAGCACGAGTCGAATCAAATGTGGGGCGAGAAGTCCGATAAACCCAATCGGTCCAGCGAGTGCAGTCGCAGCCCCACACAGAATCACACCTGCGAACGAGGCGGTCAACTTCAATGTCCCCGTCCGAACACCAAGACTCTTCGCCATCTCCTCCCCGAGCGCAAGTGCATTCAAGGAAGGTGCGGTCACTACCGCAATCACGAGACCGATTAGAAGAAACGGTAAAAATGTATAAATCGAATCCAGATTTCCCGCACCGACACTCCCAACTTGCCAAAAGCGGAACTGGTCCATGACGTTTGAGCGTGGAATCATAAGAGCCATGACGAGCGACGATAATGCTGCACTTGTCGCCGCTCCCGCCAAGACGAGTTTGAGCGGGGTCGCCCCTCCCATTCCGAGTGAACCGATGCCGAAAACGAAAATGGCCGTCAATAGCGCCCCAACGAGCGCAAACCAGATGAACGCACTCGCCGTCGCGATGTTGAAGAATGCGATGCCGATGACGACGGCGAGCGCTGCTCCCGTGTTGACCCCAAGAATACTCGGGTCAGCGATTGGGTTACGCGTCACCGACTGCATGAGTGCACCCGCCACACCGAGTGCTGCGCCACACATAAAACTGAAAATTGTCCGGACGACCCGCTCCCGGACAATGTCTGCCTCATACGACTGAACAGCCGGACGGAATAAACCGTCCAGCAGTTCATTCCACCCGACTGTTCGAGAGCCGAAGGCAAGGGATGCCACGATGCATAGCACCGTCAGTACGAGCGTCCCAACTAACAGGAGCGGGAAGTACTTCGGGATATGCATCTGTTTCACCTGATTTTGCATCATTTTACTTTCGCAAGGGCATCCGATACGCGTGAAACGTACTCATCAATCGTATATTCAATCGAGAGTGGCGTCGGTGTTCCAGCCGCTGCGAGTGGCGTGTTGTCTTCAATCAATACGACCGATCCGCGTTCGATGGCTGGTACTTTACTGTAGAGCGGGTCTGCTTGAAGCGCCTTCAACGTGTCTTCATTTCCGTATGTGACGAAGATGTCGACGTCGTTCAAAATGTCGGCGTTCTCTTTGCTGAGCTCGAGATAGAAGCTATTTGCTTTTTCAGCTTCGTCGACAATGTTTTGTGGGTACTCCATGCCGAGTTCTTCGATGAAGGCACCACGAGGATCACCTGTTGTATAGATATAGAATTTTGAAAGATCTTCTGCGCTCATCGAGACGAAAGCGGCTTTCTTTCCAGCAATCTCAGGAACGGCTGTCGCTTTGTCAGTAATCAACTGCTCCGTGTCTTTGATTAACTGTTCGCCTTCTTCACCAAGTCCCATTGCGAGTGAGTCATAACGAACCATGTCTTGCCATGAGGTGACCCAAGGTGTTTCTTGATATGCCACGACCGGTGCGATTTGGCTAAGCGTGTCATAGTCTTCTTGCGTGATGCCTGAGTAGGCGGCCAAGATGACATCGGGATTTGAATCTGCGATTGCTTCAAAGTCTAATCCGTCCGTATCTTGATAGATGTTCGGGTTCTCTTCGCCAAGCGCTGTCAACTTCTCTGCTGTCCATGGAAGCATCCCGCTATCATCTTGTACACCGTAGTTCGCAGCTGAGAATCCGACCGGTACGACATCGAGTGCAAGTGCGACGTCATGGTTTCCCCACGAAATCGTTGCGACACGCTCTGGTTTTTCTTCGATGACAGTCTCACCGAACGCATGCTCGATCGTGATTGGATATCCTTCTGCTGATTCTTCCGTCCCTTCGTTCGTGGAAGCGTTCTCAGCTTCTTCCGAACCACAGCCGGCTAAGATGAGTGCAAACGCTGAAGCAAAAATAAACATATGTAACCACTTCTTCATTGTCTTGTTCACGTGTTTCTTCTCCTTTTTCAACTTCTCTATTTTCTCGATACTGATAATCATTATCAGTTATGAGTATAGACTTGCTATTCCTTCGTGTCAACTGCTATTCGATATAGAAAAATGAAAAAACCTGTCGTTTTAGGACAGGTTTATTAGGACTTTCGATGTTGTCGCATGACGTCCGCAATCGGTTCATCTTGTTTTTCAAGCTCCGATACGATCCATTCATGGTCCACGTCGTTTCGGTTTTGGCTTAACTTGAACGTCGCCTGCATATCGGTGATGTCGATCCGAAACCCAACGACGCCGTTCATTTGTCGCTTCACCGGTTCGGATAATGCATCCCAACGCACCGCATGCTCACGTTCGCCTTCATGCTCGTGAAGTAATCCGGCTAGTTCCTCAACCAACTCGTTTTCATTGAGAATCGTCGCACGTCCATACACGTGTATGGCTTGATAGTTCCATGTCGAGACGTCCTCATGGCCATACCATGACGCCGACACGTAAGCACTTGGTCCTTGAAAGATGACAAGAACGGTTTGATCTTCAATTGTTCGCCACTGCGGATTCGCTTTTGCGACATGGGTCGTCAGTTGACCGTTCGCCTCATCGAATCGTAACGGGACGTGCGTCGCAATCGGCTTATCCCCGTCATGCGTCACAATCGTGCCGAACGGATTGGCATGGAGAAATGCGTAAATCTCTGCTCGTTCTGTGACGGAATATTGAGTTGGAATATACATGTCGAACCCCCTTTCTCCTATTATATTCTGAACAAGACGGGTATAACGACACAGAAGGAGGGATGTTATTTATGAAACCAACGATTAAAGCCATCGTCTTTGACGTATACGGCACCTTATTCGACGTCCATTCGGTGAAGGATGCCTGTGAACAAGAGTTCCCTGAAAAGGGAGCAGCCATCAGTCAAGTGTGGCGGACGAAACAATTTCTTTTGGCGGCACATGATGGGACGCTATGAAGATTTCGATACAGTGACCCAGGACGCACTCCGTTACGCATTAGCCGTGCATGACGCACCATTCACAAAGGAAATCGAACAACGTCTGACTGCATCGTATGCGCACCTCACCCCGTATAAGGAGATCGAATCGGTCATAAAAGAGATGCATGACGTGAAGACCGTCATTCTCTCAAACGGGACGGACGAGATGCTTAAGGCATTGCTTCACAACGCCGGTCTCACCGATTATTTTGATGAGGTTGTCAGCGTCGACGGCATCAAACAACCGAAACCGACGCCTGCCGCCTACATGAATTGGTTCAAAACGTCTGGTCTTCGTCGTGACGAGGTGCTCTTTTTATCGTCGAACGGTTGGGACATCGCCGGGGCGAAAAACTTTGGCTTTCATGCGGCCTGGATCAATCGGAATGACTTACCATTTGAAGCATTTGATATAGAACCAGATGCCATCTATCCGAACTTAAACAACTTGTCAGAATGGCTTTAGTCCGTGAACGACTTCATGAAAATGAGGTCGTTTTGTGCATCTTCCCCCATGAAAAAGGTGTGCACCCCCGTCTGTCCGAACCCGTTTCGTCGATAAAATTGAATCGCTCTTTCATTGTGTTCCCATACGCCGAGCCAGATCTTTCGTTTGTGTAGTTCCTTCGTCAATTCGGTTGCTTGAGTAAATAACGCTTTCCCCACCCCTTGACCTTGAAACGCTTCTAATACGTAGATTCGTTCGATTTCAATCGCATCTTCGCCCATCGGTTCAGATTGAGCATCGCGTACGTTCACTTTCAAATAGCCTGCCAACTCACCTTTTACATGTGCAAAATAAAAATAAGAATCGGGATGTGCCAACTCATGCTGCAACTGCTCAGGCGCATACGCTTTTTCTAAGTAAGCGTTCAAATGTTCTTCTGTGTTGTGACGTGCGAACGTCTCCGTAAACGTCTGGATGCTAATGTGACGTAAGGCTTCTACGTCTGTCACTTTTGAGATTTCAATCATGTTCTCGCTCCTCTCAGTATTCTCGATACTTGCCTTTCTTCACTTCGGTCCAATCTGTTTCAACATTACGTCGTACTTTTTTCAAAAGGCGTAACAACTCCTCACTTTCTTTCTCGTCGAATCCTGATAATGCGACCGATGTAGAATATTCGTGTTCGCGAATGATGAGCGGGTACAATACCTCTCCTTTCTCCGTCACGTATAAACGTCTGATTTTCTGATTATCAAGATCTGGTCGCCTCTCAATCCATCCTTCTTGCTCCAGTTTCTTGATGGCACGTGCGGCGGTCGTCCTGTCTACCTTAATCAACTCTGCTAGCCGTTCTTGAATGATACCTGGGTGTTCAAAAATCCTAACGATGTACAAGTACTTCCCTTTTTCTAAACCGAGTGCCTTGAATTCAATGTTGCTGATTGAATCGAGGGCACGCGCAATCATCCCGATCTCTCGTAAATGGTCATGCATCATGAGACACCTCTGCTTTTTGTTGCGAATGCAACAAAATACTTTATATAAGCGTATCGTAATTTGTGAGAGAATGGAAGTAAGAATTTTCGCTAAGAAGGAGATGAATGAAAGATGGGTCACCGAATCTATACCACGAGTTTCGCGAGCGTTTATCCACTCTACGTCGCCAAAGCCGAACGCAAAGGACGGACGAAGGAAGAAGTCGACACCATCATCGAATGGTTGACCGGTTACGATGAGACCGGACTCGAACGTCAGATAGCCAATCAAGTCGATTTTGATACGTTTTTCGCTTCAGCACCTCGTCTGAATGAAGACCGCGCCCTCATCAAAGGTGTCGTCTGTGGGGTTCGTGTCGAGAACGTTGAAGAACCACTCATGCGTGAGATCCGTTATTTGGACAAACTCATCGATGAGTTGGCAAAAGGAAAGAAAATGGAGAAGATCTTACGAGGAGGCGAATCATGATGGATGTGACGGCACTCGTCGACGAGGCACGGCTCGATTCATTTATTCATCTGCTCGAGGTCATCGATGATCATTTACCTGGCGGATTTGAAAAAACGACGGACGGACATGGTGTCCATTACGTCGTTCCACTCGATCGATATCCGTCCGGGTATCATGTCACACCGGGGACGCCACTACCGTTTATCAGTGTAATCGCGCAAAAGCGCCATGTCGGACTGTATCACATGGGCATTTACGCCGACCCTGAATTACTCGCTTGGTTCGAACGGGAGTATGCGAGTCGTGTCCCGACGAAACTTGATATGGGGAAAAGCTGTATCCGTTTCAATAACGTGAAGCGAATCCCGTTTGACTTGGTCGGAGAACTCGTCGAGAAGATGACTGTCGAGGAATGGATTCAGCACTACGAAGGACAACGAAATAATAAAAGAGGCTGGGACATAACCCAGTAAATTTATAAGAAAGAGGCCCCATGAGCGACTTGTTCGCTCACGGGACCTCTTGTCATTTTTATGGGTTCGTGCATTTCGGACTAAACAGGAAAGAAGGGGTCCAGCCACCGAAAATCGGTGACCGGACCCCTCTTTTTATCAAAAATTTTTAAAACCGGTTAGTTATGTCCCCGCCTCTTTCATTTACACAGTAAATCGATTCGTCATCTCTCGCATCTCATCCGCCATATTCGATAATTCTTGAGCGGCTGCCGTAATTTCTTCCATTGATGCCATCTGTTCTTCAGTAGCTGCTGATGTGTTCTCCGTTTCTGTAGCAGTCGATTCAGTAATTCCTTGAATCTCATTCACGGAGTTCAACACTTCTGTCGCTCCCGCCGCCATTTCTTGTACAGCACTGGACACTTTTTCTATTTGTTGCCCGACTTCTTCAATGGCTACTTTAATTTCATCAAACGCAACACCTGTCTGCCGCACGTTCGTCACACTCTGTCCCATATCACCTTCTACGACATGCATCGTCTCTACGGCATGCTTTGTTTCTGTCTGTGTATGATGAATTAAAGAGGAAATTTGTTTGGTCGCATCGGCTGATTCTTCTGCCAGTTTTCGTACTTCTGCAGCAACGACTGCAAACCCACGTCCCTGATCTCCTGCACGCGCTGCCTCGATTGCTGCATTTAATGCAAGTAAGTTCGTTTGCTCTGCAATTCCTGAAATGGTCCCACTGATTGTACCAATCTCTTGAGAACGAGTATTAAGCTGCTCAATGACTTGTTGCAACGTCTTCACTTTTTCATTCATCGCTTCAAGCTGATGTTCAAGCGTTACGATTAGCTCATTCCCTGATTGTACTTTGTCCAATGCCCCTTCCGATAATACAGTCATCTGTTGAGCACGATCAGAGACTTGGTGAATGCCATTCGTCAAGTCTGAAAGGGTACCATTTGAAGACTTTACCCGTTTCAACTGATGGAGTGAACCTGAAGCGATTTCTTCCATCGTCACGGCTACCATCTCTGTCGCTTTTGTCGTTTCTTCTACGTTATTTTTCAAATCGTCCGATGAAGTTGCAACACGCCCAGAAGTCGAAGTCACTCCACCAATCAACTCTCGTAAACTTTCTTTCATCTGATTGAATGACTGTGCGAGCGCCCCGATTTCATCGCGTGATGTGTATGTGCTATTGACTGTCAAATCCCCTTCACCGGCACGACTCATCAATACGTTCAATTCTTTCACCGGACCAACCACAAGGCGCGTGATGTAGACGCCTAATCCAATTGAAAGCGCAGCTCCCAAAATGACAAGACCCCAAAAGATAAACACAGCACCCTCTCGATCCGACCGCATCGTATCACTGGCCGTTTCCGCATCCACATTCAACTGATCCATAACTTCTTTCGCTGTCTCAACAAGCGCAAGTCGAATTGGACGTAATTCTGTTCCATATTGTCGGTAAGCAGATTCGTTTTCATTTCGTAATGCAGGTTGCAATACGACGTCTATGCTTTCCAAATATGCGTTCGTCTCTTCATTCAGCTTTTCGATTCGACTCATTAATTCAGGATCTTCTGTCGAAATCGAATCAGTGAACTACTCGCCACTTATTTGCTTCGCAAATTGAAGTGGGAGCTTCTTGGGAAGACCGCACTTTTACTAGCCACGATTGTTTACCAAGCTCACCGGGCAGTCCCTGCCCTGAATGGTTGTCAGTCAGCCAACATCAATAGGTTGAGGCTCGCGTTGATGTCACGGTCATGATGCGCGCCACAGGCACACGTCCATTCACGGACATCTAATTTTTTCTTCTCGCCTTTTTCGCCGCAAGAGGAACAGATTTGCGTCGATGCGTACCATTGGTCGGCCTTGATGAGCGTCCGTCCGTAGAAGTTTGATTTGTATTCAAGCTGGCGGACGAACTCGTACCAACTGACGTCGGCAATCGATTTGGCGACCTTGTGGTTCTTCATCATGTTCTTCGATTTCAATGTCTCCACGACGATGACTTGGTTCTCGTCAACGGTTCGTTTTGACAATTTGTGAAGGAAGTCTTTGCGTTGGTTTGCGATTTTCTCGTGTTTCTTGGCCAAAAGTAATTTGGCTTTTTCACGATTCTTGCTCCCGATCTTCTTACGAGACAGAGCGCGTTGCGCCTTCTTGACCTTCTCTTCGGACTTGCGAAGAAAGCGAGGGTTGTCGATCTTCTCAGAAACCATGTCATCATTTGTCATGATGGCGAAGTGTTCTAACCCGAGATCGATGCCGATCTTGTTCTTAGCCGGAATCCATTGCTCGTCATCCTGATTGACAAGGATGGAAACGAAGAACTTGCCTGTCTTCGTCATCGAGATTGTCGCGGACTTGATGATCCCCTCGAAAGAACGATGTTGTTCGAACTTCACGAAGCCGATTTTAGGAAGTCTCACCTTGCCGTTCTCGATGCGGATCGTACCGTGCTGGTTGTTCGTCGTGTAGGAGGCGCGCGACCGTCGTCTCGATTTGAAGGTCGGGAAGCCGGCCGTTCCGGCGAAGAACTTCGCGAACGCGGTGTCGAGGTTCAACTTCGCGTTCGCGAGCGCGAGGCTGTCCGCCTCGGCGAGGAACGGGAACAGGGGCTTGTAGGATGCGGGTGTCGCCGGATTTCGTCTCGTCACGATCCCCGCTTTCGCCTCATCGCGGATGGCGATGCGGTCCTCGAGCAGCTTGTTGTAGATGAACCGGGCGCAGCCGATCGTCTTGATGAGGAACTCGGCCTGTGCAGGCGTCGGGTGGAGCCTATATTTGTAGCCTTTCAGCATGTCCGTCCCTCCTCCCTCCAGCAGATCGTGATATGTCCTCCTCATCCGATACCCACGGAGGGGGAGGGAGAATCTGACGGAATAACGAACTTTTGTTCGTAACATCTGTCATAGGGAGAGAAAACTGTTGGACCGGGCGATTCATCTCCCACCTACGCCGGGCTTCGCCCCGAGACGCTTAGAGGAGGGAGAATTCTCGCCTGATTTAGTTAAATTTTTCATCATTTTCCCTCCCATTCTATTTATCGTGTCGAATTTGTGAAAAATGAAGCAATGTTTAGAAAGCCTTGACCTAAGTTTCGATTCAGATAGCTGCCTCTTTGCTCCATCTCGTTACACCTTTTGTAAGCCGGCTCGCATTTATGTTGCATGGAGATGCAGTATACTAACATCAGATACATTCGGTTACGAAAGGAGCGGACAACTTGCCACGACCACTCAAACTCACACTCTTTCTTCTAATGTTTGGATCTTTATTCTATATCACCCATTTCCACTATGAGTTGCGTCCGTCTGACATCCGGGACATCGTCTTGTCATTCGGATTTTGGGGACCACTCTTCTTTATTTTCCTTTATGCCATCGGTCCGGTCGCATTTTTACCGACATCCGTCCTTTCACTCGGATCCGGACTCGCGTTCGGCGTATGGCCAGGTGTCCTCTATATCATTATCGGTGCAACTGCTGCTGCGACGACCGGTTATGTGATGGGGCGTTTTTTCGGACGCTCAGTCATCAACGTCGACCGCTATCCATGGTCAGAGAAACTGTTCACGCAAATGGAGCGTCGTGGCTTTTTATATGTATTTGTCCTCCGGCTCATCCCGCTCGTCAGTTTTGACTTACTTAGTTATGCCGGTGGAATCTCACGTGTTCGCTTCCGCGCCTTCGTACCGGCGACCGTACTCGGCATGATCCCAGGTACGTTCGCCTACAGCTTCCTCGGGGCGAGCCTCGCCTCAGGCAGTGTCACCACGATTTTCATTGCCGCGCTCGTCTTCTTCGGGTTGATTGTCGTGACGTATATCTTCCGAGAACCGGTGAAAAAGTGGTTAGGCTTAGATTGAAAAATCGATTTTCCTATCTCACTAAAAGACATTTGAACACGCAATCCCTGTTCTTGTAAATTATATGTGGGAATAATATCCACATATACTATTTGAAGGGGAATCATCACGTGTTTAAAAAAGTTACCGCCTGTCTTCTAGTTATTTTCATGTTATGTAATTCGTCTGTTTCAATTTCAGCAAAAGAAGTCCATTCTCGATATAATAAAGGAGAAATGGTCTATCTAACCTTCGATGATGGACCAAACCAATACACACCGAAATTGCTCGATGTCTTAAAACGATATGATGTGACGGCAACGTTTTTCATTTTGGGCAAGAAAATCAAAGGAAATGAAGCCATTCTCCAACGAATCGTGGACGAGGGTCATACAATCGGATTACATAGTATGACTCACGATAAGAAAACATTTTATCGTTCCCCTCAAACCGCAGTAAATGAGATGAAACAAGTTCAACAATTGATTTTTGATATCACCGGCGTAAAGTCAACGACCATTCGCGTCCCTTATGGAAGTGTGCCTCATATGACCAAAGCACATCGTCAAGCGATGGAAAAGGCCGGTTTTGACATGTGGGACTGGAACGTTGATACGCTCGATTGGAAATATAAAAAGGATCAAAAAACGATGCGCTATCAAACGATCAAACAAGTACGTGCTCATCGCGCTTACTATCAAGCATCTATCGTCTTGATGCATGATCACGCCACTTCTCCAGAATCACTCTCTTATATGCTCAGACATTTGACACGTGAGAAGTTTCTCTTATTGACGACGGATCAAGCAAAAAAACCGTATCATTTCTATAACAAGTGGTACGGCACATCACATTGATTACCTCAATCGGAGCCCTGTGCTCCTTTTTTTGTTCCAAATGTGCAATCTATATTAACTTCCGTCAACTTCATCCGATATGTATAGAGCTACAACAAATGAACACGAGAATGTGAGGAAAGAATGATGAGATTGATCAAAAGAAATCAGTTGATGTTGTTGACGACGTTATTAATTGTGATGACGTCAGTTGTTGTCCATTTGCTACATCGTTTCACGGACTTTGCCTATGTGTATACGATCCTACGAAACGGTGCGGACGGTTACGTGTACTCCGGAGTAACATGGGTCTTGTTCGCCCTTCCAATCCTCTTCTTTGGGATGATGATCGTCACCTCGAAGCGAGAATCCGTAGCATTTCCTTATTGGATGATGCTGACACTCACCTTCGCAAGCATCTCGACCGTTGCTGGAGGACAAGGACTTGTTGAATATCACTTCTCCATTTTTGTCGTCTTGGCGATTTTGTCGTTCATGCGTCGCATCGACTTGATTTTGTATAGTGCCGGAATCTTTGCTGTGCAACATCTAGTCGGATACTTTTTAATCCCTGAGATGATTTGTGGGACGAGCGACTATCCGTTCAGTTTACTACTCGTCCATGCCGTGTACTTGATTCTTCTCAGCGTCGTGCTTGTCGCGCAAATCCACCTCCGTAACAAAGAGACGCAACATGCCGAGACACAGGAACAAGAAACGCGACAGTTGTTACAACAAGCGATTCATGATGTCAGCGCCCTCGTTCAATCTTTGAACAGTCACGCCGAAGAACTTGAATCCGCTGCTAACCAGTCTCTTGAATCTGGTGAGCAAATCGCTGTCACGGTCGACCCGATTGTCGCGCATGCTTCATCCCAACAAGCCTCCATGGTGCAAGGGGCAGATGAAATTCACTCAATCCGTTCTTTGACGGCGCTCATTCAAAAACGAATGGCCCAGACGGCCGCAGCGTCCTCGCGTATCGCCAAAGATGCCCTTGCCGGGAACAAAGACATGCGACTGATGGAAGCAAAAGTACAAGAAATCATCACCGAGTCGGAACAGCTCGACCGGATTGTCGCGACAATGTCGAATCGTTCACATGAAATCCAAGGAATCTTGCAACAAGTCGGTTCGATCAGTGAACAGACGAACATGCTCGCCTTGAATGCATCTATTGAAGCGGCTCGTGCCGGTGAGGCTGGACGAGGATTCGCCGTTGTCGCCTCCGAAGTCGGGAAACTCGCTGTCCAATCGCGTGAATATGCATCCGAGATGACCCGAGTCCTCGGTGGATTGATGGAAGATACGACCGTCGTATCCAAATCAGCGCATCTTTTCAAACAAGCGACCGAAAACTGTCAAACGGTCACGAACGATGTGACGGCTGTCTTTGGCCGTCTTACAGAAGATGTATCAGAAATCGATGAACAAATCGCTTCGATTCAAGAGACACGCCAGCGGGTCACGACACAGATGGAAGCACTCGAAACACGACTTGAATCGACGAAATATGCGGCGAATGAACTTCAACAACAGATTCACCATGTTGCCGCAGCAACGGAAGAGCAAGTCGCTATTCAAAAAGAACTCAGCTCGATGTCGGACCGACTCGCTCTAACCGCGAATTCGCTTGAAGACGTGACGACTCAACTCGAGGATCACGCCACTCGCGCCTAACACAAATGCCCCCGACCAAGTGGTCGAGGGCATTTTACTTATCGGTCGAGCAATTGACGAATTCCTTCTTGAAGAGGTGTGACCGGGCGTCCGAGAACCGGTTCGAAGTCACTCTCATGAATTTCGAGCGTTCCCTGGCGAATACTTCTTTGAATCCCCGCAAGAATCGCAACGACTTCCTCTGGCAATCCAGCTTCGCGCATCGTCTCTTCATATGCCTCGAGACTCAACTCCTGCATCATCACTTCACGACCTAACACTTCACTGAGTGCGTCTACAAGATCTTGCTGGGTATGAAGTGGTCCTGATAGTTCATAGACCGCATTGTCCTGTTGTTCTTTTAACAGAACATTCGCTGCGGCTTCCGCATAATCTTGTTGTAGTGCCCAACCGACTTTACCGTCCCGAGCCGCCGTGATCCATGGCGCACCGTCAATTACCGCTTGAATGCTTGATAACTCGTTCTCTAAGTACCAGTTGTTCCGTAAGAACGCATGTGGAATACCGGACTCGACAATCGCTTCCTCTGTGACGACATGTGGAGGTGCCATCAAGTTCTCACTGCTTGTCGCATCAGCTAGACTCGTGTAGGCAATGAATGAAACACCTGCCCGTTTCGCTGCCTCAACTGCGTTCGTATGTTGACGAATCCGCGTATCGTTATCGCCATCTGCCGAGATGATCAAAAGACGCTCAACACCTTTGAACGCTTCATCGAGTATGTCTGGCTGATCAAAATCACCATGTCGCACATCAACGCCACGCTCTTTAAGAGACGCCGCCTTCTCCGGATTCCGTACACTTACAGCGAGCTCACTCGCATCAATCGACTTGAGTAGTTCCTCTACAATTTTCGAGCCGAGTTTCCCCGTTGCTCCTGTGACTAAATATTTCATTCTTTTTCCTCCCCTAACCTGTAATCGAATCACTTACATGTAATCATGATAATTACAGGTAACTGATTTGTCAATTATTCTTTCCCTGTTATACTAAGCATGTAACAAAGTTGTTTACATCTATAAAAACCGAAAGGGAGATATTTATGACAATCAGTAGTCGTTTTTCGGTTGCCATCCACATGCTGACTCTTGTTGCGCTTTCACCACCAGAAGTGATTTCATCAGATTTTTTAGCGCGGAGCGTAAATACAAACCCTGCTCTTATTCGAAAAATCATGGCCATGTTAAAAAAAGCAGAATTGATTCAAGTTAAACCAGGTGTTGCTGGTGCAATTCTTACTAAACCACTAAACAACATTTCACTTCTTGAAATTTATCAAGCCGTTGCTGTCGTCGAACCAAATGAACTGTTCGGAATTCATGATCAACCAAATCCGGCTTGCCCGGTCGGAAGAAACATCCAAGCAACAATTGAGCCCATTTTTATAACAGCTCAATCCGCCATGGAACGAGTCCTAGAGCAAATTATGCTTGCAGATGTTGTACAAAACATTGAACAAAGTATAGATTGAGGAATAAACAACCACTCTTTTTCGAGTGGTTGTTTATTTTTACGCTTGACTTTGAGTTCTTATGAACTTAAATTAAATATATAGAAGTTCATATGACCTTAAAAGGAGGAATTGTTGTTGACCCTACTCATCGGGTTCTTACTCATCGTCATCTTCATGCTCGCACTTGACCTCGGGGTGTTCCACCGTAAAGCGCACGAAGTCTCGCTCCGCGAAGCATGGACATGGACGTTTGTCTGGATTGGGATTGCCATCGCATTCGGAGGATGGTTGTTCTTCACGCAAGGAAGTACAGCCGCAACGGAATATGCGAGCGTCTACTTTATCGAAAAGGCACTTGCCATTGATAATGTCTTCGTCTTCTCACTTGTTTTTGCCTATTTCGCCATCCCACTCAAGTATCAACACAAGGTACTGTTCTGGGGGATTCTCGGAGCGATTTTCTTCCGCGCTGTCTTCATCGTCGCTGGCGTATCCCTTTTAGAAAACTTCGGTTGGGTCTACTACGTGTTCGGAGCTTTTCTCGTTTATACAGGGTGGATGATGTATAAGAATATCGGAAAAGACGAGTCACTTGAAGAAAACAAGACGATTCGTTGGCTCGAGCGACGCCTGCCCATCACACAGGATATCTCATCCGGGAAGTTCACGAAGCGCATCAATGGGAAGTTGTTCTTCACGCCACTCTTCATCGCGCTCATCTTTATCGAATTGTCGGATATCGTCTTCGCTGTCGATTCGGTCGCTGCAAGTTTCGCGTATTCACGTGACCCGTATATCATCTTCTATGCGAACATCATGGCGATTCTCGGACTTCGTAGTCTCTACTTCGTCCTCGCCAACTTGATCGACCGCTTCTACTATTTGAAACACGGTCTCAGCTTCATGCTCGTCTTCATCGGGGCGAAGATGATTTTCGGTGATGTGTACAAGATGCCGATTTGGATGTCTCTTGGAACCATCGTTCTCGTCATCCTGATTAGCGTCCTCTATAGTTTCTACAAAACGAAACCTGGTTCGTCTAAACACGTATAATGAATCAATCAGTCCATTTCGTCGGTGTTCTTTCTTTGAAAATCGGGTAATCATTGAGGTGCACAACTACAGAAAAGGGGATTCAATATGTTTGATCGGATTGGCCTCATGAGTATCGGTCTCGTCTTCGGGATCATCCTTATGTTACTTTTCAATAATCTATTCGGATTGGTGTTCGGTATCGTCCTTGGTGTCAGCTTCATCGCCGCCAACCAAATCGAACGAAACAAACAAACAACATGGCATTAACCAAAAAGCACGCGCTCCCATTGTTTGAGAGCGCGTGCTTTTATGTCAAAACATTGTATACGGATTGATACTGTTAGCAGGAGATGAACTGCTATACACATAGCTGTTCCGATGCACTTCGAAGTGGAGATGATTCCCGAACGAGTTACCGGTATTCCCGACCGTTCCAATCGTTGCTCCTTTTGCTAACGTTTGTCCTGTAACGACATTGAGGCGATCAAGGTGTGCGTATACAGTAATATATGTTTGTCCATTCAACTGATGGCTCATCATGATATGGTTACCGTAAGCCCCATAGTTCCGAGAAACAATGACTTTTCCATAAGCGGCTGACACGACCGGTGTTCCTCTTGGAGCAGCCAAGTCGATACCGTTATGGAACGTATAACCGTACTGCCCGCTCGCCGGACCATACTTTTGTGTCAACGTCCCTTTTGTCGGGATGATCATTTTCGCAGTCGATGTGGTTGAAAGCGTGGAGACACTGTACTTCTTCACATATGTACTGGATACGTAGCGGGATGTCCCGTTGAAATTGATTTTTGTCCATCCCCCGCTCACGCCGAGATATTTGAAGGATTGTCCCAACTTCGCACTGCCGACGATTGCATACGTCGTGCCCGGGCCTGAACGGACGTTTAAACTGTTAGTCGTGACTTTGACATAATACGTGGTAGCAGCTTCAGCCGGGGTACCTGTCGGAGTGAAGATTCCGACTGTGAGAAGAACGGCACAGAAGAGAGAGAGCATCTTTCGTTTCATGATGTGGTAAATCCTTTCAATTATGTATTTAAATTTTTATTTTTTATATTATCTAACTGAAAAAATTTTACCACCAAAACGAACCGACAAATATGTCATTTATATTTCAAATAAAGGAAAACAAATTATAACTTACTTTCTTTATTTTTCCTTTTCAACATACAAAAAATGCACAGCCGTTTTCGACTGTGCATGTCTGTTACTCACGATTTTCCTCGGCGTTCTCCTCTTCATCCTCTAAATCTTCAATCAATCGCTTCATCTCTTCAATTTCACGGCGCTGTGCCTTGATGATTTCTTCAGACAATTCTTTCACGCGTGGGTCTTCAATTTCAGCGCGTTCACTTGTCAAAATGGCAATCGAGTGGTGAGGGATCATCGCTTTCATCCAACTGACATCATCGACGGTCGTCTGGCTACGTACGAGCCAAAGCGAGGCACTGAAGACGAGAGCACTGACCCCTAGGATGATAAAGTTAACTGTTTTGTTCTTATACATCCCCCACATGAAGAGAAGCATGACGAACGCCATGACCGATCCCATGATGAGTGCCATGTACAACCTTGTCTGACTAAAGAAGATATGATCAAACTGAAACACGTTCAAATACATGAGCCAATACATAATGAAGGTCGAGACCGCAATCATGATTCCAAATTTACCGTACTGTTTCATCTTATTCATCCTTTCTTATTGTGCGTATAAAAACTCTTTTACCTACTTCTTCTATACTCAAACCCGCCTATTTCTCGGTCTAATCGTACTCTTAACGCTTTTCACTTCTTTTTCACAAACATCGGGTACACTAGTGAAATTGAGTTCATGCAAGGAAGGAGAACGATGATGCAAGAGCGGACATTGCGTGACGTACTGGCAACACTTGATTCTGTTTTATCTTGGTCTTATCTCGATCACCCGGAAGAAATGACAATTCGCGGAATCGGAACGACACCAGAAAAAATAAATAAAATGTTTTTATATATATGCAAGCGCCCAATCAATGAACGTGGCGTCGATTTAGTGAGGGCCGCCATCCGAAATGGTGCAGTAGCCATCGTCACGGATCGACCGATTGACGCGAGAGTACCCGTCATTTACTGTCGAGACGTCGAACGCGCACGTGAACAACTACAGACTCTTTTCGCCATAGAAGGAAATCACGCAAAGCACACGGAACGATAATAATAAGAGGAAGGAGGAATACAAGATGAAGATTCTCATCGTAGACGATGAAGAAAAAATGAGACATTTGATTCGTTTGTTTCTTGAGAGCGATGGGTATGCTTGCATCGAGGCAAATGATGCCGATTCCGCACTCGATAAGATTGAAGAGCGACCGGACCTCATCCTTTTAGATATTATGATGCCGGAAGTGGACGGCATCTCACTTTGTCGTCAGTTGAAAACGATGGATCCGGCATTACCCATCGTCTTGTTGACGGCACGTTCAGACAACGAGACCACCATTCAAGGGCTAGATGCCGGAGCGGATGACTACGTCACCAAACCGTTCGATGGAAATGTGTTGCTCGCTCGAATTCGAGCCGTCCTGCGAAGAAGTCGGGTCGTTAACCTACAATACGGTCCACTCCGTTACGATGAAGAGAGTGGGCGCATCTTATATGAAGAACAGGAAATCATTCTGACGCCAAAAGCAACAGCCATCTTGAAGCTATTTCTTCAGCACCCGAATCGTTTGTTCAATCGCTTAGATTTGTATGATCTCGTCTGGCCGTACTCTGCCGAATCTGACCCCCGTACAGTCGATGCACACATACGCATGATTCGAGAAAAGTTAGGGGACGCAGGCTTTCCAATCGATGATTATTTGAAGACGGTATGGGGACGTGGGTATCGATGGACCGAGGAGCGTTCCGGATGAGACGCAGTCGTAATAGCTTACCGTTCCGAATCAGCCTCGTCTTCCTGTTGTCTACGTTGTTGATAGAAGGAGTCTTATTCTTGCTCCTTTACCACACACTACTTGGGGAACGCGTGACAGAAGAAGTCCATCGATTAGAATCACGGGCTGAGAGTCATGCGAATGTATTGGCGATGAACTTTTCCGAAGAGACAATCGGTCATGTGGCTACCATGGAAAGTGAGACGGACACAAAAGTTGCCATCACTGACCCAGCACATGATCTTCTTCAAACGTCCCGTTCTTTTCCACAGGTACTGGTCGATACCGTCGAAACGAAACGACGTGCAGGTCCATTCGATGATACGACTGTTCTAGAGGACGACTGGGAAAACGAGCCGTATTTAAGCGTTCGTACGCCGATCACGGATGATCTCGATACACGGTATGGGTACGTCTACATGTTTTTACCGACTGAGATCATTCATGGAATCAGTCATCGCCTTCAGTTGCGATTTCTGTATATCACGACCATCGCACTGGTGACGACCGTGCTGACCTTCATCCTGCTGAGCCGCCTCATTTCGAAACCAATTCAGTCACTGAAACAAGCGACCGAGAACGTACTGACGAATCCCGATAACCTACAGCTACCAACGAATCGCGTTGACGAAATCGGTGAGTTGGCTCGCTCCATCGAGGCCATGTCCGTGGAGTTGGCTCGCTTACGTCGCGAACGACATCAATTTTTGTCCGATCTCTCACATGAAATCAAGACCCCTCTCACTTATTTGAGGGGATATGCCGAGATTGCTTCGAAAGAAAGCACACCCGAACCGCTACGCAATCAATCCATCCAGACAATTTTAGATGAGAGTCGTTCGCTCACAGAACTGGTGGAAAATGCGTTTCAATTGGCTCAACTCGACGAAAACACGTTCTTGTTACATCGAGAAGAAGTTTCTGTCACGACGTTTTGTAAGGATTTACGACGAATGCTCGATACGATGTTCCGAATGACGACGATTCGGTTCGCTGCTTCTCCGAACATAGAACAAGTAGACATCACGCTCACATTGGATCGACATCGCATGCTTCAGGTCTTCCGGTCCATTGCCCACAACGCGATTCAGCATAGTGAGGCGACACATGTTTCACTTCATTCTAATACTTCAGACGCTTATCTCGTCTTGACCATCACTGACGACGGAAAGGGAATTCCTGAAGAAGATCTCCCACACATTTTCGACCGTCTGTACCGTGTTGAAAAATCACGATCTCGTCAAACTGGTGGAAGCGGACTCGGACTCGCCATCGCCAAGCAAATCGTCACACGGCATGGTGGGACGTTGACGGTATCTTCGGATACAACAGGTACCTCGTTCACCGTCGCCCTACCACTCAGCAAAAAGACGCCTCTCCAGTAATGGAAAGGCGTCTTTCGTCAGTCGAGTTCACCTGCATCAAGTTGTGTCTGCCACTTCTCGTCTATGAGCTCATATACGCTATTGTCAGATGTGACGAGCAGCATGCGCTCCTCTTTGATCGCCAATTTAATCGGCACAGCATCCGCTTGAAACTCTGGAAGATCGAACGTCTCTGTAGACTCATCGTCTAGATTGAAACGAACCCCTTCGAAAGAACCATCTGTCTGTCGTACGTATGCCAACTGCCCCTCATCCGCTCCGACCGTAATCACCTGTTCTGATTCAACGAGTGGCTCGAACGAATCTCCAAAGTCATTCGAAACGAGGATACCGGACGGTCCGTATAAGAAGACCCGCTCCGCTTCCGTCGCGTCGGCGACAATCCCTGCCACCTGCTCACCCTCTACCCCAGATCCTCGCATTGACTCGAACGATCTTCCGCCATCGTCCGAACGATAGAATCCAGGTTCTAGCTCTGACGTCGCTTCCTCAAGGTAGACGTACAACATTTCCGTCGCATAACCCGCACTCATGTAATGAAAGTCTGCCTCTCCCTCCAGTGCCCGTACGTCTAATGTCATGCCATGGTCTTTCCCGTATAACACACCGAGTGGATTTTGGAAGTCGGTACGTCGGTCGGGATGACCACTTGCATAAAATCCATCCTCGACGAGTTCGAATCCCATATAGTCATGACGATTCGTCGGAAGTGTATACCAGCCATCTTCACGATATTCCATCAATCCGGCATGCGTTGCAATGACCGGACGGTTATCGTCTTGCCAAAATCCAGCCCCGTGAATATGAGAAACCGTTTCATCGGATCTCACACGCTGCCACTCGTCTTTTGTAGTTGTCGTCACGTTCTCGGATTGACTCGTGTCCGACGGTGCTTCTTCCGTTCCACAAGCCGTTAAAAGCAGTGGAGTCAGGAATAGTGATAGTATCAACATTCGTTTCATCTTGATCCCTCCATCTCTAGCATCCCGTCTAGCATACGTGCCAAAGATGAAAAAATTGTTAAATCTTCAGAAGTCGGGCGTTGATGGCGACAATCACGGTGCTTAAGCTCATCAAGACGGCACCGACAGCCGGGGACAAGATGATACCAATCGGGGCGAGTACCCCTGCTGCAAGCGGGATAGCGACGATATTATACCCTGCGGCCCACCACAAGTTTTGAATCATCTTACGATACGTGTTCTGTGAAAGCTCCAAAATCGATAGGACATCTTTCGGATTACTGCGGACAAGAACGATGTCAGCCGTCTCAACAGCAACGTCTGTCCCGCTCCCGATTGCGATGCCGACATCCGCTTGTGCTAAGGCAGGTGCATCATTGATTCCATCTCCGACCATCGCTACTTTGCTGCCATCTTTTTGGACGTCTTTCACTTGGTTCGCCTTGTCGTCCGGTAATACTTCGGCATACACGTCATCGATACCGAGCTGACCCGCGACCCAATGCGCGACCTTCTCGTTGTCACCCGTCAACATGATCGAGCGAATGCCTTTTTCATGAAGTGCCTCGACGGTCTCTTTCGCTTCTTCCCTCACCAGATCGGCCATCGCAATCATCCCGACCCATTCTCCGTCTTTCAAAACAAAGACGACGGTCTTTCCTTCTTCCGAGAGTCGTGCAAACGTCTCCTCATCAATTTGAATGTGTTGATCGCGGATATGTCGCGGACTGACGACTTGAATACGCGCACCGTCAACCGTTCCTTCCAATCCGACACCTGTCATCGAACCGAAGTCGTCGACAGCCGCCAGTTTCAATTCCCGTCTCTCGGCTTCTCTTAAAATCCCTTGCGCGAGAGGATGTTGCGACTCACGCTCAACTGCTCCTGCGAGTTGCAACACGTCTTCTTCCTTATAAGACGAGCTCGCCTGTATGTCTGTGACTCCGAAATTCCCTTCCGTCAGCGTACCGGTCTTATCGAAAATGACGGCATCGAGTCGACGCGCCTCTTCAAATTGAGTCCGATTGCGGATGAGAAGACCTTGTTTCGCCGATAATGCTGTCGAAACAGCGACAACAAGAGGTGTCGCCAGTCCAAGTGCATGGGGACATGAGATGACCATGACCGTTACCATCCGTTCAACCGCCGTCCCGACCGAATATCCGAGCATGAACCAAACCGTGAACGTGATGACTCCAGCGGCAATTGCGATATAGAACAAATATTTTGCCGCCCGATTCGCCAAATTTTGAGCCCGTGACTTCGATTTTTGTGCCTCACTCACCAATTCAATCACTTTTGACAAGTACGTTCTTTCTCCCGTACCAATCGTTTCAATCGTCAAGCTCCCTTCTTGGTTGATCGAACCCGCAATGACATCTTCACCTTCTGTTTTTTCGACCGGTACCGATTCGCCGGTCAACATCGACTCGTCGATGGTCGTTCGTCCTTTGATGATTTTCCCGTCCACGGGTACCTGCTCCCCCGGTTTGACGAGGATTCGGTCTCCTTCCTTCAGTTCAGAGATGGGAACGTCTTCCGTTTCTTCCCCATTGATGCGATGCGCCTCGTTCGGGAGCAGTTGTACGAGTTGTTCTAACGCATTTGATGCCCCCATGACCGAACGCATCTCAATCCAGTGACCGAGTAGCATGATCACAATCAGTGAAGCGAGTTCCCAAAAGAAGTCATGCCCACTTCCGTATCCAAAGACGACAGCTGCGCTATAAAAGTAAGCGACGCTAATCGCCAAGCCAATGAGCATCATCATGCCCGGGCTACGCTCTCGTAGCTCTTCCACACTTCCATTTAAGAACGGCCATCCACCGTATACATATACAATCGTCGCCAATACAAATAAGATTGTCTTTTCAAGCGGAAAATCGAGTTCAAACCGCAGCCATTCTTGAATCATGTCCGATAACAATAAAATCGGAATCATCAGTCCGAGCGATATGAAGAAACGTCGTTTAAAATCATCAATCATATGCTCGTGTCCGTGTCCGCCATGATGAGACTCGTGACTCTCCTCATGATGTCCATGGTGTTGATCGTGTGCATGTTCCATCATTCATCCTCTCCTTTACACGGATTGTATACCTCTATTCGGTATGCGATTAAACAGATTTGGACTTTCATGTTTCTTTCACAATTAGGTGGTACAACAAAGTGAGGACTGAACAATGAAGGAGTGTTATAGCATGAAATCGAAAGGAATATGGTTTCTGTTGACGGGGATTTTAATTGGAGGCATCCTCGTTTTACTAATCGTCCTTTTCAACGGGACATGGAAGCATAACAACAATATGGACCAAGATCATATGATGGGAAACGATTCGGCAACGGGTCAGATGGATGATCACATGATGGGTGATAATGGAATGGGTGGCAATAACGGACCGATGGGACACGGAGCGATGCAAGAGCTCCAAGCATCGGATGAACCGACACAGCCGCTTCCGATTCCGACTGCCTTACAGCCAGATCGTGTCACGGGAGACACAGTCTACTATACGGTGGAAGCAACTAAAGGCACGTCACAATTTTTCAAAGACGGCAAGAAATCGGAAACGTTCGGCTATAATGGAGACTTACTCGGACCAATGATCGAGTTACCGAAAGGAAAAACAGTCGTAATCGATACCATCAATCGATTGGATGAACCGACAACGTTCCACTGGCACGGACTCGTCATCCCTGCCGACATGGACGGGGGACCTCATCAGACCGTCGCACCAGGTGAACAGGCACAAGTTCGACTCGACATCGATCAAGAACCTAGTACACTGTGGTTCCACCCCCATCCGATGGGATTGACAGCCGAACAAGTTTATAAAGGGCTCGCCGGTCTTCTTTATGTGACCGACGATGCACAGAACGGTCTCCCGAATGAATATGGAGTCGACGACATCCCGCTCATCGTACAAGATCGACTCTTCACGCCTAACGGTGAGTTGGATTATGATGCCCATATGAACGTTGATGGAACGACGGGGGATACCATTCTTGCGAATGGAGCCATCAACACGACGTTCGACGTTCAAACCGAGACGTTACGAGTGCGACTAGTCAACGGTTCGAATGCGCGTGATTTTGATTTTACGTTATCTAACGAGGCCGAGATGACGCAGATTGCGACAGACGGAGGGCCGTTAGAACGCCCGATTCCCTTAGAGACCCTCACGTTGACACCAGGTGAACGGGCCGAGGTACTGATTGATTTTTCACAAGTTGAAGATGTCGCCGCCTTAAAAGCGGACGGGGTGACATTCACCACGTTTCGTATCGGTGAACTCGGCAAGGCGTCCATTAAGATTCCGACGATCGAAACGGTGGAGCGCTCGACAGATGAGACAGCAGACCGCCGCCTCACCCTTTTTGGAATGGGTAACATGGTGTCAATCAACGGAAAGACATATGACCCGGAGCGTATCGACATCGAAGCGAAACGCGGAGACACTGAGGTATGGGAAATTGAAAATAAGCCGGATATGATGGGTGGGATGACACATCCTTTCCACATCCACGGCGTCCAGTTCCGAGTCATCAGTCGAGACGGAAAACCACCATCCGATCAGGAGAAAGGGTGGAAAGATACGGTAGCCATCGCTCCCGATGAACGGGTGAAAATCGAACTCACCTTCACTAAAACGGGAACGTTCATGTATCATTGCCACATCCTCGAGCATGAAGAAAATGGGATGATGGGACAAGTAAAAGTGACCGAATGACCGACACCTCTCTGTTCTATCAGCGGAGAGGTGTTTTGTATCCGTCCTGATTTCGATACGTTTCTGCTAGGACTATTGCCTGTATAGGGATTCCTTCTCAAATGTCGTATACTAGTTGTGAATGCATGTACAAATGTTCGCGAGGAGGTAGGTCCATGCGCCGATTCTATAAGGTTAGGCAGAAACGCTCCGCTCGTCAAAAACAGCAACGCCATACGTTCTCCATCGCTTCCATCGTGGAAGAAGTACAGGATGCGATGTGTTATATCGATTTCTCAAGATGTCGTCTGTATTCGAATGATTCTCTTCGGCAATGGTACCCTTCTATGACAACACAATCTTTTGACACATTGGAAACATTGACTCGTTATGTATATACCATGTTGGAACGGCATGGGGCGGATTCCGCACAAGTCATGCACCTCATCCAGGAATTGCTCGAATGTGCGACCGAAACGGATCCAAGGATGACTTCACGTCGTCTGCGTTCTAATGACAAGACGCTACATTTGATTTTCAACTTCACGCGGACACCACGTGGCGTTTTCATCATGTGGCGCGACCAAACGGAAGCCGTCCGCTTTGAAGAACGTAAAGACAGTTTCCTTGCCGAACTGTCTCATGATTTCCGCACGCCATTGACTGCCATCCATGGATATACGGAGCTACTCATGACACGCCATCAAGGTTCGGAAAAATCGTATCAGATGCTAACACAAGTCAAACAAGAATCGGAACGGCTGGAGCGGCTCGTCGATAACTTCCTCGATTATCAAAAAGAACGATACACGGCTGATCAACTGACCGTGACGACGTTCGCACTCCGTCCTCTTTTGGAGGATGTCATGTCGAGCTATCAGACGACCTCCTCGCTTCATACGGTGACGTTTGAAACGAATGATGTCTTGATTCAAGCAGATGAAGAAAAGTTACGGCAATTGCTCCATAACCTCATTGGTAACGCCATCAAGTACTCTCCTGATGGCGGGACGGTCCATACGAGCGTATTTGAAAGTGCTGGCACGGTAACTTTATCTGTATCCGATACCGGGATTGGGATTCCAGAAGAAGCACTTCCCTACGTATTTGATGAATATTACCGTGTCGAATCCGCCGCCCACCAAGCCATAAAAGGAACAGGTCTCGGTCTACGAATCTGCAAACGAATTGCCGAAGCCCACGGTTGGGTAATTCATGCGGACTCGGTATACGGAGAAGGCACCACCTTTACAATCGAGCTTCATACCAGACAGAGCTGTCCATTGCTGCCATCCCCTAAACATTCGGTTTCGTTCGACTGATTTAACTAAATCAGGCGAGAATTTTCCCTCCTCTAAGCGTCTCGGGGCGTAGCCCAGCGTAGGTGGGAGATGAATCGCCCGGTCCAAAACTCTTCTCCCCCTGTGACAGATGTGACGAACAAAAGTTCGTGATTCCGTCAGATTCTCCCTTCCTTCCATGGGTATTGGATGAGGAGGACACATCATGATCTTCTGAAGGGAGGATGGACGGACATGCTGAAAGGCTATAAATATAGGCTCCACCCAACGCCGGCACAGGCCGAGTTCCTCATCAAGACGATCGGCTGCGCCCGGTTCATCTACAACAAGCTGCTCGAGGACCGCATCGCCATCCGCGAGGAGGCGAAAGCGGGGAGTGGAACGAGACGGAAACCGGCGACACCCGCCTCCTACAAGCCCCTGTTCCCGTTCCTCGCCGAGGTGGACAGTCTCGCGCTCGCGAACGCGAAGCTGAATCTCGACACCGCGTTCGCGAAGTTCTTCGCCGGGACGGGCGGCTTCCCGGCCTTCAAATCGAGACGGCGGTCGCGCGCCTCCTACACGACGAACAACCAGCACGGCACGATCCGCATCGAGGACGGCAAGGTGAGACTTCCTAAAATCGGCTTCGTGAAGTTCGAACAACATCGCTCGTTTGAGGGCGTCATCCGGTCGGCGACGGTGTCGATGACCAAGACGGGCAAGTTCTTCATCTCCCTCCTCGTCAAACAGGACGATGCACCATGGATCCCAGCCGAGAACAAGGTCGGGATCGATCTCGGTTTGGAGCACTTCGCCGTCATGACGAACGATGCGATGGTCTCGGAGAAAATCGAAAACCCACGTCTCCTTCGTAAGTCCGAGGCGAAGGTCAAGAAGGCGCAACGGGCGCTGTCGCGAAAGAAGATCGGAAGCAAGAATCGTGAAAAAGCCAAATTACTTTTGGCCAAGAAACACGAAAAGATCGCCAACCAACGCAAGGACTTCCTTCACAAACTGTCGAGAAGGATCGTTGACGAGAACCAAGTCATCGTCGTGGAGACATTGAAGTCGGAGGACATGATGCAAAACCATAAGCTCGCCAAATCGATTGCAGATGTCAGTTGGTACGAGTTCGTCCGGCAACTCGAATACAAATCAAACTTCTACGGACGGACGCTCATCAAGGCGGATCAATGGTTCGCATCCACTCAAATCTGTTCCACTTGCGGTGTAAAAGGCGAGAAGAAGGCGATGGATGTCCGTGAATGGACGTGTGCCTGTGGCGCGCATCATGACCGTGACATCAACGCGAGCATCAACCTGTTGATGTTGGCAAACTAAAACGAATTCCTTCAGGGTGGGAACCACCCGACGAGCTTGGTAAACAATCGTGGCTAATAAAAGTACGGTCTTCCCAAGAAGCTCCCACTTCAATTTGTGAAGCAAATAAGTGGTGAGTAGTTCACTCGGTCGAACGTTTTTGTCTTACCTCAATTTGAGAATGAAGTGTCTACCTTTTGGGAATAAAGAAGTGTCGAAGAGAGGAGGAAATGAAGATGAAACAACGTGGCTACTTATCGATTCCCGTCGCCGTTGTATTCGCCGTCGTTTTCGGGCTCACCCTCGATAATTGGTGGCTCGGCATTGGAATTGGCATCGCTATGTTTTTTGCGTTTCGAGGAACAAAGAAGAAAGCGTGAAAAGATAATGAACATTTACACACCTTCAGATTGACAATTATTTGAAGACTGCTACCGTTAATGTATAGTCTATCGAAAAGGTCGTGAAGGAATGACGCTCACCGTCTTGTTGCTCAATGCTTGTGTCGCATTCACCGGATTTTATATCATCTCGAAGATTTATCATTCTTCGCTTTTTAATTCGTACCGTCTTCGTAGTTCTGTGATTGGAATACTCGCCGGTGCACTCGGTCTGTTTTTGATGTATAACGCCGTAGAAGCTAACGATATGGTCCGTGTGGATTTACGTCACTTACCGCTCGTGTTGCTTGCTTTTTATGGTGCTCGTTTTCCTTTATTCATTGCGACACTTGTCATCGCCAGTACACGATTTTTGTTCGGAATGACCGAGCAGGCCGTGATTGCGTTTATCGCGACGTTCATCGTCAGCATCGGGATGCTCTGGATTCATCGGCTGCTTCGGGAGCGACTCTTCTTACAGAGTATCTTTTTGAACGTATGGGCGCTCTTCATTATTTCGATTGCCGTCTATATCAATATGGGTTGGAGCACAGCCTATGTATCCCTCGTCTTGTCCATTTGGATGATTGGCATGCTCGTCGGTCTACTCTCGAGTATCCTCACCATCGATTTAGAACAGACGACCCGCCGTGCCATCGAGTACAAACAGTCGTCTGAACGAGACCATTTGACCGGTCTATACAATCGACGTGTGTGGGATCGATATACGGCTTCCATCGGGCAAGAGAATCGGACGTACAATGTACTCGCGCTCGATATCGATCATTTTAAACATGTGAACGATACATATGGTCACGGAAACGGTGATCTCGTCTTACAACAGTTCGCCAACATCTTAAAAGTCGAGACGCGTGCCCATGACACTGTCGCACGAATCGGTGGCGAAGAATTCGTCATCTTGATGTACGACTTGACGCCAGAGAAGGTAGACAAAGTGGCCAACCGGATACGAGAACGGATTGCTGCTGAACTATTCCACTTGAACGATTTTCCACCGATTCAAATCACGACGTCTGTCGGGGTCGCACACGGGACCTCGCTTCCCATCAAGCGGATGGTCGATCTTGCGGATTCGGCGCTCTATCAAGCAAAACATGAAGGGCGCAATCAAGTTGTTGTCTCGACCTATGACACACCACAACCGATCATGACATGAACAAACCCCGCTTCAAGTGAAAGCGGGGTTTGTTGTACTCATTTTGTAAACCGTTCAACCTCATCTGTCATGATGGCCGAAACCGTTATCGGGGGAAGGTCCTTCACGTCGTTGATCGTGTAGAGCCGTGTCTCGAGCGTCGTCTGTTGTATCTGATCCCATGCTTTCGAACCGATAAATGCAGGCTGGGCGTGAATCGCCTCGGCCCGAATCGTTTCAGCGAACGAGACGGTGTCCGACTCACCCGTGAGTGTCAACACTGCAAGCCGGGCGACTGGTGCCACATCTCGCATTCGGACGAGCGTTTCACGATTGAATGAGGAGAATACGACACGGTCACCGAGTTCAAACTCGTTGACAGCAAACCAAGCGAGACGTTCGATCCCTGGATACGCATATTGATCCGTCTTCAATTCGATGTTCAGGGTGACGTTGCTTCGTTCAATCAGTCCGAGCACCTCTTCTAACGTTGGGATGCGTTCATAGCCGTCAATCTTCAACTGGCGCAACTCCTGAAGCGTCATGTCTTTCACCCATCCCGTTCCATTTGTCGTCCGGTCGACGGTTTCGTCATGAATGACGACGAGACGCCCGTCCTTCGATAGCTGTACGTCCAGCTCGATTCCGTCCACATAGGGAAGAGCTGCCTCGAACGCGGACAATGTATTTTCCGGGTAATTGGCGCTATAGCCGCGATGTGCGTAAATCAACATGTCACTGCCCCAAGGTGGAAGTTGTCTCATCGGCCGCACGCTTCAATGCTTCTTCGACCGACACCCCTTGATACAAACTTTCCATCGCGTTGACGACACTTTGACGTGATTGCGGGAACGTCGAGATGAGCGCTCCTTGTGTCGCCGGTGATGGTTTCGTCTCACTGAGTTGGTCGACCGTCACTTTCAGTTGTGGATATTTCGCCCACATTTCTTTTACGATCGGTTCATTGTATGCTTCCGGATTGATGGCGAAGTAGCCTGTGTCAACATGCCACTGTGCTTGCGCTTCCGTTGAAGCGACATACTTCATGAACTCCCATGCGCCTTCTTTCGTCTCTTCGGCAATGCCATCACCCATCCAGAGCGATGCCCCGCCGATGACGACGCCTTGACGCTCCGCTTCATTCGGTACCGGTAAGTACGATGCGCCGATTTCAAAGTCCGCGTTGTCTGCTACCGTACGGATTCCTGCTGACGAATCAAGGTACATGGCAACTTTTCCAGATTGGAATGCCGCGCGCATGTCGTCCCAGTTTTGACCGACGTTTAGGAATGTCTTCTCATCGTACATCTCTTTGATGAGATTGAACGCGTTCTGTCCTTCTTCGCCATCAAACACGGCTTTCGTCGGGTCTCCGCTTCGTCCATTGTCATTGTCGACATACAGTCCACCTTGTGCGGCCAAGAGCTGTTCAAAGAACCAACCGTAGTTGAGCATCGTGAAGCCGGTCTGACCGTCCGTTGTCAACTTCTTCGCCGCCTCTTTCAACTCGTCATATGTGCGTGGTGCTTTCTCTGGATCGAGCCCTGCTTTTTCAAACGCCTCTTTGTTATAGATGAGGATCGGTGTCGAGGAGTTGAACGGCATCGAGTATTGCTTCCCATCGACCTGATAATAACTCAAGATGTTCTCTTCCCATACGCTCGTGTCAAAATCCTCTTTGTCGATGAACTCTTGAACTGGTGTGATTTTGTTCGAATCGATCATGTATTTCGTCCCGACCTCGAACGTCTGCATGATGGCTGGCGCGTCTTCCGAACCGGCGACCGCATTGAATTTCGTCAACGCTTCCTCATATGTTCCTTGGAAGACCGGTTTGACTTCATAGTCGTCTTGCGAAGCGTTGAACGCGTCGACTTGACTGTTTAAAGCCGTCTCCAAGTCCCCACTCATCGCATGCCAAAAGACGACCTCTGTCTTTCCGTCTTCTGTCGTCGCCGCGACTGGTGCCGCTTCTTCACTGCCACATGCCCCGAGTAATAACACCGAACTTACCAACCCTGCGAATAATCCTAACTTTTTCATTTGTCATATCCCCCTATTATTTGATAGCGCCTTGCGTCAATCCTTCTTGCAAGTGCTTTTGTCCTGCGAACAACAATACAAGTGTCGGAATGATAATCAAGATGACTGCTGCCATGACGACGCCCCAATCCGAGGCGACTTCGTTCGACTGCATCTGTTTGATGCCGATTTGGACCGTCCGCGCCTGTTCCGTGTTCGTGACGAGAAGCGGCCATAAGTACATATTCCAAGTCGTCAAAAAGCTGTACACCGACAATGTGACGAGCGGTGTCTTCGATACCGGCAAGACGACGTTCCAAAAGAATCGGAAGCGACTGATCCCGGCAATTTGGGACGCCTCGTACATTTCATACGGAATCGTTTTGAACTGTTGCCGAAGTAAGAACGTCCCGAACGCAAGTGCGAAGAACGGCACAGACAGTCCCCAGACGCTATTCAGCCAGCCGAGCGACTGGATCGTCAAAAAGTTCGGGACCATCGTCGCTTCCCATGGCACCATCATCGTCGCCAAGAAGAGCATAAAGATGAGCCCTTTTCCTTTAAAGTCGATGAAGACGAACGCGAATGCTGCAAGACTCGATAATACGACCTGTCCGACCATCACGAGGAGCGCGACAATCAAACTGTTGAGCAGGTACGTCATCATTGGGATGCGTTCGAACGCGGCCACATAGTTTTCCAATGAAGGTTCACGTGGAAGGAGATGTCCCTGGAGCACCTCCTTCCCGTCCATCAGACTGATCGAAAACGCATAGGCGATTGGAAACAGCATGACGACGGCACTCAGGATGAGTAAGACATAGACGCCTATATTCCGTAATCTCATTGGTAATGTACCTTCCTTTCGACCAGTTTGAACTGGAGCCACGTCAACAGAAGGACGGCGATGAATAAGAGCACGGCCTGGGCACTGGCACTGCCGACGTTATAATTGATAAACGCATCTTTGTAGATGGCATAGACGATGACATTCGTCGCATTCGTCGGTCCACCTTTCGTCAATAAATCAATCTGTCCGAACGTCTGGAAGGCGTTGATCAGCGAGATGATCCCGACGAAGAAAAGTGTCGGCGACAACATCGGGATGGTGATGCCCCGAAGTTGCGTCCAATAACTCGTCCCGGCAATGTCCGCACTCTCATACAACGTCCGGTCGATGTTTTGCAGACCACCGAGTAGAATCAAGAACGTGAAGCCGATATTCATCCAAACGGTCGCAAGTGATACGGAAAGGAGCGCATATTGTGGATCGAGGAGCCACTGTACACCGCTTGCCCCCACTGCCTCGAGAAACCGGTTGAAGATACCGATCGACGGATTATACATGAACATCCAGATGACCGATGACGCCGCGACACTCATCCCCATCGTCGCTGAGAACGCCGTCCGGAAAATACCGATCCCTTTCAATTTCTCATTGGCGAGGAGTGCGAGCCCGAGCGCAATCAAAATCGTGAGCGGGACCGTCAAAAGGACGAATCCGACTGTCGCCTGAATGCTTTGCCAAAATGCCGTACTCGTGAACAAATTGCTATAGTGCCCGACTCCGACAAATTCGAGTGGTGTCCCCTGTGTGTCGGTCCGGAAAAAGCTTAAATAAATCGTTCGCAAGAGTGGATAGACGAGGAAGACACCAAACAAGATGATAGACGGAGACAAGTACAACAATCCGCTCGCTGCGTCAGATAGCCGCGTCCGGACTTTCTCTCTCGGTAAGGCGACCGTCATTGGAACACCTCCAACGCCTCAAACAGTTTCGGTTGTCGTGGCTCAATGCGCTGTCCGTTCGTATCAAATAGCGACATCTGTTTCGGATCCACATAACACGCCACTTTTTCGCCGACCGTGAGCGGCCATTGCCCCGGCCATTTTGCCAACCATTCATTCCCCCCGATGTCAAAAGCAAGAATCGTCTCGGTCCCGAGCACTTCAATATTTTTTAGCTCTGCATAAAACGTCACATCTTCATCTGCCGGCTTGATTTGCTCAGGACGCACACCGAGTGTCGCCTGCGACGTTTCCGTCAGTGCGTTTGGATGGAACAACCGCCCGTCTGATGCCATCCAGCCTTTTTCTTGTCGTGTCACGTCGACGAGATTCATCGGAGGTGACCCGATGAAGGAAGCGACGAACGTATTCGCCGGTTTATTGTATAAGTCGAGCGGCTTTCCGACTTGTTGCACTTCCCCCTCATTGAGGAGCATGATGCGGTCCGCCATCGTCATCGCCTCGACTTGGTCGTGGGTGACATAAATCATCGTCAGTCCGAGTTTTCGCTGTAACTGGCGAATCTCTGAACGCATCTTTGCCCGTAGTTTCGCATCCAAGTTCGAAAGCGGCTCATCCATCAGGCAAATGGGTGCCTCGGTCACGATGGCACGTGCCAAGGCGACACGCTGTCGCTGACCACCGGAGAGTTCGCGCGGTTTCCGTTTTAAGTAATCGGTGAGCCCGAGTGTCTCCGCCGCCTGTAGGCAACGCTCCCGCTGTTCAAGCTTCGTCAGTCCTTTCGTATGTAGACCGAACGTGATATTTTTCTCAACCGTCATATGTGGGTAAAGGGCATAGTTTTGGAACACCATCGACAAGTGACGCTCACTCGGCTTCATCCCGTTTGCTGCCACTCCGTCGATGCGAAGCGTTCCGCTTGTGATGGATTCGAGCCCGGCTATCATCCGAAGCATCGTACTCTTCCCGCAGCCGGACGGACCGACGAGTGCGAAGAACTCTCCTGCTTCAATCGTCACGTCAATCCCTCGAATGACTTCCGTCTCCCCGAATGATTTCGCCAGTTGTTGTAGTTGTATCGATTTCATGCTAATTCCTCCTTCTGACTTTGTACGTGCCAAAGTCGTTCATCCCCGGTCGATACGGCGAATGCCCCATGATCGAGGGCGCGATGCACGTCAATCGGTTGACGAATCATGCCACCTGTCACAATCGGAAAGGAGACTTCCCGAGAAATCTTCTCGACGACGCTCGGAATCAGCCCCGGCATGAGTTCAATCGCATCCGGTTGTTGAGCCTCAGCGAGTTTGAGTCCGCTCGTGACGGCATCCGAGTCGACGAGAAAGAGTCGTTGTACCGTCAACAGTCCCGCTCGCTTCGCATGCTGGAGCACGGATGCTTTCGTCGTGACAATCCCATCGGCGCCGACACGTTTGGCGAGGTAATCGATTCCGTCCCGGTCGAGGCTGATGCCATTGATTCGCTCAGCGTGGAGGAAGACCGTTCGATTCTCTCGCTTCAAGTGCGCCACATAGCGGTCGAGTGTACTGAGCGTTCCCATCATGAGAAACGTCGTCGTCACATCTGTCCGTAAAAACGCCTCGATTTGTTTTGGACTTTTGATGGAGGCAATCATCCGTTCTTGTCCGATTCGTGCAATCGCTTCATTCACTTGAATCATCCTTTCTTGAAAAAAGGACCAACAGAAACGACACGTCATCGACGTACGGGCTTCTGTTGGTCTCTCAAAGGTTCTACCGGTAACTATTCACTTGGAGTGAGGGGGTCTCACAGCTCCTATCGTAACGAATGATTGTAAAGACACGATAAAGAAATCGCAAAGTTTCATGAAGAGAACGTAAAAAAACCGATTCACGGGGAATCGGTCAACGTCTGTTCGGCTTTCGCTAAGATATCGGATTTCACATCATCATCCCGTCCTTGCCAATTGCGGACCATCATCTTCATCCGCTGGTTTTTCGAGAATCGTTCCTCGTGACGATCGATGAACCGCCAATAGAGGGCGTTGAACGGACAGGCGTCGTCTTCTGTCGTATGTTTCGGGTTGTATGCGCAATCCCAACAGTAGTCACTCATCCGGTCGATATATTTTCCGGAAGCGACATACGGTTTTGTGGCGAGCTTTCCACCGTCCGCATGAAGGGCCATCCCAAGAACGTTCGGTAAGACGACCCAGTCATAGGCATCGATGTACATCTCGTTGAACCAGTCGCTCGTCTGTTGCGGTGAAATCTCGAACAATGTCGCATAGTTTCCGAGCACCATCAGTCGCTGGATATGATGATTGTGGGCATGCGCGACGACCGGTTTCAAACTTTGATGCAGACAGTTCAAATCCGTCTTCGCATCCCAGAAGAAGGACGGTAAGTCGCGTTCATGCTTGAACGTGTTCACGTCTTCATAACCGGGCATGACAGCGAGATAGACGGCGCGCATATATTCCCGCCAACCGAGAATTTGCCGGACGAATCCTTCAATCGACGATAGCGGTGCATCCGCCTGACATGCCGCATCAACGACTTCTCGCGGTGTCAGTAAACCGATATTGATGGCAGCCGACAACAGGCTGTGTGACATCTCGGGTTCATCCGTCATCATCGCATCTTGATACGGACCGAACGTTTCAAGTCGTTCTTCTACGAACTGTTTTAGCGCACGTCTCGCCTCGGCATGTGTGACCGGCCAATGGAACGAGATCACCTCCCCCGGATGTTCCGAGAACGTCGACTCGACTTTTTCAATAACGTCTTTCGTGATTGAATCCGGACGAAAATGAACGGCCGACGGAAACGATAGTCCTTCTTTCGGTGGTTTTCGGTTATCCGTATCAAATGACCATTTTCCACCGCGAGGCTTCCCGTCTTCGAGTAATACGTCGAATCGCTTACGCATGTAACGATAAAAACGATCCATCCGCCACGGTTCATTTCCGAGCGTCTCGGTCGCTTCCTTTTTTGATAAGTAGAAGAGCGGGACATCCGTATGTTCGACAAGGTGATGTTTCTTACCGAACTGTTTCAGTTTTTTCGCCATCGGTTCGTCCGTGACAGCGGTGATATGAATTTCGTCCGGATTGTACTGTTTCACATGGTTGTCCCACGCCTCTTGGAACGAATCCGCTTCGTGGTAATCTACGGTATATCCTTTATCACGCAATTCTTCCGCAAAGTGGCGCATCGCAGAGAAGATCAGGACGAGCTTTTGTTTATGGTACGGACGCCACGATGCGCGCGATGTCGCCTCAATCATGACGATGACGTCATCTTCTTTCATATCCTTCAACATCGCAAGTTCGTGCGAGAGTTGGTTGCCGAGTATCCAAAATGAACGCATGTTGTTGACTCCTTTGTCTCATCGATGTGCTACAATCGAGCTACTTTCGAAGTGAGGTGATGATGTGTTACCACAAGTGCTACTGAAATGGATTGACAGTCAATACGAGAATCCAAGGGGTCCCGTCGGAAAGTATATCGGGGAAAAGATGGTACGCCAACACCGGATCGAAGTCGAATGGACGATTGAACAGTTAGACATTCAACCCGGTACAACCGTTCTAGAGCTCGGGTGCGGGGCCGGCGATGCGATGGCGACCATCCTTCAACGACATCCTGACGTACATGTCATGGGTCTCGACCGTTCGAAGACGATTCTCGATTCAGCACGACAGCGTAATCATGCTTCGATGCAAACAAAACGGGCAAAGTTGATTCAAGGAGATTTGCATCAATTTGAGATGATGGACGCATCCGTCAATCACGTGTTCAGCGTTCACACACTATATTTCTGGAGAGATGTCACGACCGTTCTGTCTGAAATCGAACGCGTCTTGAAACCGAATGGCACATTTGTCATCACCTACTGTGACGGGAAAGGTGATGTCGAATGGAACGACATCTCCGATATGATTCGGAATCAATTTATCCCCGCAGCGGTGAGTCTCGGATTCAAGGACGTATCGGTACAACGTGGACCGGACTCCCGTGATTATCATACGGTCGCCGTTACGGGATGGAAACCGAACTCTTAATCACTACCCGTTTTTCATTCGATCCTTTCACGCCAATCGGTTCGTTGGTGCTGAATGCGAAAACAGAAGGCTAAACCAATCGTAATCCATCGGTTTAGCCTTCTGACGTTATTTATAAAACTTGTACGTGTTCTTCCCGCTCGATTTAGATTGATACAGTGCAATGTCTGCCTCTTTCAATAATCGACCGAGGTCCGCCTGTTCGTCGGAATCATATTGAGCGATGCCGATGCTCGCTGATAACGGGAGATGGTCGTCCCATTCTTTCAATACATACAAGATCTGTTCAGCATACCCAATGACAGTCTCTTTGGATAACGCATGTGCGATTTTAATAAGGAATTCATCCCCACCTAAACGATACACTCTCGAATCAGGTATCGGCTCCCTCAAACGTCTCAGACGAAGCGCCACTTCTTTCAAGACAAGGTCCCCTTCATCATGACCGAATGTGTCATTCACCCATTTGAACCCATCTAAATCAATTAAAAACAGTGCCCCACCTTGATTCGGATTCGTCTCAAAATAGTTAGACAAGTAATGTCGGTTATAAAGATCCGTCAATTCATCCCGTGAGGCACGACGTTCAAGTTCTAAATAGTAACTGAACATACGAACCACGCGCTTCAACAAGCGGACACTTTTTGAATCGTACTGGGCGCTTTTATGATTGGCGACACAGAGCGTACCGAAAATATCCCCGTTCTTCGTCAGAATCGGGATTCCCAAATACGACTTGATGTTCACTTCGCGCAGTAATGACTGAAGTCGCGTCGATTCAATCTGCGATTCGATGTCTTCATACATCAAAACTTCTCGTTGATTGAAATCGATTCGATTACATACCGTATCCTTCAAATCAAAGGACATGCCTTCTTCAAGTAGGATAGGAGAATCTTGTGAGGATAGTTTGAGTATATGTTGGGTGTCATTCTCAATTGACGTGAGATAGACTAGTTTATCTGGTACTATTTCTTTTGCTAACTCAATCAAGTCAATCGCTAGCTCATCAAAATTCCGATACATTTGAAACTCATATGAGTGCATATGGCACCTCCACTCGAAAAAAATCATCCATACTCATTATATCGAACTCTTCAACCGTTTCCTTTACTTACATCGAACAACATAAAAAAATACCTCGGACGCGGATTGGAACCCCTACGTCATGAGGCATTTTCATATAATCAGACTCATCCCCGACTCTTCCGTGTCAACGTCAATCCACCAAATCCACTGATGACAGCGATATAAAATCCTAAATCATAGAACCAGCCGGTATTGTTCACTTCATACACGCGATATGTGTCATTGAACAATCCTAAAATGAGTGAGATCGGTGCAATCCATCCGTGCCAAATACCCCAGAAAAAACCTGCCGGGTCTGTCGTGTACGTTCCGTCTCCGGGTACACAGCCGCCGAGTAATGTGACGAGCGTCAACATCATGAATATGATTCCAATTCGTTTCATCGTTCATCCCTCCTGTTATGTGTATTCCCGATTATCGAAAAAAAGCACTGACAAACGTCAGCGCCACAATTGAACCGTATTCGCAAACTCGATATCTGTCGCCAATTCCCCGTCAAGTGCATAGATGTCGAAGTCTTCCCCATCGAGCCATTTTTGGAAATCAAAGATGACCGGATCACGGTCTCCACCGAGCGCAAACCAGGTCTCGAGCGTTTCAGGGAAATAAGCAGCCGTATGAATCGTTCCCGCCCAACTCCTGTACAATTCTGAAAAGACGCCCTTGTCGGTGTCGTTCATGAGACGGAATGCGCTCTCCGCATCTTGGATCAAGTGTTGCACGACTTTGATTTCCATCATGCGACGAGTCGAATCATCAAGATGATAGCGATTCTCGTGTTGGAGTAGTTCAAAATGGTTCGTACAGATATTCGATTCCCGTACTTGGATGTCTCGAGGCGTCGCCTCGATTACACGTGTTTTCGATGATTTGTCATGGACGACGTATGTGAATGACCCGCGATGCGGAATCTCTTTTAATAAATCGACCGCTTCTTCCACTGTCGCACATGTTTCTAGAATGATTCGTCCAATCATTTGACAGACAAACCCGTCCCCAGGTCGACGACGATTGATGAAATTGTAGCCCATGGCAAGTCCTTTTTCATTCATCCCGTCCATACGTCCGGTGACACGAGAGACGGGTCCGATGACCGAGTACCCGTCATCCGGTTGAAAGACATTGTATCGACCGTCATACGTCATCGGGTGATAATCGTAATTCCGAACGAGAAAGTTATCCCCCGTCAAAATCGAACAGCCGCTGATTGGATTGTTGACTCGAAAATGGCCGAAATGAAGTAACGTGTCATTGAGCGACAGCTTCAGCTCATCTTGTAACCCAATCAACTCTTCCCAAATCTTTGGGGCAAATTCATTGAAGGCAGCCTTTGCCTCAGTGGCATCAATCTCAAATCGCGGAACGCGTAGTTTCCACTGATCCGTCCGATTTTCGAGCAATTGACTGCGTTTAATATATTTTCCTTGAAATCGTCCGAAGTCATAATGACTTCCCCGAAACTGTGTCAGTTCACTAGAGAATTGTTGCATGAAAAAAACCTCCCTTGCGCCCATTATAGCGGACGCACGAGAGGTCTGTCTGAAGTGAGACTGTTTATAACTTGAACTGTTGACTCATTCGTTGCATGTCCTCTGCCGTGCTCGACAAATCTTTTACGAGACGATTCATCGTCTCACTCGTCGCCGACATCTGTTCCGTCGCAGCAGCCACTTCCTCATTTCCGGCTGTACTTTCTTCTGAAATCGAAGCAATTTCAGACAGTCCATGTTGAATGTGATCCTGATTCGTCTTCACTCGATCGAGTTGGCCACGCATCGAACTCGTCAACTGTTGCATGTGACGAACGCTCTGTTCGATTTCAGTGAATGCAAGCTTCGTCGATTCGAGTGTCGCTTTCCCTTCCTCTGCAGCCGTCATGCTCTCTGTAAAGGTTTGACCGAGCGCAATCGAGTTTTGTTTGACGCTTCCGACGATTTCCGAAATTTCACTGACAGACTCAGCGACACTATCCGAAAGTTTCCGAATCTCCGAGGCGACGACGGCAAACCCTTTTCCGTGTTCACCGGCCCGAGCCGCTTCAATCGCTGCATTGAGTGCAAGCAAGTTTGTCTGTTGTGAAATTTGACGAATCATCGTGACCAGTTCCGTCACCTCGTCCGCTTGTTGTTCAAAGTCGCGGACTTGTCCTTGTGATGTTTTTACTTGCGCATGAATGTGAGTCATTTGATTGACGGCACTCTCCATGTAACGTAGACCATCCATCGTCACCCGACTGACGACTTCCGCCTGCTCACTCACTTGTTCTCCGTCTGATGTCGTTTGCTCGACAAGTGTCGAAAATTCATTCATATGTCCGTAAAGACGCATCGTCAAGACACTTTGATTCTCAACACCGCTTGCGATTTCTTCCATCGTATAGGCAATTTGGCGAGAGGCATCATTTACCTCTTCTGAGATACCTGAAACGTTACCACTCTCATCCCGTACCGTCTGTGCCGACGTTTGAATGCCGGAAATCAAATCTTTTAACATATGTGTCATCTTCTCCATCGACACCGTCAGACGTTTGATTTCGTCATTAGATTTTAACTTAATACCTTCAACCGCAGTCGTCGCTGTCGCCAAATCACCTTCAGCAATGGATGTGGCCACACGCTCTAATGCTTGGAGCGGACGCAATTTCCAGCCAAGATAACGCCAGATGATGATTCCCGAAACGACAAGGAGCACGAGTAAACCGATTAAGATTGGAACTAGACTCTCTTTTAAGACATGTCCTGTAATCGCGGAGACCTCAGTAGCAGCTTTATCAATTCCGAGTACCCCAACTACCTCGTTCCCTTGTTTAATCGGGACAAGCACCGTCACATACTTCCCGTACTCCGGATCATCGATGACATCGGTTGCGACGGTCTCACCTTGGAATGCGGGCTTTGCTCCTTCATACGTCATCGCTGTAGTCGGAGAACCAATCTCCGCAGCATCCGCTTCGCTCAATCCGTCCACGATCATTCGAACTTCCTCGCCCTCTGTGGCGATCGTGTATACATACATCGCCCCAATTTGCTGACGATATGCATCTAAGTATTCACGAAACTGCTCATACTGCTCATTTTTTGACGGATTCGCTACGAAGGATGCATAGGCATCGACATCCAAAGATTCACTAATCCGTTCACCATCTTCAATTAACGTCGCATGTAACGTACTGAGTACGGAATGCTTCGTACTGAAGTATTGCACTACTCCAAACAAAATGATGAGCAACGTGACGAAGACTAACATTGATGCTAGAATGCGTGTCTGTAACGACTGTGATTTCTGTTTCATTTCAATTCCTCCATTCTCTCCTTACTCTTTTTATCGGATAGAATAGATTTATCTCCACAAAAAAACAGGCGATTTTCGACAACATCGCCTGTTTCTTATTCACCATTTGTCGAATTAATGACTTCGAGTGGTATCGTGACTTCCGATTCACCCTCTTCAACGAGATGGAAGAGTGGAAGTGTCTCTGATACGAACAGATCCGGGTCTACGTCCGTCTGATACTCATACGTCCGAATATCCTCTTCACGCTCTGCAATCAGTTCACCAAATGGAATCGCAACGCGTTCGCCTTCGACCTCATAACTCATGACCGTCGTCGGATCAAGACGACGATTTTCGAGCATTCGAATCGTGAAGAGCATCGTCGTGTTATTCGTTCGTTCAAGAGAAACGGCGATTGCATCGGACTGTCCTGCACGTTTATCAATCATCGTTTCATCCACATTTTGCTCGTAAACGACGTTCTCTTCACTCGACTCTTCTGTCTGGAGCTGCTGACAACCCACAATCGTCATCAAGCCAACTAATAATACAATGACTAAAGCACGCATCCCATTTCTCCTTACTTCAAGGCGAAAGTGAGTTCTGCTTCACAAGCAACTTCTCCGTCGACCGTGGCCACGGCACGTCCTTTACCGATTGGTCCACGAATTTTCATGATTTCTACCTCGAGACGAAGTTGATCACCCGGGACGACTTGGCGTTTGAAACGGCAGTTGTCAATCCCTGCAAAAAAGGCGAGCTTGCCTCGATTCGATTCGTCTTTCAACATTGCAAAAGCACCGACTTGTGCGAGTGCTTCAACAATCAAGACACCTGGCATGACATTATAGTCTGGGAAATGCCCGTTAAAGAACTCTTCATTCGCCGTGACATTTTTTAATCCAACAGCACGCTTCTTTTCCTCGACTTCAATAATTCGATCAATTAACAGAAACGGGTATCTGTGTGGGATTACTTCTTTGATTTGCTCAATTGTATACATCCATCCACCGCCTTTAAGAGGTTAGCCAAAAATCGGTGATATGGCGCCAGGTCTCGATATCAAATACATCTTTCCAATCGCCTCCGCCAATGACGCTATATCCGATGACCGCTCCGAGGGCGAGCATCGCGATTGCCAACACTAAAACAACGAGCACGCGCAGTAAAATCGGGAATCGACGATGATTCGATAATCGCGATTGCTTTTTCTGCTTCGTCTCTTGTTCTGGTGAACCTTTTTGTTCTTCCGAACTCGTCTGTTCATCGTTCGCCACGTCCAACCATCCTTTCAGCTAAAATGATTATATCATATTAGTACCTGGTATTAAAATGCGTAAATTGCTACCTTTTTAGTGTACCCTATGCAGAAAAGTCGAACAAGCATCCTTCCCTTATAGAAGTCGAACGATTTATTTATTTCTTCCCTTCAAATATGCTACGCTTAGACTATTCAATGTCAGGAGGTTTGTCTATGTGGAATGAATTTAAAAAATTCGCAATGCGGGGAAACGTCATCGACTTGGCGATTGCTGTCGTACTTGGTGCAGCGTTCACTGCCATCGTGAACTCACTCGTCAATGATATCTTTATGCCGCTTCTCGGAATCATTATTGGAGGAATCGATTTTTCTGGCTTAAAAGCAAGTGTACTCGGAGTGGATGTGTTATATGGCAATTTTATTCAACAGATTGTGTCCTTCTTCTTGATCGCCATCGCCCTCTTCTTGATTGTCAAAGTCATCAATCGTTTACAGCGTGAAAAAGAAGTGGAGGAAGCTGCTATTCCGACCCCAACGAAAGAAGAGCAACTGTTGACAGAGATTCGTGATTTGCTAAAAAATCGTTCTTTATGAATGCGAAGGCGCCCGACTACTGTCGTGGCGCCTTTTCAATGAGGTGACGCACGCGTTGGACCGCATTCGTCAATAGTGGAGCTGCTTCCCAAATCGCTTCTTCTAACGTCATGATCCGAGACACGATTGGAAAAATGGCGACGATGCCGGACTCCATATGCGATGTGTAATCGGACTGTCCGGTGAAGACGAGGGTCGGGACCCCGCGCGTATGTGCAAGGCGCGCCAACCCATACGGTGCCTTTCCCTCAAAGCTTTGCGCGTCAAATTTACCCTCTCCTGTAATCAGCCAATCTGCTTTTTCTAACTGTTCTTCGAGCTTAGACCAACTGATTACTTCTTCGATGCCACTCACGTAGGTTGCACCAAGCTGCAATAGCGCAAAGCCGATGCCGCCAGCCGCCCCTGCTCCAGGAAGTGCTCTTCTATCCACTTCAAAACAGTTCGCGTAGTGATTGAGAATCCGGTCATATCGCTTCACTACATCTGCCGCCAATCCTTTCTGGGGGCCGAACACATAGGCTGCTCCGCTTTCACCAATCAATGGGTTCTGTACATCGGAAGACATTCTCCATACGACCTCGCGCGCACGCGGATGAAGACCGGACCAATCAATTGATGCCACTTCTTCTACTCGATGGGGGATGGTCGATAACACAGCACCGTTCGCATCGAGAAAACGAACACCTAACGCCTCAAGCAATCCTTTTCCACCATCCATCGTCCCGCTCCCTCCGAGCCCGACGGTGATGATCTTCGCCCCACGCTCTAGCGCTTGAACGATCTGTTGACCGACTCCGACTGAACTGTAGCGCCACGGATCGACATGAGCGAGGAGTGTCAATCCTGCTGTTTCCGCCACTTCGATTACCGCGTGCCTCGTTGACGGCTCGAAACCAAAACGTGCAACGCGCTGTATTCCATCCAAGCACACGACATTTTCTTCTGTAATGGTTCCTTCTGCATGTGTCGCAATCCAAGCATCCAAAAAACCTTCTCCTCCGTCAGAGATCGGTATGATGGTGACCTCATGCCCTTCAAGCGCACGAAGGACCGCTTGATTTGCTTCCATACTCGAAAGTGAGCCTTTGAATGAATCCATCGCGACTACAATCCGCATTGATGCTTCTCCCCCTTTGTCTATAAAAAAACCGCTTCTCGGCTCGAGAAGCGGTAGGCGTTATGGACGTAACGCCGTGACAAGCCCCATCATCTGATCGCTCATCGACATCGCCCGTGAATTCATTTGATATGCTCGTTGTGTGATTGTCATATCAGTCATCTCTTTCGTCAAATCAACGTTCGATGACTCGAGTGTCCCTTCAATCAATAGATTTCCGAGTGGACGATCGACTTCGGTCTCCAAATCCGCTGCGAACACGTTATCTCCGAGCGGACGTAATTCCGACGTATTGCGGACTTCTACGATGTCGAGACGTCCGAATTCTTGTTCAACGCCATTCACACTCGCAACGATCACACCGTCTTGACGAATGCGCTGATTCGTCGCATCGTTCGGCATCGTGATTGGATTACCGTCATCTCCAAGAAGCGGATTCCCGTTCACATCAACGAGCGTCGTCTCGTCACCGACTGACAATTGCATGTTTCCACTTCGAGTCACCCCGACACCGTTCGGCGTGTCCACGACAAAAAATTGACGGCTCGCCTTTAAAAAGACGTCCAATCCACGATCTGTCGTACGTACTTGTCCGATATTGAACTGCTGTGTAATATCGGCGACATGTCCCCCGACTCCAATCCGAATCCCGTTCGGTGTGTCTCGACCGACTTCGAATTCAGGACGCGGTTGGTTGTTATACGCCTGCGACAATAGCGAAGCAAAATGCCCCTGTTGACGCTTAAAGCCGACCGTATCGACGTTTGCAATATTGTGACCTGTCACATCTAATTGACGCTGAAGTTGAGACAGAGAGTTGACCGAGTTATAAATGGACTGCATGGTGTTCCTCCTTAACGAATACGAGCGATTTCGATTGCTCGCTCGGCACTTTTATCATACGCTTGGACGACCTTTTGATTCGCCTCAAACTGACGATACGTCATCATCAAGTCTGCCATCGTCTGGTCGAGGTTGACGTTCGCTTCTTCAATAAATCCTTGTAGTACTTCGACCTGGGCCTGCGCCGGGGCATCACCCGTCACACGCCAGTCATTGCCGACTTGTTCAAGAGTCGTCAAGTCATCGATTTGGTAGGCACCAAGAGTCGCCACGTTTTGTCCAAGCGATGTGATGACACCATCTTTCCCTACTTGAAACTCGCTCGATGGCAGTTGGATTCGTTCCCCTTCATCAGAAAGGATATATCCGCCGTCCGCAGAACGAAGGAAGAGCGCCTCATCGATCGAGAAGCGTCCATTTGTCGTATACAACGTCTCGCCGCCTTGTTCGACTGCAAACATCGGGGCTCCCGCAAAATCAGTAGGTGCCTTTAAATACAAGTCGGTCGGGCTACCGGATTCTGTGATACTTCCAGCTGAGAAACGGGGCATTGTTTCTTGAAGATAGACGCCCATTGATAGGGTACCTACTTCTCCCTTCACGCGCGATTTCGCGTTATCCGGATTGCTGACTTGTGCAAGAAGCATCTCCGGAAACGAACGTACCACGCCATCAGACGCTTTGAAGCCTGGTGTTCTCACGTTACCAAGGTTGTTGCTCAAAATCTCTTGTTGGCGCTGCAGGGCATTCATCGCTCCCGCTGCTGTATATAATCCGCGTAGCATAATCGTCTTCCTTTCATCCTATAACATGATTCACTCTCTATATCGTACCAAACGAGCGTGACATTCACCGTTTTTTCAAAAAAAGTTCATCCCATAAATTAGGATGAACTCTCTTCATTGACATGGTCGACCATCGGTAACTCGACAATCATCGTCGTTCCTTCTCCTAGTTGAGATTGAACAGAGATGGTACCACCGTGCAGTTGAACGATTTCTTTACAGATTGCTAAACCTAATCCGGTTCCACCAATCCGTTTACTTTCTTCTGATGCCGAACGATAAAATTTATCAAAGATTCGTGCTGCATCTTCTTCCGAAAGTCCTAACCCTTCATCCGTGATCCCGATTTGAATCGTGTCATCTTCACACGTGACATCGACTGTCACATTCCCACCTCTTGGAGAATACTTGATGGCATTGTTCAAGATGTTCGAGAAGACTTGACGTAATTGGGCCGGATCTCCCGCGACGAATAGCGATTCTTCACAATCAAAGTGGAAGAAATGATGCTCTGTCGACCCTGCGTGGATTTCGAGGAGATCTGATAATAAATCGTATAGACTCTCTACTTTAAAGTCAGGTACGCTCATACCCGCCTCCATTTTTTGAACATCTAGCAAGTCACTCACGAGTCGTTCGAGCCGCTTTGTCTCACTCGCAATCATGTCTAAATAGCGCTCTCGCTTCGTGTTTTCCAATTGACGACTTTTGAGCAGTTCTAAAAAACCGAGAATCGAGGTAAGGGGCGTCCGAAGCTCATGGGATACTGTCGCCACAAGTTCTGTCTTCAAGCGATTGATTTCTGTTTCCTGGGTAATATCTCGTGAAACAAAGATGACACCTACACGTTCATTTTGAAGATCAATCGGTTCGGCGTACATGCGAATCGTTTTCTGACCCTCTTGCATCGTATAGGTGAACGTTTCATCGAACATGCCTTCTTCTTTAGCACGCTTCGTGAAACCGTTCAATCCTTCTTGATCATCAATCTGGTTCATGAACATCGGATAGTACATCGCAATTGGGTATAGACTGCCCCGTTCTGTCGTCGGAATCGGATGTTCATATAAGTCAAAGAGCGCACTGTTCCCAAAGCGTTCATTCGTTTTGAGTTCCGTATAGACGATAGAATCGCGCATCGTGTGCAAAATTCGAGCGGTCTTCTCACGTTCGAGATCGACTTGATCTTGTTGGGTCCGAAGTGAGGTCGCCATCTCATTAAACGCTTTCGACAACTGTCCGACTTCGTTTTGCAGTGGTTTAATCGGGATGAGTGTCGCGCTCGGGTTGCTCGCGAGACGCTCACTGTTTACCATCAGCGTCTGCAGTTGATTGGTCAACCTTAAAATATATGGTTGCAACCCGACAAACAATATGAACAATGCCCCGAGTAGAATCAAAAGCCACATCCATTGGGCTTTCACTAACTGTTTTGACAGCGCATCTCGCAATTCACTTTCTTGAAAATCAAGATTTTGTCGATAATCGGTAAAGACCGACTCCATATCGACGATGCTCGCACTCATATCGGCAGCACTACTTGAGTTCAGTTTAAATCGCGTCTGAGTCGATGTTTCATTTATCGGCATAAATTGCCCTACGGTGCGCATCTGCAGGAACGATTCATCGATTTCTCCTGCCTGCTTCGCAACCACATATTGTTCAAGTGCCGGCATGACGCGTGTCGTATAGATTGAGAAGAGAAGTCTTGCATCCTCTGCGAACTGTACTTCTTCCGCGTTTCTTGCCTGTTCTTCGAACCAGGTCGTTTGCTCGTCGATATTCGTTTGAGCTGTTCTTACTTCTTCTAATAGCGCACGTTCTCCTAACAGGACGTGCCCTCGTAATTCATATTGCATCGATTGCCACGTTTCAAACAGGTCTGTCGCCCGTGCACGTTGCTCACTAATTCGTTCTAATTTTACGGTCGTCTCTTGAATCGATTGCTGTGTATAAAAATAGGTTCCAATCGATGTGAGCGTCACTAAGGCAATCAATATATAAAAAATCGTCATAACTTGTCGACTAATGCGTTGTTCAATCCAACGTTTCATGGAATGCCTTCTTCCTTCACTCTTAGAATGCCTCACTTCGTACGGTGAATGACTTTTTCTGTTCAAACAAAAAAAGTTCGGGTACGATGATGAGACGGAGAGTCACTTCAAAAATTCATTCACCTATTAGAAAGAATAACGGAATGACCTCACAAGAAACTCACAAAGATTGAAGGGAATGTGTTCATGACGCGTAATCGAATGACGTTTATCCTCATCCTTGTGATGTTGGTTGGCGTCAGTCTCACTTTATTGATTCGACATCAGTCAATCAATCCGATCGTCACCGTTAACAAGGGCGAAGCTTCTCTTCTCTCTTCTACTGTCGACGAAGAGATTTTGCGACTAGACGGCTCATGGCGCTATGAGTCAGGGATTGTCACCCAAGTTGATCGCCGCTCCTATCGAACCATTCCGTTTACAACCCCTTATCGTGAATCTACCTATGAACTCGATATCGCGTTGCCAACCGGTACGTATGCCTTGCTCATTCCAAAGTCCCTATCCTCCTCTACGATTTTGATAGATGGGAAAATGGTTGAAACGATACAAATTGGAAACAATCGTCTCGTCGAGCAGCCGTCTCTCCTCCTGCTCGATGATGAGACAAAACAATTCCGACTGACGATTCAACATGAACGACAGGCAGGTAATTTCGCACCCCTCGAAGAAAGTATATTAGTCGGACCGTTACATGCCATCATGACCACTCAAAACGCTTATGCCGGCTACGAATTTTTCATGTTGCTCATTTCACTTTTGATTGCCATGTTCTATGCCATCGTCTATCTCTTTCACCGAAATGAACGGTTGTATGGTTTCGGGACAGCCTTCTTTTTGTTGACGAGTTTTTCAATCATGTCCCGAGACGGCATGTGGATCTCGGGTAGTGATAAGTTGACGTTAAGTTTAGCCTTACTGAGTATCATCATGTTAATCGAGTTTTCGCGATGTTTGGAACGTGTGTCATTTGACCGGTTTTTGGCCATTTCGAGATATCCACTATATGGATTGACTGTACTAGCCATCTTCCTGCCCTCTTCCGTTTACGAAGTGTATGAATACTTTGTATGGATGATCGTTTTATTTATCACGTTCTTCTGGGTCGGATTGAATATTGGATGGCTTCTTGAAAAGTACAAGACAGGCAATCCGCTCGAGTTACTAACTTTCACACTCGCCCAACTCGTCGGGTATATCGGAATCATGACATCGACGTTCATCGTCTCGCCTAATCAACAATTGTACGCCAATACGTTTACCATCATCTATTTCCTATTGATGTTTTTACTTCTACCGATTCACCTGTCTACCGACAAAAGGAAAAAGCAACAAGTCGAGGTGTTGGCTTCTCAGCATGAGATGTCCTTCTTTAACGCTCAAATCAAACCTCACTTCCTTTACAATACGTTTGGAAATGTGATTGCACTCTGTTACACGTCTCCACCCGATGCGGCTCGTCTACTCAGTCACTTGAGCACTTACGTCCGCTTCATTTTTGAAAATGGTCGAACTGAAAATGAGATATCGATTCGTCAAGAAGTCGATATGATTGACTCGTATCTCGCCATTGAACAGACACGGTTTCGTGATTCGTTCTACGTCGAGAAAGAAATTGATGAATCTCTTCTCGACTGTTCGATTCCACCTTTATTAATTCAACCACTCGTTGAAAATGCCGTGCGACATGGTCTCTATCGACACCCAGGACAAAAGCGATTGACACTTTCTATCCAGGAACGAAACGGAATGATTGAGATTTATGTTCAAGATACAGGGAGTGGTTTTGATCCAAACGTATCAAACAAAACATCTGGGATCGGGATTTGCAATATTAAAAGTCGAATCGAACACCTTCATGGTGCAACGTTTGACTTAGCTTCCACTTTGAAAAAAGGCACCACCATTCACCTGCGTTTACCAAAACAGGAAAGGACGAATCATTTAGATGCGTACGATTTTAATTGAAGATGAACATCATATTTTAGGAATGATGGAGCGGATTGTAAAAGAGGAGCCGTCTCTTGAGTGGATTGGTTCATTCCAAAGTCCGGTTCAAGCTCTCACTTTTATTCAAGAGCACCCGGTAGACCTTGTCTTTTTAGATATCGAGATGCCTGAAATGACGGGACTCGAATTGGCGACCTATTTGCCGGAACGGACACAAGTCGTCTTCACGACCGCCCATCAACAGTATGCCGTTGAAGCGTTCAATTTGCATGCCACGCATTACTTGTTGAAGCCCATCACAGAGCAGATGATTCATAACGTCATTCCGCGTATCATCCAGCGCTATGAGGCGATTCAACAAAAGAATCTCAATCAATCTTGTCGCATACAATTTCTAGATCGTTTTTCGGTACGAACGCAAGATGGAAATCTTGTGAAGTGGCCAACACAAAAAACAGAGGAGTTATTTGCCTACTTAGTTTTTCATCGTAAGCAGGTCATTAATAAGTGGGTGCTTGCCGAAACCCTTTACCCGGACATCGATGAACCACAACGCGCCTTACACAACGTATACAACACGATTTATCGATTGAAAAAGACGTTAGCTGAACATGAACTCGATATAACTGTTAATACAATAAATAATGGCTATTCGATCGAACTTGGTGATTCCTGTGCCTGTGATTATTACGATTGGCTTGATGCACCAAATCCTTCAATTTCTAAAACAGACTTAAAAAATCGTTTATTTGTTGATAAAGACTATACATGGCATTAAAAAAAGACATCTCACACTTAAAGTGAGATGTCTTTTTTTATTGTATCCATCGAACGTTCTCTATTAGCGCCCAGTAAACCCTCCGTCAACGTGAAGATGTTGGCCATTCACCCATGCGCCGTCTGGGCCCATCAAGAAAGCGACGAAGCGAGCCGTATCTTCAGGCGTCCCCATTCGCTTGTAAGGAAACAATGGTAGCAAGTGTTCGCGAAGTTCGTCATTGATCCAACCCGTATCCGTCGGTCCCGGATCGAACGCATTCACCGAAATGCCGTATTCTCCTAATCCATTCGCCAACGCAGGTGTGATGGCAATCAATGCACCTTTCGTTGCGATGTAGGCCAGGTTATTCGCATCCGGTCCCCCCGATACGAAGAACAGGATTCGACCATCTTGATGTCCCGCTTGTTTATAGCGCTCAATAAACGCAAAGGTGAGTCCGAGTGTCCCTTCGTTATTCACCAGGTAATGTTTTCTCAATACGTCGGTTGTAAAGTTCTCAACGTTGACATGTCGCTCATAGGTCGCGTTATGGATTAGCCTGCTCGGTATACCAAGTTTAGCTTCCATTCGATCAAGTAATCCGACTTCGTCTCCTGAAGCCAAATCGTATGCCTCATGCTCGACACGGGCCCCTTCTTCAGTCAGTTCTTGAACCAATCGTTCGATGAAGCCAATTTCTTCCCCGATTCCTTCTTTAGCGTCAAACGGACTCCAGTGCGTCAAGTACAAGTCATGTCCTTCAGAAGCAAGTTTTCGCGCAATCGCAGCACCGATGCCTTGATTGCGACTGACGCCAGTAATGAGTGTAAGTGGTTTGTTCATGATGTCCTCCGATTCTATTTGATTATTCTGTTCAGTCTATTAGTGAATCGGCGCCATCATGATTCCCCTCTCATTGATTAATGATTTCATTATATACAATTTTTCCCACGAATGACCTATATATTCGTATCCTCTTTAGATATGATGGACGTATATGATTCATCACATCGGTATTGGGAGGCGCTTATTTGAAAAAGTTGATCATAACGACATTTTGTACATGGATATTGAGTGCTTTGCTCTATGCTGCCTTGACGGATGAATCATTTGTCACGCTTACCCAATCCGTCGACGTCAATCAGAACGTGTTGGAGCGATACTTGACAACTCAAGTCATGTCTCCTAATTTCGGTGGGGATGTTTATGCCAGCTATCAAATCCTCGGGACGAGTACGACTCGACAGGAAGTGTATGTATGGGTGCTTCTACAAGAATATTATCCTAACCATCAACAACTTGAGCGAGGGACCGGAATATCTGCTCCAATCGTCTTACACATTGACCATTCCTCAGGAGTCTCTCGGATTGTCAATCATACGTTACCTCGAGATGGCTCATATTATCCTGGCGACTTACATACCCTATTCCCATTACATATTTCTATCGGCTTAATGTCTCACCCAACAGGACTTACCAACCGTCTCCAACGTCAACTTGAATCAGAGTTACCCCTTCCTGTTTCAAATACATATTGAAAGGATGAATCCCATGAGCCTCATTCAACAAATCAAACAAATCTACATCCCTGTCAAAGAGTTAGACCGTGCCGTTCAATTCTATCGAGACACGCTTGAGGTACCCTTTCTCTTTCAAGCAGGATTGCTCGCATTTTTCGACTGTGGGGGCGTTCGCCTCATGTTGTCCCCTCCAGAGAATGATGTTTTTGCAAAATCAAGTCCAATTCTCTATTTGAGTATCACATCCATCGATGACGCTTATGCTCAGTTGAAAAATGCAGGAGTGACTTTCATTGATGAACCACACTGTGTGGCAAAAATGGGGACGACAGAAACGTGGATGAGTTTCTTCAAAGATTCTGAAGGTAACGTGTTGGCACTCGTCTCCGAAATATTGAGTTGAACATACAAAAAACAAGCGACCGCACGCGGTCGCTTGTCTGTTTATTTCAATCGATCTAAGTTTTCGAGCATGATTCCCGTTCCGTGCGCGACACTGAGTGTCGGCTCCTCGGCCATCATGACCGGCAACATGACACGCTCTGCGACGAGTTGGTCAAGACCGTGAAGGAGTGATCCCCCACCTGTCATGATGATTCCGCGGTCGATGATATCCGCTGCAAGTTCTGGTGGCGTCTGTTCAAGGACACGCTTCGCTGCTTCGACGATTTCATTAGCTGATTCAGCCATCGCTTCACGAAGTTCTTCTGACGTAATGGTCACCGTACGAGGCAATCCACGTACCATGTCGCGTCCACGAATATCCATCGATTCGTTACGCCCTCCTGGGAAGACCGTCGCGATTTCTTTCTTGATTTGTTCAGCCGTACGTTCTCCGATGATCAGCTTGTGCTTCTCTTTGATGGCACGAAGGATGTCCGTATCGAAGCGATCCCCTGCAATCTTGATAGTCTCACCGCAGACGATGTCTCCCATTGATAAAATGGCGACGTCGGTCGTCCCACCACCAATGTCAATGATCATGTGACCAACCGGCTTCCAAATATCCATGCCTGAACCGACTGCCGCAGCTTTTGGTTCGACGGCGAGGAAGACTTCTTTCGCGCCAGCTTTCTCAGCAGCTTCACGAATGGCTTTTGCTTCAACCGGCGTGACGTTCGCAGGTGTACAAATCAGCATGCGGATGCCTCCGAAGAAGCCTCGGACTTGAATTTTCTCGATGAAGTGACGGAGCATCTCTTCTGTTGTGGCGAAATCGGCGATGACTCCGTCACGGAGAGGACGGATCGCCACGATATCACCAGGTGTACGACCAACCATCTCATACGCTTCTGAACCGACTGCTAGTACTTTTCCTGTAGAGCGTTTTATCGCAACGACTGAAGGTTCGTCTAAGACGATTCCTTTCCCTTTGACGTGAATGACAACGTTTGCTGTCCCTAAATCAATCCCGATATCTTTTGAAAACATGATGTATAGGTTCCTCCGTTCGTTTCTTCATTGAAAAGAGCGAGAAGAGTCTCTCCTCGCCCTCTAATTCGTGCTCGTTTCTTAGTTCTGAACCATTTCTTCAGCAACTTCGACAGTTCCTTCAATACGCTCGATGTCAGCACCGAGTGCTTGAAGTTTCTTGTGGAAGTCAACGTATCCACGGTCGATATGATATAAATCTCCAACGCGTGTCTCTTCTTCCGCGATGAGACCTGCTAGAATAAGTGCTGCTCCGGCACGAAGGTCCGTTGCGACAACTTCCGCTCCTTGAAGGCGTACGCCACCTTTGACGATTGCCGAACGTCCTTCAATCTTAATGTCCGCGTTCATACGACGGAACTCTTCGACGTGCATAAAGCGATTCTCAAACACCGTTTCCGTGATGACAGATGTACCGCCCGCTTTCAAGACGAGTGCCATCATTTGTGACTGCATGTCTGTCGGGAATCCTGGGTGTGGCATCGTCTTCACATCAACCGGCTTCAATTCGTCTGGTGCCGTGACACGCATGCCTTCTGCCGTATCCTCGAAGTGGACACCCATTTCTTCCATTTTTGAAATCAATGGACGAAGGTGCTCACGTTCTGCACCGATGACTTCGATGTCACTACCTGTGATCGCACCAGCAACGAGGAACGTACCTGCTTCGATGCGGTCTGGAATAATCGAGTGTTCTGCACCGCGAAGTGTTTCTACACCTTCGATGCGGATTGTTTCTGTACCTGCACCGCGAACGTGTGCGCCCATTCCGTTTAAGAAGTTCGCAAGGTCGACAATCTCAGGTTCTTTTGCAACGTTCTCGATGATAGTCGTACCCTCTGCAAGCACAGCTGCCATCATGATGTTCTCTGTCGCACCAACAGATGGGAAGTCCAAGTAGATTTTAGCGCCTTGGAGACGGCCTTCTACAGAAGCTTCTACGAATCCATTTCCGATGACCGTTTTCGCACCCATCGCTTCGAATCCTTTTAAGTGGAGGTCAATCGGACGTGAGCCGATTGAGCATCCGCCTGGCATCGCTACACGAGCGTGACCGAGACGGGCAAGAAGAGGTCCCATGACGAGGATTGAAGCACGCATCTTCCGCACGTACTCAAGCGGTGCTTCATCTTTGATGTCGCCCGACGCATCGACAGTTACTTCATTCTTTTCTTCATTGAACGATACCTCTGCACCGAGGTGACGAAGTACTTTGTTAATCGTGTACACGTCAGCAAGACGTGGTACGTTTTGTAAGATTGACTTTCCTTCGCTAGCTAATAGAGTGGCAACCAATGTTTTGAGTACGGCGTTTTTTGCTCCCTCAACGCGCACAGTACCTGACAGTTTACGTCCTCCACGGACTACGATCAAATCCTTCATATCTCTCTTTGTCCTCCAACTTCATTGTTTTTTTATATAGTGCGTCGATATCCGAATCCGGATGTGATGATGTCGATTATTTGTATGGTTTGCAAAACGTGATGATTTTTCATTCATTAATCAATCTGAATAATAAATAAGTGCAAATTGAATGAAAAAAACATCATGTCAGACGAATTTATCCTACATGATAATCATATAGGAGTCGTTACAGCAGGATTACAGTTTGTTAAATATTCTGCGACTACTGTATAGGTGCGAGCGCCTGCGCCAGTCGGATGTACTCCAAAAAGAACTGGGCAATCAGCGAACCGAAGACAACCGCTACGAGCACGCGCAAGACAGCAGCTTGCGGACTCCTCACTTGATTGAGCAACTTGTCCCATTTGACGGGTAAGAGTGCCCACCAAGCAACGTAGATCGCTATGATATAAATCGCTAGCGAAAATACGGTATTGACCATCGACGATTCCCCTCTTTTCTAAAATTCGTACCGTTTTCAATCATATCATGACATGTTAGAGAAAAAAAGACTTAGGGTCTTAAGATTCGAGCGGTTTGAACCATTCGATCAACTTACTTTCTCTACAAGCACACCAAAAGGGACGTCAGCAGCAGTAAAGCCTTACTACAGTAATTGACGCCCCTCACATATTTCAAACATTATTCAATCGATTCGTCAAGGCTACGAGACCAGCGAATCGCTTCGACGAAATATTGAGACCAATCCGAATCTGTGTTATGGAGCGGAATCGTCAACTGTTCGTAGGCGATGACATCATCTAACAACTTTCGCAAACCATTCTGTTCACCGAGTAACGCTGCCTTTACAGGAGGCGCCACAGGAAGCTCTGCAATCAACGTTTGCATCGCCTCATCGAGAATGACGTCGAGTGATGAGAAGATTCCCGTAATGAATGCATCAAACGGTAATACATCTGTCAATGTATCCTCCGCAATCAACTCCATCATTTTCCCGCGGATGACACTCTGTTTAATCAGTTCTTTTGATTCAGACGTCTGCATCTCACGAAGAAGCATCAAATACGACCAGCGTTTCAACTCATCTAGTCCGATTCGTGCGACGGCTTGCTCGATTGATTCAATCGTTCGACGACCTTTTTGATACACCGTATTGACCGTACGGAGCATCTTATAGGAAAGGTCGACACTTCGCTCAATTTGCGCTGAAATCCGTCGAAAACTCGGTTCCGGACAATCGAGCTCTTTCAACATTTCAATGAGCGTGTGACGCAACGGATGCACTTCGGCCCCATGCACCACGATGGGACGACTAAAGAAGTACCCTTGGAACATTTTATATCCGAGTCGTTTCGCAATCTCATACTCTGCGGGTGTCTCGATTTTTTCCGCCAAAAATTCGACTCGGTGTCCGAGTGCATCAATCAATTTTTGCTGTTGATCGACTGGGGTCGCTTGATAGTCGATTTTGATGATGTCGGCGAGTCCAATCAATGGGCGATATTTCTCTTCAAATACGAAATCATCCAGTGCAATCGTATAACCTTGACGTCTCAACGAGCGGAGAGACTGTAATACCTTCTCCGTCGGTTCGACATGTTCGAGCACTTCGACGACGAGCGATTGACGTGGTAGCAACGAAGGCACTTCCCCTTCAATCAACGTCTGAGGGAAATTGATGAACGCGCGCGTCCCTTCTGTCAATTCCCGAAAATTGAACACAAGGTAAGCGTTATGAATGACGTCAGCTGTTGCTAACGAATCATCTACATTCTCAAAAATATTATTTTCGCTGCGGCGATATAACAATTCGTAGCCGCAAACGCGTAATTGTTGGTCAAAAATTGGTTGTCGCGCAACGTAAACTTTCATTCCCTAATCTCCTTTACGGTAGTTCCCACCCTTATTATCGGTCTTCTTCCATATATTTTTTACTAGTCCCTTCATTTAGAAGCACGACAAAAGACCCATCTTTTCCAAGAAACAACAAAAAAACTCCCACACTTTCGTGTGAGAGTCATTCTTATTCTTTCATATCGCGAATGCTTAAGCGGTTGATCGCTTTTTTGAGCGCAAGTTCCGCACGACGGAATTCGAGTTCCGAGAGCTTCGTGTCTTGAAGACGACGCTCGGCACGAACTTTCGCCGCAGAAGCGCGATCATAGTCGATTTTATCCGCCATTTCGGCTGTTTCAGCTAAGATCGTCACCGTGTCGGGACGAACTTCCATGAAACCGCCGCTGATTGCGATCAGCGTGCGTCCACCATCTTCGTGGCGCAGCTTGAGGACTGAGACGTCGAGTGGCGTCACCATCGGGATGTGCTTTGGCAAAATACCAAGCTCACCAGTGACCGATTTGGCGATGACCATTCGTGCGTTTCCTTCAAAGGCTGCACCATCCGGGGTGACGACGTTGACGTGAACAGTATTCATCGTCTAGTTTCCCCCTTCCGCGTAGGTCTTAGACCAACGTCTTCGCTTTTTCGATGACGTCTTCGATTGGACCAACGAGACGGAATGCATCTTCAGGAAGATCGTCGTGTTTACCTTCGAGGATCTCTTTGAAGCCGCGTACTGTCTCTTTGACTGGCACGTACGAACCTTTTTGGCCCGTGAACTGCTCAGCCACGTGGAAGTTTTGTGATAAGAAGAACTGAATACGACGTGCACGGTGAACCGTGAGTTTGTCGTCTTCAGACAACTCGTCCATCCCGAGGATAGCGATGATGTCTTGAAGTTCTTTGTAACGCTGAAGCGTCTGTTGAACATTACGTGCAACTTCATAGTGCTCTTTCCCTACGATTTCAGGAGAGAGGGCACGTGAAGTCGATGCGAGCGGGTCAACGGCTGGGTAAATCCCCATCTCCGAAAGACGACGCTCAAGGTTTGTTGTTGCATCAAGGTGGGCGAACGTTGTTGCCGGAGCCGGGTCCGTGTAGTCATCGGCTGGTACATAAACCGCTTGAATCGAAGTTACCGATCCTTTTGCAGTCGATGTGATTCGCTCTTGAAGCATACCCATTTCAGTCGCAAGTGTCGGCTGGTAACCTACCGCCGACGGCATACGTCCGAGAAGGGCTGAAACTTCCGAACCTGCTTGTGTGAAACGGAAGATGTTATCAACGAAGAGAAGAACGTCTTGTCCTTGCTCGTCACGGAAGTACTCTGCCATTGTCAAACCAGTCAAGGCAACACGGAGACGTGCACCAGGTGGTTCGTTCATCTGACCGAAGACCATCGCTGTTTGCTTGATAACGCCTGAGTCCGTCATCTCGTGGAACAAGTCATTCCCTTCACGCGTACGCTCACCGACTCCTGCGAATACAGAAATCCCGCTGTGCTCTTGCGCGATGTTGTTGATGAGTTCCTGGATGAGGACGGTTTTCCCTACACCGGCACCACCGAAGAGGCCGATTTTACCACCTTTGATGTATGGTGCGAGAAGGTCGACGACTTTAATCCCTGTTTCAAGGATTTCAACTTTCGTTGACAATTCGTCAAATGTTGGCGCTTGACGGTGAATCGGTGCACGAAGCACGTCAGCTGCCACTTCTTTATCATCAATCGGGTTACCGAGAACGTTGAAGACACGTCCAAGTGTCGCTTCTCCAACTGGTACCGAAATCGGTGATCCTAAGTCAAGTACTTCCATACCGCGGCGAACGCCGTCAGTTGAGTCCATCGCAATCGTACGGACCGTGTCGTCACCAAGGTGAACAGCTACTTCGAGCGTTAAGTCGACACTAACATCGTCCGCTGTCGCTGCCACGTGCGTGACTTTGAGAGCGTTGTAGATGTTCGGTAAGTGGTTGTCGAACTTTACGTCGATAACTGGGCCCATGACTGCGACTACGCGGCCTTTCATGCCGTATTCGTTCATCGTGTTAGCCTCCTACAATCTAGAGGGCGTGCGCTTATTCAAGCGCCGACGCACCTCCGACAATCTCTGTGATTTCTTGTGTGATCGCTGCTTGACGCGCGCGGTTGAATTTGAGCTTGAGTCCGCGAATGAGTTCATCCGCATTGTCTGTCGCACTCGACATCGCCGTCATCCGGGCTGCGTGCTCTGACACTTTCGCATCGAGCAATGCGCCGTAGATGAGTCCTTCCGCATAACGTGGGAGGAGCGCCGCTAAGATCGTTTCTTCTTCTGGTTCGTATTCATACATCACATTGGATGCGGACTGTTCGATATCCCCGAGCGGGAGCAATTGTTGAATCTTCACTTCCTGGCTGATGACCGAGATGAACGAGTTGTAGCAAAGCTTCAATTCATCAATCTCGCCCTCACTGAAGGCACCTACCGTCTGTTTGACGATTTCTGCGACTTCAACGAAAGTTGGTTGGTCGTTTAGCCCTGTCATCGCGCTATACACCGGAATGTTGCGTGACTTGAAGAACTGGACACCGACTTTTCCGATTACGTAAAGACGATACTCATCTGTTGATGTGTGCTTGTCTTTGAGTTCACGGTACACGTCACGCAAGATGCTGGCGTTGTATCCGCCTGCGAGTCCGCGGTCTGACGTGATGACGATATAACCAGTCCGTTTGACGGGACGTACTTGAAGCATCGGGTGTGTCGCGCCTGATGTACCACCGGCGATCGACGAGATGACTTCTTGCAACTTGTCCATGTACGGCTTGAAGTTGGCGTTGTTCCCTTGGGCCCGGTTCAACTTCGATGCCGACACCATGTTCATCGCTTTCGTGATTTGCTTCGTGCTTTGGGTCGAGGTGATCCGCATCTGGATCTCACGTAATGATGCCATTTCGATTCACCACCTTAATAGACGCTCGTCACCGGATTAAACCGATGGCGAGAACGTCTTTTTGAATTCCGTAATTGCGTCGACCATTGCCTCGTCTGAAGGAAGGTTTCCTGTCTGACGGATTTCACGGCAGAGGTCTTTACGGTTTTGGTCAAGCCATGCGTTCATTTCTGTTTCGAAACGACGAATGTCTGTGACTGGGATGTCATCGAGATGACCTTTCGTGAGTGCGTAGATGATGATAACTTGCTTGTCTACAGAAAGCGGAGCGTTCAAGTCTTGTTTCAAGACTTCAACCGTACGCTGACCACGGTTCAACTTCGATTGTGTCGCTTTGTCGAGATCTGACCCGAACTGAGCGAACGCTTCGAGCTCACGGTATGACGCGAGGTCAAGACGAAGTGTACCTGCAACTTTCTTCATCGCTTTCACCTGTGCCGAACCACCAACACGCGATACCGAGAGGCCGGCGTTGATCGCTGGACGTACCCCAGAGAAGAAGAGGTCCGACTGAAGGAAGATTTGACCGTCTGTGATCGAGATAACGTTTGTCGGGATATATGCTGAGATATCCGATGCTTGTGTCTCGATGAACGGAAGTGCTGTCAATGAACCACCGCCGAGTTCGTCGTTCAACTTCGCAGCACGCTCAAGAAGGCGTGAATGGAGGTAGAAGACATCTCCTGGATAGGCTTCGCGGCCTGGAGGACGACGGAGAAGGAGCGAGAGCTCACGGTAAGCTGCCGCTTGTTTCGAAAGGTCATCATAAACGACGAGGACGTGTTGTCCGCGGTCCATGAAGTACTCACCCATCGATACCCCAGCGAATGGTGCGAGGTAAAGAAGTGGTGCCGGCTGTGATGCCGATGCCGAAACAACGATTGTGTAATCGAGTGCGCCGTTTTGACGAAGCGTCTCTACTACGCCACGTACAGTCGATTCTTTCTGACCGATGGCAACGTAGATACAAATCATGTTCTCTTCTTTTTGGTTGATAATCGTATCGATGGCAACAGATGTTTTACCTGTCTGACGGTCACCGATGATGAGCTCACGCTGACCACGACCGATTGGAACGAGGGCGTCAATCGCCTTAATTCCTGTTTGAAGTGGTTCGTGAACCGATTTACGTGCCATAACGCCGTAAGCTTTGCGCTCGATCGGGTTATACGTGTCAGTTACGATTGGTCCAAGACCATCGATTGGTTGTCCGAGTGGGTTGACGACACGTCCGAGGAGTGCCTCGCCAACTGGAACTTCCATGATGCGACCTGTACGTTTGACAGAGTCGCCTTCTTTGATACCTTTGTAATCGCCAAGGATGATAATCCCGACGTTACCTTCTTCTAAGTTTTGCGCCAAGCCCATTACGCCGTTAGAGAACTCTACGAGTTCCCCCGCCATAACGTTATCGAGTCCGTGTGCACGAGCGATACCGTCACCTACTTGAATGACTGTACCTGTCTCGCTGACCTCGATTTCAGAACCGTACGAAGCGATTCGTTCTTTTAGCAGGGCGCTGATTTCTTCAGCTTTGATTGTCATTGAATTCACCCCTATTTCTTACGCATTCAACAATTCACGCTCAAGGCGTGTAAGTTTCGTTTCGATCGTATCATCGTACGTCGTGTATCCGACTTGGACACGGAGTCCACCGATGACTTCTTCATCGACGACGTTCTTCAATTGGAGCGTCTTCCCGAGCTTCTGTCCGAAGACGAGTTCGACGTCTTTCAAGTCTGTTGCCGACAACGGGTAGGCGCTTGTGACAATACCCTCTGCAATCCCACGGTAGTCGTTGATCAATTCGCGGACGTAACGTGGCAATGCGCGAACCTCTGCCGCACGGTCGTTTTCGACCATGACGAGAAGTGTGTTCACGACAATCGCCGTCATATCACCAAAGCTGTCTTTTAAAAGCTGTGCAAGCTCGCTGTCACTGACTGCCGGATTCGTTAAGAGATCCATGAGTTCAGGAGTCGCGTGGAGCACTTCATCGAGCAGACGCACTTCCGCTTCGACTTGGTCGAGCGTGCCTTGTTCCCGCGCTAAGTCGAAGAGCGCTTTGGCATAGCGTTTTGCTAGTGATGCGTTCATCAGTTCGCACCTTTCGCTTTAGACAGGAAGTCTGTAACGAGGGCACGCTGTTTCGCTTCATCGCCTTTAAGGTCTGATTGAAGGACGTGGCGTGCTGCCGAAAGTGCCTGTGTGACGACTTCCGTTTGAAGAGATTGTTTCGCAAGCTCACGCTCGCGCTCAATCGCTTTCTCTGCCTCGATTTTAATTTGTTCGGCTTCCAAACGCGCCTGCTCCACCAAGCGTGCTTGTTCTGCTTCTGCTTGTCGACGGCTTGCATCGAGCATTTCTTTTGACTCAGTACGTGCTGCACTGAGTGCGTCACGTTGTTCAACGACATAATGTTCCGCATCTTTGCGGCTCTTTTCAGCGAGTTCAATTTCGTTCGCTACATACTCTTCACGCTGTCTCATCATTCCAAGGAGTGGTCCCCAAGCAAATTTCTTCAACAGGGCCAAGAGTACGAGGAATGTGAAAATTGTAAAGATCATATCCAGAATGCGGAGGCCTTCGCCGCCAGCACCAGCTGCAATCATCATCGTATCCATGCATACCCTCCTCTTGACTAAATAAGTGAGGGAGACGTGCTCCCTCTCATGCTATTCTCGTTAACTCGGAATCAAGAGTTGAGGAGAAGGAAACCGACAGCCACACCGATGATCGGGAGGGCCTCAACCAAACCGATACCGATGAACATTGTTTGACGAAGTTCGTTCTTGAGTTCTGGTTGACGTGCTTGTCCTTGTACTGTTCCGTATACGATCAAACCGTTACCGATACCAGCTGCGAGTGCTCCAAGTCCGATAACAAGTGCTGTTGCGAGAAGATTAAGTTGTTCCATTGTGTATATTCCTCCTAAAAGTTAAGTAAATAATTTGTTTGTAACGCTCTGGCGAGATGTCCGAATCAATGTTCGGCCGAAGCTTTGTGCCCGATGTACACCATTGCAAGCGTCAGGAAAATGTAGGATTGGATAACCCCGATAAAGATTGAAAAACCTTGCCATAGAATCATTGGGAAGACCGCAAAGATTGCACCGAGCGGGTTGAGTGCGCCTTCAGCTGTAATCGCGAGTCCCAAGATGATGGTAATCATGATTTCACCGGCAAAGATGTTACCGTATAGACGCAAACCGAGCGTCAACGTGTTCGCAAACTCCTCGATCAATTTGATCGGAAGCAAGAACCAGACTGGTTTTACGAATTCCGCCGAATAGTGTTTCAATCCGTGCAGTTTCACCCCGTAATAGTGCGACATTGCAACGACGAGTGTCGACAACGCCAAGGTTACGTAAGGATCGGCTGTAGGTGAGTTGAACCACAAATAGTGTCCGGAAATGACGTTAAACGGTAGACCCATCAAGTTTGAGAAGAGAATGAACAAAATCAACGTCATCCCAAATCCAATAAAGCGTCCTCCTGTCTTCCAGTCCATCGCACTTGCGATGATTCCACGTACGAACTCCGCGAAGAATTCCATGAAGTTTTGTTTGCCAGTCGGCTTCATTGCCAAACGTCTTGTCCCCCAAATGGCGAATACGAAGACGAGTAACGCTGCAACTAGCACTGTAATGACGTTCGTCCAGCTCCCGTATAACGTATAGTCCCCAAAGTGCAGAGAATATGTGGGAAACTCATGACCCATTAATATTCACCTCTTTTCCTGCTGAGCTGGGCAAGTGTAAACTCGCCAAATTGTATGATGTGGCCGGCGATTAGACCAGTTACCACCGCGATGACGGACACTCGATCCTCGTAGAGAAGACCGACTATCACTGCTAACGCACCAACCGCCATTCTTGAAACGGTCCCGTGCGACTTTGGTCGTCGTCCATGCTCGATGACGTCATACATACGTATGACACTTCGATTCTGCATATGTAGAATGATGAGACTCCCGACCCCGCCGATGAACAATCCGAGAAAAACGGCTTTGTACATCGGGACGATGAAGGCGCCAACTAACAAAATTGCAAACCAAATGGTAAACCATTTCGTATAACGCTTCATCAACTCTTTTTGTGCTTTTCTGTCTGCTTGAATCGTATTCATTCGTCCTCTCCTGTCAATAAACTCCGAAGGGTGAGAACTAGCGCCGTAACCCCGAACACGAGTCCAAGGATAATCGACACATTCCAACCAAACGTGCCCCAAAATTCACGTCTTTCGCCGTACTGTCCGACGAGATAACCGATGACAATCGGTCCAGCAAGTGCTGTCGAGATTTGTGAAGCGAGCGAGGCATAGGATAGATAACGATTGTCTTTTTTCGCCATCCAAATCCCCCTTTCGAGTCTCACGTGCTCCCTTGTTCTTCACGAATTCACACTCGCGTGACCATCAAAAGTCACACAAGTTCAGAGTAATAGAAATGGCATAAGAAGTCAATGAATTTCACAATTATAAAAGCGCTTTAAATCAAGTCGTATCAATAGTTTTACGCACTTCATAAACTAAACGATCAAAGCACTTTTTTAAGAAAGTGTGAAGAAACGTTGAAATAAAAATGTTGACTTTATAACATTTCACAAACGGAATCAGATGAAGAATAGTTCAGTTATACCCCCACGTTTTGGAAAATTCAATCGGTAAACGCTTACGTTCACAAAGAGTTACGAAACGTCTGTTGACTTCATTTTGAAATCGTTTTCAACGTCCTGTATCAGTATACCGAGGATGTTTTTACCATGTCGAGCGATTTCGCCCATTTTTTTGTGAGGAATCTCATACTGTTCAAAACCCCTTTCTCAATCCTGGTTTTATATTCGAAATCGAGGGATTCTATTTAAATAAGAAAGAATAGATAAATTCCATCCCAGTTCGCCATTCTTCTCGCTCTAGTTTTGTGTCTATTTTGTGACATCCGTAAATGATAAATATTATTCAGTGTCAATCGTAAAAAAAGCGAAAATCGCATAGGCGATTCTCGCTTTCAAGTCATTACTTCGTACCAAACAAACGGTCACCCGCATCCCCAAGTCCAGGAACGATATAACCGTGGTCATTTAATTTTTCATCGAGTGCAGCAAGATAGATCTCTACATCCGGATGTTCTGCTTGTACACGCTCTACGCCTTCTGGTGCTGCGCAGAGGCATGCCAACTTGATTGACTTCGCTCCGTGTTTCTTGAGTGATGCAATCGCATCAACAGCCGAACCACCTGTCGCGAGCATCGGGTCAACAACGATAAAGTCGCGTTCTGTGACGTCTGTCGGAAGTTTCAAGTAGTATTCGTGTGGTTCAAGTGTTTCCGGATCGCGGTAAAGACCGATATGACCGACTTTTACGTTCGGCATCATTTTGAGGAACCCATCCACCATACCAAGTCCTGCACGTAAAATAGGGACGATTCCCAATTTCTTGCCGGCAATCATCTTTTGAGTGGAAACAGAGACCGGTGTCTCGATTTCTACGTCTGTTAGGGGTAGGCTGCGCGTGATTTCGTATGCCATAAGTGAAGAAACTTCGTCGACGAGTTCACGGAACTGCTTCGTCCCCGTCTCTACTTTACGCATAATCGTCATTTTGTGCTGAATCAAAGGATGGTCATAAACATGTACTTTTCCCATCTTGCTTCACTCCTCTCTCATTCTCTCTCGAGCATTGTACCCTAACTCTGTTGAGATGGGTAGAGCCAACTTCTATTTTATCAAAGGTCAGACGCCACTTATGGTTGAATGACCTGGAAATATTCATTGCCCGGAAGTTCATACGATTGAGATGTGTGTTGATCGACTAAATAGAGTTCTGTTTCCGTTTTCCATACGTCAAAGGATTGCTCAGTCAATTCTTCATACAGATGCAAGTCTCCGATTTTGACAGCTGTAGACGTTTTTTCATGCGGCTGAATATGAGACAAGGCGTCAAACAACTCTTGCGTTTTTGGTCCGTCTAGCCAGATTGTATCTTGATCCGATTCAAAAACCGCCAAGCGCGTTTCCCCTTCGGCGGGGCGCGTGGACATCTTGTTTGTCACAGGACGGCGGACATGTCCCCAAATTTCAAGGACCGTTCCATATGTTTTCGATAACGATAACGACGTCTCTTCAGCCACATCCCCTTCAATCGTTCGGTCCGATAAGATGATGCGTTTCATGAGTTCGCGATGATTTCCCTTTAGTGAAATCTCTTCTTTCGGATCGGCTTTCATATAAGGAGCCTCATATATATTCGGTAGGACGAGTTGTTTGAGCGAGGACGCCTCTCCGATTTGTAGGGTGAGACGATCATCGGCCCGTCTCGTCAAGAAAACATACCCTTCATTCTCTCCGCTTTGAAACGGGAATAGTTTTGGTTCAATGATCGGGTCAAGTGTACGCCCGTTTCGAATCGTCTCGAATGTCACATAGATCGCTCCTGTATCCGGTGTCGTATAACGGAAAGCCGAATCGGGCATCACTTCTTCATGCGTCTCGTTCAAGGTGAACGTACTTGTAATCGATTCAAGGTCATCGATGCGCTCAAACTCGATTGTCGAGACCACTTTCGACTCTTGAAAACGATCTGGTTCGAGTGCTTCAAACGCTTGAATCGGCTCCACGGCAAACGTTCGCTCCATCAACTCATTGCTGTTCGCACAGGTGATATAACGTTCATCCCCCGCCGCAAAATATTTTACCGTTTTGGAGCCGAGTACTTCATAGAGCGGATGATGAAATGTCACTTCCGCCACCTTTGCTCGTCGCTCTGGTAAGACATCTGTCGGACGACGCTCACAGTATGTAAGTAGCTTCTCTTGTGTTTGTTTCATTAACGGTATCTCAGGGTCTTGCTCGACTCGATAGGAAGACAAAGGACGTAACTCAATCGCGTTCAACGTCTCGGCACCACATCCACTCAACAAGATACAACTGAGCAAGATTCTCCAATACGTGCGCATTGATGTTCCTCCTCATTCCCAATTAGGTGGAAACCACCTAAATTTTTCTTGTACATCATAACATAGAACCAATTTTTGTGATGATTTCAGAATTATTACGTTTCCGATGACTTGACGAAAGCGGTCCAACTCATTTTATACTTCAACGTCTAGCAACAAAAAAAGAACTAATCCATCAAGAGATTAGTCCTTTTTATCACTTCATTAGTCATCTTGAGATGAGTCGTCCTGCGAAGAATCATCTTGTTCATTCTGGTCGTCCTCTGATTCACGATCGACTTCAATGACCGCCCCATCTTGATTTAGCTCAAGTTTGACAGGGTCGCCGACACGCGGAGTGTCATCATCGATTTCAGAGCGTGCGGCAAGTGGATATACGTTGTCTTTCCCATCGATTTTAATCGTGACTTCTTGATTTGTGAGTTTGACGAGCGTGCCGTAAATATACGCATCATCACCACTCTCACGGTCCACTTCCTTCACTTCATCATCTCGGTTCAATTCGAGTTTTACCCGGTCACCCACTTGCGGTGTATCGTCATCGATTTCATGTGTCGCCGCTATAGGGTATGTCGACTCTTTTCCATTGAAGCTGATGGTGACATCTTCTTTCGATAACTTCACGAGCGTCCCGTATAGTTTATAGTCGTCTCCATCTCCCACTCGCGCTGCTGACGAAACATCTGATGCGCTACTTGAGCCATCCGATGTAGCAGTGTCATCTGGGTTGTTCGTTGATCGATCGTCACTCGCTTGATTGATTGCTTGTGGAACAATGACCGTATCCGTCTGATTCCCGTTTACGTAAAATCCAATTCCAACAATTGCCATGACAGCTAATAATGCGCCGATAATCCAACCGATGCGTTTCATGTTTGTTTCCTCCTCATGATGTGTTCTTCTTATTTTCATCATAAGCCTCTTCCGTGAGAGCATATTTAAGGCTTCATTAGAAGTTGATGAGAAAATGCGAAATATTCATCATCGAGTCAGGAAAAATATACTGCCATCCGGATGATTCGATCTACTTCCTATCGTCCACTCATTCAAGTCCGCTACTTCTTTCGCAATCGCGAGACCAAGACCGCTCCCACTGCGATCGCGCGCTTCATCTAATCGGTAGAATCGATCGAACAGCCGATTCCTCACATCATCCGAAAGAATCGGTCCTCGATCGCGTACCTCAATTCGATCACTCTTCAAATGAAGGCTCGTCTCTTCCGCATACTTCAAACTATTGTCTAATAGGATGACAAGAATCCGCTGTAACGACTCACGATGACCAAACCAGCTCCCTGTAGCTTCAATAGGTAAATGGACGCTGTGCGACCGCAAAAAACGTTCTCCTATTGATTCCCCAAGTTCAGCTAAATCGATTTCTTCTCGCTCTACCTGTTCGAGTGCAGCAAATCGATTCAATTCGAGCATAGGTTCAATCAAATCATTTCGCATTTGACGCGACTCCGTTAAAATATGGTCAATCGCTTCGGCACGTACACTCTCATCTTCTTGTCCCCATCGTTGTAATAACTTCGCATAGCCCTCGATGACGGTCAACGGTGTCTTGAGTTCATGTGAAACATCGGCGACGAAACGACGTTGTTGCTCCATCGTCCCTTCGACTCGCTCAATCATATGATTAAATCCGTCCGAAAGAGTCGTCACTTCATCTTTTCGGTCAGCCACTTCGATTGTCTCTAACTTACCGGACTCCGTGATCCGTTCCATCGTCTCTGTCAATCGGCGTAACGGTGACAGACCTTGACGTAAAATCCACCACGCCCCTAGGAACGTCAAGAGAACAGCAAAGAAGAACATGACGAGAAAAATGGTTGCGAGCGCTTGAATCGTATTGCTCACATCTCGATCCTGAAAGCCGAACGCTAGTCCATCCGTCGTCGCGACCACAAACCAATCATCGATGAGGGCCGGTTCCCCGTAATTGATGGGAAACGTCGTTCCGTCTGGCACTTCTCCTCCGATGATTCCCCATTCGCCGTTTTCTTGACGTTCTAACACAACACTGTCCTCATGAAGCGACAATACCGCATCGCTATTCCGGACATCTTCTTCCAAGAGATTCAACGCCTGCAGTAACACGTCAAAACGCGAATCGACAATTTCCTGTCTGGCGACGAACCAGGTTACGCCAAAGGAGACGAGAAGAAGCAACAGCATAAACCCTGTCATCGCCCACGCAATTTTTGTTCGTAGCATCGGTCACTCACCACGCTTCAACATATAGCCGACACCACGAACCGTTTGAATCCAAGAGCCGGTCAGTTTTTTCCTTACGTATCGGACATACACGTCCACGACATTCGTATCCCCATAGTAGTCGAATCCCCACACGTGTTCGACGAGTTGGTCACGCGTCAAAACACGCTCCGGATTCTCTAAAAAGAAAACCAACAAGTCAAACTCACGTCGAGTCAAATCTACTTTCTTTCCGTCACAATATACTTCATGACGATTCACGTCGACAGTCAATGTGTCGTACGTCAACACCTGTTCGGAATGGTCCTGACGAACAAGCTGGCGCATTCGTAAAAATGCCCGAATTCGTGCGAGCACCTCTTCTATTTCAAATGGTTTTGTGATGTAATCATCTGCGCCAAGATCAAGACCACTCACTTTGTCGTATCGATCGCCACGGGCCGTCACCATCAGAACCGGTAACAAAGGTCGCTCTTCTTTCAGACGACGGACCACCTCGAGTCCACTCATTTGAGGTAACATCACGTCAAGCAACACGAGGTCGACATCGTCAGCGAGAGCTCGTTCCAAACCGGTACGACCGTCTGTCGCCACCATGACCGCATATCCCGCATGCTTCAATTCCAACTCCAGTAATCGCGCAATCTTCGAATCATCTTCTATGACGAGAATCGTCTGCATCCTGCTCACTCCTTTGAAAAAACGCCGAGCGGTTGGCTCGACGTACTGTTATTCATTTCCCGAATTCAATCCGCAAAAAACAGACGAACGCCTTCTGGAACGGCTTGCTCGATTCGTCTTTCTAAATCATCTTCCCATTCATCCCACTTCGTATCGACTTGTTCCATCTGCTGTTCGACTTCTAGCGCCGCTAGCGATAGTTGCGACAGGCTGGATTGTCCAGGTGAAGTGAAGAACAAAAATCCGGCAAGCCCGATTCCCATAAGTCCGATCGCCAATAAAGTTGTTCCAATGGTTTTCATTACACGTTTCATACACGCATCCCTCCTACCTCAAATCATACGACAGGAAAACGAGAAATCGTGGTGTACTTCATTAGAATTTCATGAGAAAAGGCGCTACTCATGTAGCACCTTACTCTTCGAGCACGGACTTCGCAATCGGTGCCCAATACGTCCCTTCCATCTCTGAAACGGTCGTCAATGTTTCACGATAAGCCGGGTCATTCGCTTTTTTCTCGGCAATCCCTTTCATCCAAAGGACATCCGCCTTATAACCGGATTCTGGATACGACTCGAGATAAGCCGCATAGTCCGCAATGTCTGCTTGTCCTAACTTATTGTCGACAAGAAGTCGATAAAACCCAACTGCTTGTTCTTGTCCGACTTTCGCTTTTCCACCTAATAGGCGGTCGGCTTTTTCATACTGTTTATCTTGAACGAGTGATTCTACCTCAGCCAGCGGTACAACATCCGTTGATATGTCCGGTGCCTCTTCGGTTGATTCCTTTGGCTTCTGTTCGTCCGAATCTTGAAGTTTCTCATTCTCTTCTTCGAGTCGGGCGACTTCTGCCTCGAGCTCTTCAAGGCGTTCGGCGAGTGCTTCTTCTTCCGTTACGGTCTCGACAACGACTTCGTCCGGCTCGTCCGGCGTGACGACGGGCGGTTCGGCATCTGGCCAAAATATGAGCGCTCCAGCCGCAAGACCGACCACTAACGGAAGTCCGAGCCATTTCTTATCGAGCTTGAACGCCTGTCGCCACTCGGCTAAATCCGAATGTTGGATGACAGCCGACGAGAACGAACGAAAGCGGCGCTTGGCCGCTTTTCTTCCGTTCGCCTTCACTTCTAGCGCAAGACCTAGTCGATGGAAAGCAGCAGGCACTTTCATCCCGAGGAGCGGCACGATTCGTTCGCTCGCTTCTTCATAATAGCCATGGTCGAGGAGCGTCGTGATGACACCGAACTCACTGGCGACAAGACGGAAAGAAGGATCGTATTCCCCTTTACGAGCCAACCATTCTGTCATATCGAACAATGGAAGTTCGGATAGCTCTCGTTCTGCTAGTGTCCGAATATCCATTGACTCAGCCTCGTTCAGGGTAAAGCGGGAACTTCGCCGTTAACGATTGCACGTCTTGAAGTGCTTCCGCGATTACCGCCTCGTCTTCATGTTGTTTCAGCACACGCCCGATGAGATGTGCCACTTCTTTCATATCCGCTTCTTTGAAGCCACGAGTCGTCATCGCAGCCGTTCCAAGACGGATTCCGCTTGTGACAAACGGTGATGCCGGGTCGAATGGAATCGTGTTTTTATTGACCGTGATTCCCGCTGCATCCAATGCATGCTCAGCTGCTTTACCTGTGATGTCGATTCCTCGAAGATCGACAAGCAATAGGTGATTGTCCGTTCCGCCCGATACGATTCGAAGTCCCTCTTCTTCAAGGCCTGCCGCAAGTGCTTGTGCATTCGCAATGACTTGACGTTGGTAATCTTTGAATTCCGGTTGGAGTGCCTCACCGAACGCGACCGCTTTTGCCGCGATGACGTGCATGAGCGGTCCTCCTTGAATCCCTGGGAAAATCGACTTATCGATTGCTTTGGCGAACTCTTCTTTACAAAGAATCATCCCTCCACGTGGTCCACGGAGCGTCTTGTGCGTCGTCGTCGTGACGAAATGCGCATGTTCGACCGGGTTCGGATGCAGACCTGCTGCCACGAGTCCGGCGATGTGCGCCATATCGACCATAAGATAAGCATCGACACTGTCCGCGATCTCACGGAACTTCGCGAAGTCGATTGTACGTGGATATGCCGATGCTCCCGCAACAATCAATTTCGGCTTATGTTCCTTCGCAAGTGCAGCGACGACGTCGTAATCGATGTGTTCTGTCTCTTTGTCTACACCATATTCGACGAAGTTATATTGCACACCTGAGAAGTTGACCGGGCTACCGTGCGTCAAGTGACCACCATGAGACAAGTTCATTCCGAGAACCGTATCTCCTGCTTCAAGCACCGTGAAGTAGACCGCCATGTTCGCTTGTGCACCCGAGTGTGGTTGTACGTTCGCATGTTCTGCACCGAACAATTCTTTCGCACGGTCACGCGCCAAGTTCTCAGCAACGTCGACAAACTCACAGCCACCGTAATAGCGGCGTCCCGGATATCCTTCGGCATATTTGTTCGTCAATACGCCTCCTTGCGCTTCCATGACCGCTTCTGAAACAAAGTTTTCTGAAGCGATGAGTTCGATGTTGTCGCGCTGTCGACCGAGCTCGTGTTGCATTGCCTCAAATAATTCCGCATCCTGCACTTTCAACTTCGTCGTGTTTACCATGTGAAGACCCCCTCTAAATGTCTAAAAATCAACACCCCCATCGTACCACATGCTTGTTTTTTTGGGTATCGCAATAATCTGATGAAAAGTTGGGTATCATTAATAAGAATGTAACTGTGAGGAGGCCACTTATGATTGAGACAAAAGAACTGACGATCACACCGTTCGAACGGACACGAACGGTCCGAATCTACACACCTGCCGACTATGAGACGTCCGAAAAACGATATCCGGTCCTCTACATGCACGACGGACAAAACTGTTTTGCTGACGAGGATGCGAGCTACAACATGAGCTGGCGCGTCGGTGAATATTTAGACGCCTCGAAGCGTGACTTGATTGTCGTCGCCCTCGATAGTGCACCAGGCGAACAACGACTCGATGAGTATGGACCGTGGGAAAACCCTTATATCGGTGAAAGTTTGCTCGGAAGTGACATCGTGCTCGGCGGGCAGGGTTCGGCGTATATCGAATACATCGCGCAGGAATTGAAACCTCAAATCGATGCTGACTATCGGACGATTCCGGAAGAAACAGCGATGATGGGAAGTTCGATGGGTGGGCTCATCTCGATATATGCAGCATGTGTATATCCAGACGTCTTCAAGCGTGTCGCTTCCCTGTCCTCTGCATTTTGGTTCAACCAAACCGAGCTGGAACAATTGATTGAAGCGAGCGATTTGAAGGGCGTCGAGCGTCTTTACTTGGACGTCGGCGCAAAAGAAGTCGAGGAACCGATCGAAAATGGACCGACGAACGAGATGTATCGTGAGTCGAGCGAACGCGTGTACAACTTGTTAAAAGACAAGGTCGAACACATCCGATTCGAAGTGATTGAAGAAGGAGTTCACAACGAGCTCGCCTGGCGTGAGCGTTTCCCGATGGTCATCTCCTATCTTTTTGGAGAAGATTTATAATTTGAACAAAAAAGCATCGCATTCGGTCGAAAAACCTAAATGCGATGCTTTCTTCATTTATTTGGATACTGAGCCCGTGGCCCACCAATCAGTTTCGGTCTCGTGACTGCGAACGTGACGTACGCCTCTCCGAGATGCTTCGATGATAACCGAACCGGTATCGCGACCGGTTTCAAATGCATCCCAATCAATGTCGAGCCGATATCAATCCCGGCATCTGCTTGAATCGATTCGACGACACATGGTTCATCAAAGTTGGCATAAGCCTTCTCTGACATCGCTCCGCCCGCGGACCGGATCGGGACGACCGTCACTTCTGTGAGACCGAACTGTTTGAGTGTCCGGCGCTCAACGGTGAGGGCACGATTGATATGCTCACACCCTTGAAACGCCAAATGGACACCTGTCTTCTTTCTAAATTCAAGGAACGCTTCCATCAATTCGCTTGCGACATCAACGGAACCTGCCTTCCCAATCGTTTTTCCGAGCACTTCACTCGTCGAGCATCCGATGACGAGAATGCGCTCATCATTCAAAGGGAACCGTTCGTGAAGCTCCGTCAACAATCCGAGAAGTTCCGTCTTCATTTGACTCACTTCGATTCGTAAGAACTCATCTTGTCGACACGGTTTGAATGGCGACCACCTTCAAAGTCCGTATCGAGCCACGTCGTCACCAAGTCGAGTGCAAGACCAGGTCCGATGACACGCTCGCCCATCGTCATGATGTTCGAATCGTTATGCTGACGTGTCGCTTTTGCACTGAATGAATCATGGACGAGTGCCGCACGAATCCCTTTGACTTTGTTCGCCGCAATCCCGATTCCGATTCCCGTACCGCAAATCAAAATCCCACGATCGAATTCACCTGCCGCTACCGCTTCTGCGACCGGGATGGCCACATCCGGGTAGTCAATCGAGTCCGCTGAGTGCGTCCCGAAATCTTTATACTCATGTCCGAGTTCCTCAAGCAAGGCTACGATTTCTTTCTTCAAGTTGAAGCCGCCATGATCAGCGCCAATTGCAATTTTCATTCGTTCATTCCCCCGTCTTCTTTGGTAGGCGTCTCGGTGGTTTCGTCACCTTTGACCCATCATTCGTTAATTTTAACACAAGTCGATTCACGAGTGGTTCGAGCTCGTTTCGCACCTGGCGATACACATTCATCGAACCGCCGAACGGATCGTTGATGTCCCGTTCGAGTCCCGTCACGAATTCATAGAGCGTGTACGTCCGCTCAGACAAATCCGGGTATGTATCCCGAATTTGTTCACGGTGTGCGCGTGTCATCGTCAAGATGATATCCGCCCAATTCCCTAACACTTCATCGAACGTCTGGGTGACATGATCGAGCTCAATCCCACGTTCTCTGAGAACTTGCAGTGCGTTTTCTGAAGCATCGAATCCTTGCATCGTCCGTAGACCAGCTGAGCGAATATCAAACTCATCCCCGGTCATCTTCGAACGGAGCAAGGCCATCGCCATCGGGCTTCGGCACGTGTTGCCACTACATATGAATAATACGCGTTTCATTGACATCGCGTGTCCTCCTCTATGTCTTTAGGCATCTTTCGTCGGGTGCACGATCTTTCCGCCCGCTGCTTTGTATAGACGGTTATAGACGGCAAGTGCGACTCCGACCGGTTCAATCGTGTTCACATAAATCTCATCCACGTCTGTTTCATCAAATCGACGAAGCGCGTCGTATAAACGTTGCGCCGCCACTTCCATCGAGGTCCCAAGTGAATACGTGACCTCAGCCGGTGTCGGGTTCTCGTCGAAGACGAGTGCACCGATTCGCACCCCCGCTTGCTTCCGCTCCTCGATGACACGTTCTAAATCTTTGCGTGTGCCATCGACTAAAAAAACAGGTGCCGTTGGGGCATAGTGCGTGTACTTCATTCCCGGCGATCGTGGTGTGGCTTCATCGTTACTCAAATTGGCATCTAAGGCGACCGGTCCAATGACAGCTTCCATTTCTTCTCGCGTCACACCACCTGGTCGTAAAATCGTTACCGTGTCCCCCGTACAATCCACAACGGTTGACTCGACTCCGATTCCGGTAGGACCCCCATCCACGATTCCTGCGATTCGTCCGTTCAAATCATCCGCGACATGTTGAGCAGTTGTCGGCGAAGGTCGTCCGGAACGATTCGCACTCGGAGCCGCAAGCCCTAACCCTGACTTGCGAATCAACTCGAGTGCTGCCGGATGATTCGGCATCCGGAGTCCGATGGAATCGAGGCCCGCGGTCACGAGCGAAGAGGCTCGTCCGTTTGAAGGCAAGATGATCGTCAAAGCGCCTGGCCAAAACGCATCCATTAAGCGTTTGGCAACAGGAGGAATCGAATCGACAAACAAACTCGTTTGGTCGATTGAAGCGATATGGACGATGAGCGGGTTATCCGACGGACGACCTTTTGCCTCAAAAATCTTTCGAATTGCCACATCGTTCATGGCATCTCCCGCAAGACCATAGACGGTTTCTGTCGGCATGGCGATGATTTCACCCGCTTGAAGAACACGTACCCCCTCTTCAATCTCATTCGAATTAATCCATTTCGTTTCCATACGCAATCCCTTCCCTTACGGCATAGACGATACGGTCCTTGCCGTTTATATCTTTTAAAATACCCGTTTCTGCTTCAGGATAACGTTCAGACAGTAATGATTTCACATCTTGTCCTTGGTTATACCCGATTTCAAACGCAATCAAATGCCAATCGGCACGTAAGACGCGCACCGATTCCAATATTAATTGCCGATACATGTCGAGCCCATCCTTCCCTCCGAAGAGCGCAAGGTGCGGTTCGTAGCCGACGACCGTCTCATCTAACAGCTCATCGGCCTCGATGTAAGGCGGATTTGAGACGAGAACGCGAATCGAGTGGTCCGCAATCGGTGCGAGCCCGTCTCCTTCATAAAACCGTACAGTTGCGCTAAGTGTGGCTGCATTTCGTTTAGCGACTTCAATCGCCTCACGCGAAATATCGACCGTCTGTACACGTACGCCGAGCTCGAGGCTCAAGGTAATCGCAATGGCCCCGCTTCCTGTCCCGACATCGACAATCTCATCATCCTTGATGTGACGAAGTTGCCCAAGTACCCAGTCGATCAACTCTTCCGTTTCTGGTCTCGGAATCAACACATCCCGGTTCACTTCAAACGAGCGCCCGTAAAACGGAGCATGTCCAATCACGTGCTGTACCGGTTCTCCGATCAATAAACGCTCGATTCCCGTCTCGAACCGTGTCGCTTCATCTGAAGACAATTCATCCGACAAACGAACGAGGAGACCGGTGCGATCGACTTGCAACACATGCATGAGCCACCATTCGGCAGCCGCACGGTCGCGCCCAGCTTCAACTAGTCGTTCTTCCGTCTGCTTAAGTAGCGCGGCAATCCGCATCATTCCGCTTCCTCCATGAGACGCGCCTGTTCGTCCATGATGAGTGCGTCGATAATGTCTTCGAGTTCACCTGCTAGGACACGGTCCAACTTTTGAAGGGTCAAGCCGATCCGATGATCTGTGACACGACTTTGTGGGAAGTTGTATGTGCGGATCCGCTCGGAACGGTCACCTGTTCCGACAGCCGATTTTCGTTGCGCAGACAACTCTTCCATATGTTCGCTTTGCATTTTGTCATACAGGCGTGCTCGAAGGACCTTCATCGCCTTATCCTTGTTTTTATGCTGCGACTTCTCATCTTGACATGATACGACGAGCCCTGAAGGAATGTGTGTCAAACGGACAGCTGATTGCGTCGTGTTGACCGATTGTCCCCCTGGGCCAGATGAAGTGAACGTATCAACTCGTACATCTTTCATATCGATATGCACTTCGACATCCTCTGCTTCCGGAAGAACGGCAACCGTTGCTGTGGACGTATGAATTCGTCCGCCCGATTCCGTCGACGGGACTCGCTGCACACGATGGGCTCCGTTCTCAAACTTGAGCTTTGAATAGGCACCTGCCCCGTTGATCATGAACGTGACTTCTTTAAATCCACCGAGTTCGGTATAGTTCGCGTCAATGAGTTCCACTTTCCAATTTTGACGTTCAGCGAATCGCGTATACATCTTATATAAATCTCCTGCAAAGAGTGCCGCTTCGTCTCCGCCTGCTGCTCCTCGGACTTCGACGATAACGTTCTTGTCATCGTTCGGGTCTTTTGGAAGCAATAAAATCCGCAGTTTCGCTTCTAGCTCTTTGACTTCTGGCTCGAGGAGGTTCATCTCTTCTTTTGCCAATTCACGCATGTCGGCGTCGAGCGTCCGGTCTTCAAGCATCGTCTTCGCTTCCTTGAAAGCTGTACTTGTTTCTTTATACTGACGATACATCTGTACCGTCTCTTCTAGTTGTGCCTGCTCTTTCGAATATTGTCTCAACTTCGTCGAGTCACTGAGCACCTCAGGATCGGCGAGCATTTCATTCAATTGCATGTAACGATCTTCTAATACACTTAAACGGTCAAACATGATGATCCGTCCTTTCTCCGTCAAATCAAACTCTATCTATTATAGCAAAAAAACGGACCGCCGAGGGCGGTCCGTCGATTCATCAGTCTACCACCGTATGGCGGACCGGATGTGGTTTGTTCGGTACATCATGACAATGTCGGCATCGTGGTTCGTAAGACTCGGAAGCCCCGACCAAGATGACCGGGTCCTCATACCGAGCCGGTTGCCCGTCGATCAGACGTTGTGTCCGCGAAGCAGGCGCGCCGCATGACAAACAGATGGCCTGTAGTTTCGTCACGAACTCCGCGCGTGACAACAGTTCAGGCATCATCGTGAACGGTTCGCCTCGAAAGTCCATATCGAGCCCAGCGCAGATGACGCGTTTGTCTTCGTTCGCAAGTTGTTCGATGACGTCTACAATTCCTTCATCAAAGAATTGCACCTCGTCAATCGCGATAACCTGTGTTTCTTCACGAACGGCATCATACAAGTCTTGGCTTGATGCGATTGGCACGGCCACGACCGAGTTCCCTGTGTGTGAGACGACGTTCTCTTCATGATACCGGTCGTCGATTGCTGGTTTGAATACTTGGACCGGAATCTTTCCATAATGAGCACGGCGGACTCGGCGAATCAATTCCTCCGACTTCCCCGAAAACATACTCCCACAAATCACTTCAATCCAACCATATCGGTTCGTCACATGCATCATTGTTCTTCGCCCTCTCCATCGATAATCGCTTCCCGATTATACCTATCTTTCGAGTTGAGGAAAAGGGTTGACTTCTCCTAAATACTGATTGAAAGAACTCCGTCCTTTATTCATCAGCGTTCGCCTCTTTTTGTTCATCGATTAATTTCAATTTTCGCGCGAGCGGTCGAATCGTGAGACCGTGCAGTGTAACGGAAATGAAGACGAGACCGAGTGTGAGCGGCAACATTTGCTTCGCATCGTCAATCCCAAGATGCGCGACTTCTTCAGCAAAGAATCCCGCGACCGTCATCGCGACAATCCCGCGTGGGGCAATCCAACCAATGAACCCTCGTTCCGCTAGCGGCAAACCTCCACCGATGGTCGACAAGTAAATCGCAACTGGGCGAACCAAGAACAGGATGCCCGCAATCGTCAAGAGAAGCGGCCATTGGAAAATATTCAACAGCTCTGCCCGAGACAGGGAAGCCGTCAACAAGATGAAGACAGACGAGATGAGCAAGATTGAAATATCCTCTTTGAATGATTGCAGTTCTTCGATGATTTCTTCATCCCGATGTTTCGTATTGGCCATCGTCATCCCCATCGCCGTCACGGCGAGCAGCCCGACTTCATGCATCATAAGCTCACTGAGTGAGAATAAGATGAGGACAGCCGTCAACGTAACCGAGGCACGGAGGTAGCGAGGTACTTTTTCTGCCACAAACCATCCCATCAAGAGATGGCCGAACAAGTAACCGAGTCCAATCCCTACAATACAGGCACCTGCAAAGAGGAGTTGCATCCATAAATCCATACCTTCATATACGATGTATCCAAGTCGAACGACGAAGAGCCCGAGTAATGCTCCAACAGGGTCGACAATGATGCCTTCCCATTTTAAAATCGCTCCGACTCGATCTTTCAAGTGTGCCTGACGCAACAACGGAATGACGACAGTCGGACCCGTCACGACGAAGAGCGCCCCCATCGTCCAGGCGACGACCCAATGTAACCCTCCTACATATTGAATGAGTAGCGACATCCCGACAAATGAGAGCGCGACTCCAATCGTGACAATCCGGACGATCGATCTCCGGAACTGATTGATTTCGCTAAAGTGAAGCCCAAGACTTCCTTCGAATAAGATGATGGCGACCGCAAACGAAATGATCGGACTATATAAATCCCCTAATAATTCACGCGGATCGAACAGCCCGAGGATCGGACCCGCCAATACTCCAGCGAGCGTCATAATGATGATTGCCGGGATTTGATAACGCCATGCCAACCATTGAGACATGATGCCGACCCCGATCAACAAGCTAATACTAATGAGTATAAATTCCATAACGGCCCCCTCACGACATACTTTCGTCTCTTTACCCGTGTCGATGCAACAAAAAACCGCCAAGGGCAATCCCTAGGCGGTGAGCATACAACTTTACGATTAACGTTGGTATTTCTTGTTGAAGCGCTCGATACGACCATCTGCAGATGCGAATTTCTGGCGACCTGTGTAGAACGGGTGCGAATCAGAAGATACATCGACACGGATGAGTGGGTACTCGTTTCCATCTTCCATCGTGATTGTCTCGTTAGAGTAACGAGTTGAACCAGTGATGAATTTGAATTCTGTCGTCGAGTCCATGAATACGACTTTACGGTATTCTGGGTGGATTCCTTGTTTCATTGCTTTTCAACTCCTTCGGCCCTAAGTATTCTTTCAACCTAGAGAAAGTTCACTAGAATATAATATCACCCTACTATAGGTTTTACAAGTCTGTTTTCGTTTTTTTCACCGGTCGTCTTTTTTTCTTATCTGCCTCTAGCGCAGCAAAAAAGTCGAGGTTTGTTTTCGTCTCACGGACACGGCGTAAGAACTGTTCGACGAAGTCTGGAGACTCGTTCATTGTACGACGAATCGTCCAGAGCGAATCGAGTTCGTCCTTCCCTAGTAACAACTCTTCTTTCCGTGTTCCCGAGCGACGAATGTCGATTGCAGGGAAGATCCGGCGCTCTGCCAATTTCCGGTCCAGATGCAGTTCCATGTTCCCTGTTCCTTTGAACTCTTCATAGATGACGTCGTCCATTCGCGATCCGGTATCGACGAGCGCTGTCGCGAGGATAGTCAAGCTACCTCCATCCTCGATATTCCGTGCCGCTCCGAAGAACTTTTTCGGTTTGTGGAACGCCGCCGGGTCAATCCCCCCCGAGAGTGTCCGTCCGCTTGGTGGAACAGACAGGTTGTACGCACGCGTCAAGCGTGTGATGGAATCGAGTAGGATGACCACGTCTTTCTTATGTTCCACGAGACGCATCGCGCGTTCGAGAACGAGTTCTGAAATACGCGCATGGTTTTCCGGTGTCTCGTCAAAAGTCGAGAACGCCACGTCTGCGTCCGGTACAGAACGTTGAATATCCGTCACTTCCTCCGGTCGTTCATCGATTAGAAGAATGATTAATTCGACGTTCGGATGATTCGTCGTGATCGAGTTGGCAATTTCTTTTAAAAGCGACGTTTTCCCCGCTTTTGGTGGTGCCACAATCAACCCGCGTTGGCCAAACCCGACTGGTGCGATCATATCCATGACACGAACCGAAAGATGGGTCGGCTCTGTCTCGAGCACCATCTGTTGTTCTGGATAAATCGGTGTCAATGCCGGGAAATAATCACGCGAACGCGTCGAGTCCGTCGACTCTCCGTTGACCGCTTCAACACTCAACAAACCTTGGAACCGTTCATTCTCTTTCGGTTTACGGACCTTTCCTGTGACAAGGTCCCCGTTTCGAAGATTAAAGCGACGAATTTGCGATGCAGCGATATAGATGTCTTCGGAAGATTGAGAATAGTTGATTGGTCGGAGGAATCCAAATCCGCCATCATTTTGAGACTGAGGATTCGGTGGGATGATCTCTAAAATACCTTCGAGGAAGTATAAATCTTTTGATTCAGCCTGTGATTTCAAAATACGAAACATGAGCTCACGCTTCCGTGCTTCTCGAAAGTTCGGTACTTTGACTTCTTTGGCAATTTCATATAATTCTTTCAACGTCTTCGTTTCAAGCTCACGAAGTGTATAGTTCTTTGTCGGTTCTGTCTGTTGACTCATTCAAGTCACCTATCTTTCTACATTTCATTACAAGAAGCATTCAACTTGATTCATTTGTTCTGCCATCATCTAACCACATTTTGCCCGTGCCGTCACCGTGCAAAAATCACCTTTTGTTCAATCGTTTCCCTCTTGTACAAATCCTTACACAGTAAAAGATCGTTTTGTAACAAAATAAGTGCTATATCCACATATTGTTTCATTTTTGTTACAAGAAAACACTTTTTTGACTTGCGATTGAAAAATGCTATCGGTCTTGCGCATGATATAGTTTATTTGCACAGGAAACCGGGTATATGCCGCAACTTGTGCTCTACCATTAAAAATTACTCGATTTGTCATATACGAATGTCTTGATTTTAAAAACGGAGGGATTTATACAATGTTAAAGCGTATCGCATCAATCGTCGTCGCTGCCACTGTCGCTTTCTCGGGTCTTATGTTCTCAACAGGTGAACAAGCAGAAGCCGCTACCGGTACATTTGCTTACTCGAAAGTAAACGGTTTGAACATCCGTACTGCCCCGTCACTTACATCATCGAAAGTCGTCGCGAAAATGGATAAAGGTCAACGCTATACATACCTTGGTAAATCCGGTTCGTTCTATAAAATCAACTACAAAGGCACACACCGTTACATCTCAGCTTCTTCAACGTACACATACTTGAAAGCGAACACGTCGACATCAACAACGGTTTCAACGTCATCTTCTAGCAAACGTTCGAAACTCGTCGCTGAATCGAAGAAATATCTCGGAACACCGTATCGCTATGGTGGAACAACAACTTCAGGTTTTGACTGCTCAGGATATACTGGACACGTGTACAAGAAAGCAATCGGAAAAACACTTCCACGTTCTTCACGTCAGCAATACTCAAGCGCGAAGAAAATCTCGAAGTCATCGATCCAAGCAGGCGATCTCGTCTTCTTCTCACATTCAGGCGGAACGATTCAACACGTCGGAATGGCACTTAGCAAAACACAAATGATCAACTCAGAAACAGGCGGCGTTAAATACGCGAGCTTCACTTCTGGATACTGGGCACCACGCTATGTAGGCGCTGGATCATATCTCTAATACAATATCACGACTCGGTTCATCGGAACCGAGTCGTTTTTATTTTTGCTTCAATGCCCCTCTCGCGTTCGTTGCCGCAAAGACGATCATGAGTACACTCATCGTACCCGCGACTGCGAGCCCTGCAGATAAAGCACCCCAGTCAATCTCCGGTTGCGTCAGAACCGCTCGCATCCCTTCGAAAATATACGTGGTTGGATTGAACGTCGCCGCCACTTTCAACCATTCGGCTTCAATCAATTCTTTCGGAACGAACGTCGTCGACAGGAAAATTAAAGGAAAGAACAACAACGTCCCTGCCTGTGCCGCTTGTGCATTTCGTGTCTTCAAGGCGACACCTACTGAATATCCTGCGAAACCAAGTCCAAATCCAATCGCGAGCAGTACTGTGAAGAAGAAACCGATTGCCCCGACTGGAATCGTGAGACCTAGGAGAAACGCGACAGCAAAAATAAGTAGCGTTTGGACGAGTAACTGCAACATCCCCGCAATCATCGGTCCGAGCACAATCGCCGTACGGGTCGCCGGTGTCAACAAGAGCCTTGCGAAATAGCCACTCTCAATATCTCGGACAAGTGCCTGACCCGTGCCTCCCGCTCCCCCGACTGCACCTGAAACAATGGATACGGGTAAGATGAAATTCAAATAGTCGCTCCCTTCGAACTGAGGCAACGAGGCCACGCTCGACAAGCCACTCGTATACACAAGTAAAAAGAATACAGAAATGATCAAGTTCGGGATGAATGAAAACGGATTTCGAATAGTCGTCAGCAAACTCCGTTTCGTGAATAGCCATGTCTCAGTCCACACGGATCTCGCCTCCTTCATACGATTCGCCTGTCACTTTCAAGAATACATCATCGAGCGATGGTTGCTTGACAGTCAATCGTTCAGGCTGCAACCCTTGTTCATCCAAGGAACGAATAATCTCAGTCAACGTCATGTCACGTAACTCAAACGATACATGTGTGCCATTCGAAGATGTATGACATCGCGTCGCGGCAAGGGTAGCTTCAGATTCTGTAGCGAAGTCCATCGAAATCGTCTCTTCACCGACGAGCTGTTTCAATTCCTCGGCCGTTCCTTCACTCACAATCTTCCCGTGATTGATGATTGCAATCCGGTCAGCCAACTCATCTGCTTCCTCTAAGTATTGGGTCGTTAAAAAAATCGTCGTCCCGAATTCCTCGTTCAATCGGCGTACTTCATTCCAAATTTCGATTCGGCTCGCCGGATCGAGTCCGGTCGTCGGTTCGTCTAAAAACAAGACCGTCGGACGATGGACGAGTGTGAGAGCCAAGTCGAGACGTCGTCGCATCCCACCGGAATAGGTACCACTCCGGCGATCGGCCGCATCCGTCAGTGAAACGACTTCGAGTAACTCATCGGCTCGACGTTGCGCCTCTTCATTCGACATCTTAAACAAACGCCCTTGTAAGACAAGGAGCTCTCGTCCCGTCAACACTTTATCGATTCCTGTTTCTTGTAAGGCAACTCCAATCGATAATCGGACATCTTTTTCTTGTTTAACGACATCGAATCCATTGACACGTGCCGCTCCAGATGTCGGTCTCACGAGTGTCGTCAACATTTGCACCGTCGTCGATTTACCCGCACCGTTCGGACCTAAAAACGCAAAGATTTCTCCTTCTTTCACGAAAAATGACACGTCATCGACAGCTGGAACGTCCTTGAATGTTTTGACGAGTCCTTCAACCTGAATCATCACACCCACCTCCTGACTATCCATTCCCATTTTCTGACGCTTTCACCACAAAAAAGTCGTGGACGTTTTCACATCCACGACTTCTGATCATTCTGGTTTCATGACCATTTTTGGTTTTTTCTTAAGTGAGTGGTTCCCTTCGACGAAACGAACGGTACCGGACTTGGCACGCATGACGACCGAATGGGTCTGTCCGCCTTGTGACGTGAATTGGACTCCACGTAACAGCTCACCATCTGTGACGCCGGTCGCCGCAAAAATACAATCTTCACCTTTCACCAAATCATTGAGGAGGAGGATTCGATCCGTATCTTCGATTCCCATGTCATGGCAACGTTGTTTCTGCGCTTCATCTTCCGGGAGCAAACGCCCTTGGAAGTCTCCACCTAAACACTTCATTGCGACTGCAGCGATGACACCTTCTGGCGCCCCGCCTGAACCGAGCAACAAATCGACACCCGTTTTCGGGAAAGCGGTGTTGATGGCCGCGGCGACGTCCCCGTCTGGAATCAATTTGATTCGCGCACCGGTCGCGCGGACACGTTGAATGGTTTCTTCGTGACGATCCCGATGTAAAATCGTGACGACGACATCTTCCACGTTTTTCTTCTTCGCTTTCGCCACGATTTCGATGTTCTCTTCAATCGAATTGTCGAGACTCACGAGTCCCGCCGCTTCCGGTCCGACTGCGATTTTGTCCATATACATGTCTGGAGCATGAAGGAGATCGCCTGCATCCGCGACCGCGAGAACCGCAAGGGCTCCCCACGTCCCTGTCGCTACGATGTTCGTTCCTTCTAACGGGTCGACGGCGACATCGAGACGAGAGCCGTAGCCATTCCCGACTTTTTCTCCGATGTATAACATCGGGGCTTCATCCATCTCCCCTTCGCCGATGACGACAATCCCTTTCATCGGAATCGTGTCAAATACGTCGCGCATGGCGGTCGTTGCCGCATCATCCGCTTCGACTTTCAATCCTCGTCCCATCCAACGGGCTGAAGCAAGCGCCGCCGCTTCTGTCACCCGAACCAGTTCCATCGATAAACTTCGTTCCACCCGAAATCTCCCCTTTATACCTCGGTATGTTCCTCCACCCAAACGAGCGCACCGAGTTGTTTTAATTTGCCGACAAAGTCGACATACGAATCATTCAGTCGTTCTGCATGCAGTAGCGTCGATTCTCCAGATGCTTGGAGCGCCGACAGTACCAGGGCCGCAGCACTCCGTGCATCGGTACATTCCATCTCTGCGTTCGCCAGTTGATTCCCGCCACGAATGACAGCCGACGCATCTTCCAAAGTGATTTGCGCATTCATCCGCCGCATCTCGGCGATGTGTCGGAATCGTTGCGCATACAATTTATCCGTAACGACACTCGTTCCATCCGCTTTTAGTAAGGCTGCCGTCATCACCGGTTGCAAGTCGCTCGGATACCCCGAGTAATGGAACACACGAATGTCTGTTGGCATGAATTGGTTCGCCGTCACGGTAATTGACTCTTCACCGACCTCGACGTCCGCTCCGAAGTCCAACAGTTTTTGGATGACTCCTTCCAGATGTGTCGGAATGACCGGTTGAACGGTCACGTGACCAGATACGGCACCGAACATCATGAATGTTCCGGCCTCGAGACGATCCGGAATCAGTGTGTGCGTACAACCGTGGAGTCGCTCTACCCCTTTGATTCGAATCTCATCCGTTCCGGCCCCACTCACATGTGCCCCCATCGATGTGAGCATCGTTGCCACATCAACGACTTCCGGGTCGCAGGCCGCGTTTTCGATGACTGTCGTCCCTGTCGCTAAAACAGCCGCAAGCATCGCACTCACGGTTGCCCCAAACGACCGCAAGTCCAAGTAAATTCGATTCCCGACAAGTTCATCGACCCGGACATGATAGAGACCTGATTCATTCTCGACGTGAATGCCGAGACGTTCCAACGCTTTCAAATGTAAATCAATCGGCCGTGGACCAATCGCATATCCTCCAGGTAACCCAACCGCCCCTTTTCCGAAGCGAGCCGCGAAGACCCCGAGTAAATAGACAGCGGCACGGACTTTACGCGTCTCAGAACCGAGGAGAGGCATGGCGACTGCTTCATTCGAATGAATCGTCATTCGTTCGCCATCCCGCTCTACTCGTACCCCTAGCTCTTTCAACAAATTGACCATCACTTCCACATCTTCAATCATCGGAACGTTTTCAATCGTTACCGACTCCTCCGTGAGAAGTGCAGCCACAAGGCAAGGGAGAGCGCTCTGTTTCGCTCCGCTAATCTCGACGGTTCCTTCTAGTTTTTGCTGCCCAACGATATGGAGAATTTCCACGCTGATCAAAACCTTTCTACGACGGACTTATTTGGATTGAGCGTTGTTCCAATCCGCTAAGAACTGCTCAATACCTTTGTCTGTGAGCGGATGTTTCATCATCTGTTCGATGACTTTGTAAGGGACTGTCGCAATGTCAGCCCCGAGAAGTGCAGCTTTTGTCACGTGAACCGGGTGACGCACAGATGCTGCGATGATTTCTGTCTCGATGCCATGGATTGCAAAGATGTTCGCAATAGTTTCCACTAAATCGAGCCCATCTTGTCCGATGTCATCCAAGCGTCCGATGAATGGAGAAACGTATGATGCTCCGGCGCGTGCCGCAAGTAACGCTTGGTTGGCGTTAAAGATGAGTGTGACATTCGTCTTGATCCCAAGCTCCTTGAACTGTTTTACCGCTTCCATCCCCGCTGGTGTCATCGGTACCTTTACCGTAATATTCGGCGCGATGGCGGCAAGTTCCTTTCCTTCTTCCACCATACCCGGCGCATCAAGTGCAATAACTTCGGCGCTGACCGAGAGATCCCCGACGATCTCACAGATTTCACGAAGTCTTGTATGGAAATCGACACCTTCTTTGGCGACGAGCGATGGATTCGTCGTCACGCCTCCAATGACGCCCATTTGATGAGCTTTTTTAATGTCTTCCACATTTGCTGTGTCAATGAAAAAACGCATATGTGTCTCCTCCTTAATTTGTGATCGCTTACAATCTCTATTATGAGGAAAGTCATGTCGAATTGCTATACCCTTTACGTCAACGATGCGATTGCAAGCATCGATCCTACGACAAGGCCAATCCCAGCGAGCGTCCCGAAAAATGACCATTTCATAATTTTACTTTGCTTCACATAGTATGCTTGGTGTGGTCCTTCTTTCAAACGTTCCAATCCGTGGGTTTCAATCCAATTCGTTGCTGCCGTCTGCTCATCTGCCACAAGGTCGCCGGTGTAGACAAATGGAACGATTTCTTCCGGACGACTCAACCGTTCAAATCGCTCACGTCGTGTCGAGATATTCGCACCAATCCAATACAATTCTTTTGGTGTGTAAAATAGCGGAATTCCCTGCTCATGGAAAGATTTTATCCATTGATCAAAGGCAACCAGATCACGTTGATCGAACAAGATTTCCATGGCATCATCTTTTGTCATAATCGATAGCATCGGAGTGTACTCTACCGTAGGCCGACCAATCCGAACCGTCGGAGACGGCTGTGTCTTTCGGACAATCGCCGGGAAGAAGACGATTTGTCGAATCGCTGAGATTGGAAATGATTGCTCGACCGACTCGCCCGGTTCATGCCGATACGTCACACCCTCGATGCTCGTTGCGGTCATTTCGTATCTAGAGTGATTCCGTTCTTTCCAAAATAAACGACGGAATGTGTTCGTAAACCAATACACCCCAAACCCACCGATGGCGACTAAGACTAACAATGGAATAAGCCAAGGTACCGGATAATAATAAATTAAAATGAGTGGGGCGGCGGCTAATGCTAAAGAAAGACCAATCAACACGACTGCTCCATATACATAAAAGATTCGCCAAAACAATTCTGTCGGTCGCTCGTTATAAATCACAAAGACTCCCCCCTTTTTTCACCATATATGTATACGTTCCCTAAATCATCAAAAAAAGGCTGACTCTACAAAAGAGTCAGCCTTTCAGGACAGGATTAAGCTTGGTTGCTTGAACCAAACTCACGCATCTTGCCAGTAACGACGTTATAAATCGCTTCGATACCAGGTCCGATAATTTTACGTGGGTCATATACTTTTGCATCAGCAGCAATTTTCTCACGTACCGCACGAGTCCATTCTTGTTGGCACTCAGTGTTGACGTTGATTTTGCTGTGGCCGAGCTCGATTGCTTTTTTGATTTGGTGCTCAGGAATACCTGATCCGCCGTGAAGAACGAGTGGAGTTTGTGTCGCGTTTGCGATTTCTTCCATCTCTTTGAAGCCAAGTTTCGGCTCGCCTTGGTATTCACCGTGTACAGAACCGAGTGCTGCAGCAAGTGCATCCACTTTCGCTTCTTTGACAACACGTACACACTCATCGAGGTCAGCGTATTGTACGCCACCGATAACGCCGTCTTCTTCGCCGCCAACTGTACCGACTTCTGCCTCAACAGAAGCACCCTTAGCGTGCGCGTACTCGACAACTTGTTTCGTCATTTCGATGTTTTCATCGATCGGGTGGTGTGAACCGTCGATCATGACTGACGTGAAACCAGCGTCGATCGCTGCTTTACACTTATCGAATGAAGAACCGTGGTCAAGGTGGATTGCAACTGGAACAGTGATGTTGTAGTCGTGCATAAGACCTTCAACCATTTTGACAACTGTCGTGAAGCCACCCATGTACTTCGCTGCACCTTCTGATACACCGAGGATTACTGGTGATTTCTCGTCTTCCGCAGCGCGAAGAATCGCTTGCGTCCACTCGAGGTTGTTGATGTTGAATTGGCCGACTGCATACTTGCCTTCGAATGCTTTGTTAAGCATTTCTGTCATTGATACTAATGGCATAATGACATCCTCCTGTCTGTTCGCTATTATACACGTTTGGGAAAAGTTCCCCCGTGCAATTCGTTCCCATTATAACACACCGTAAAACATGTGCCTATGATATTCGGGCATAGAAATGGCTTAGCGCAAGCGTTTACATATGTCATCTTGGTGACGAAACGTCAAATTTTCAAGACTTCTTTCACTTTTTCAATCATTCCATAAATATCAAACGGTTTCTCAAATTGTGCTGTGATTCCGAGACGGCGCACTTCTTCAATCACCGCTTCCTCCCCAAACGCCGTCATGATCATGACAGGTGTGTCTAACGGTTTCTCGCGCATGCGACGTAATACTTCGTGTCCAAACATACGAGGCATATTCATATCGAGCAATACCAAATCATATTGCTCCCGCTCTAAAAATTCCCAGGCGCTGATGCCGTCTTGCGCCGTGTCCACGTCTACACCCATGTTCGTGAACACTTGCGCGAGCATCGTACGAATTCCGTCCTGGTCATCTGCTATTAACATCCGTGACATGCATGTCCCTTCTTTCATTCATCGTTTACCATATTCAAACAATTTAACCTTACCAAACTCATCTCTTTTTCGCGACGTCTATCTTTTGAAATCAAGGGAACGATGGCTCGGAATTGTCTTCTTCCTGTTCTTCCTTCAACTGTTCAGGTACGTCTAGGACATTCACCTGCTCGTAGTCGGTCACTTCCGCATCTTCTTCTTTCACGAATACCCGCAGATAGTTTCCTTCCGGTAACAACCCCGAAGTGGCAATCGACAGAGGACGTTTTTTTCCATCCTCGTCGTATCCGATGAGATCATAGCGATAACCGGATGAAGTTTGTGTCGCCACTTCTGCACTTGGGACTTTGACATAATAAACATCGGCCAATAATCGATTGGGATCGACATAACGCCACCCTACTACTAATAGAATGCCAATCAATAGGATGGCAACGAGATTTCGTTTCATAAAAAGTTCTCCCTCAATCTAAGAATCACTACTTATGAGGTATACCGTTATTCCGAATCGACGAAACCATGCCACAAAAAAGGTTCATCCTGTTTAGAATGAACCTTTCCTTCGATACAGTGCATTACGATTCGACAGTCACAGGCACAACTGCGATTTCAATCTCCTTCTCGACCTCTTCACGCTCTTCTTTCAAACGCTCATCCGACCATTTGAAGACGTCGGCCATGCAGCGAAGGACACCGTCTTTGTGTTGACGTACGAAATCGATATCAAAGAACATCGCTCCGGTCCGACGAATCAAGAAGTCGATGGCACGAACGACCGATTCTTCTTCAATGCCATAAATCAACTGTGCATAGACGACCTCTGGCAAGTCATACGCGTTCGAGTCCATCCGCTCGATGACGCGGTCAATATTCGAACCGTATAGACGGACGAGTTCTTCCGCGTGCCCCGCGTCGAGACCGTGATTTTGAAGTTCTTTCGTTTTCTTCTCAAGGAAGTCTTTGAATCCTTTCGAACCGCCGACGTGACCACCTGACATCGGCATATGCTTCGTCCGGCTCGCCAAGTAAACGACGCCTTCTTCTTCTTTCAACAATTTGGCGACGAGGTCGACGACTGTTTCTGACATCTTCCGATATCCTGTCAATTTACCGCCGGCAATCGTGATCAAGCCGCTGTCTGACTGCCAAATTTCGTCCTTACGTGAAATTTCAGAAGGGTCCTTTCCTTCCTCATAGATCAACGGACGAATACCCGCCCAGCTCGATTCCACATCGTCTGCTGTGACATGGACGTCCGGGAACATATAATGGATCGCATCCAAAATATAATCGCGGTCCTCTGTCGTCATGCGTGGATGCGCTTTGTTTTTATCGAAGAACGTATCCGTCGTTCCGACATATGCTTTGTTTCCGCGTGGAATGGCAAAGACCATGCGCCCGTCTGGTGTGTCGAAATAAATTGCCTGTTTGAGTGGGAATTTCGATTGATCGATGACGAGGTGAATTCCCTTCGTCAAACGAAGCTGTTTGCCTTTTTTCGAGTTGTCTTCTTCCCGTAACTCATCGACCCATGGACCAGTCGCATTGATGATTTTTTTCGCATAGACGTCATATGTCGACCCATCGATTTGGTCTTCGACGTGTACACCGGCTACTTTGCCGTTCTCATAAATCAGTCCGGTCACTTTCGCATAGTTCATGAGAAGCGCACCATGATTCGCGGCCTCTTTCGCCACTTCGATTGTCAATCGTGCATCATCCGTCCGATACTCGACGTAGTATCCACCACCGACTAAGTCATCTTTTTTGACGAGCGGTGCTTTTTTGATGACTTCATTCGGTTTGAGCATCATGCGCCGTTCTGCCCGTTTGACGCCTGCAAGGAAGTCATACACCATGAGTCCGATTGAAGTTGAGAAGGGACCAAACGTGCCTCCCTTGTGCATCGGTAACAGCATCTGTTCCGGTGTCGTGACATGAGGACCGTTCTCATACACGATGGCACGCTCTTTCCCGACTTCTGCGACAAGCGCCACTTCAAATTGTTTCAAATAGCGGAGTCCCCCGTGAACAAGTTTCGTCGAACGGCTTGACGTCCCGGCCGCAAAGTCTTGCATTTCGAGAACCGCTGTCTTCATCCCACGCGACGACGCATCGAGCGCAATCCCCGCTCCGGTAATCCCTCCACCGACAACAAGAACGTCATGACGTTCGCTTGTCAGTTGTTCGTATCGTTTCGCTCGTTCTTTCGCTGAGAAATTTCTGATTTCCATCTTATTCCCTCCTATAGTAAGTACGGTTCAATGAATAGAAAAAGAGACCACAACAAAAACAAGGCTTCCCCCTTCTGTTGTGGTCTCTCTATTGTCTCGAACCGAATATCAACTTTTCTCCTGTATTATACCCTATTCTTTTCAGTTCAATCATCTCTTACGCTTGCGCAATCTGTAATGTGTTCATTCACAAGCATCCGACTCGCATTTTTGAGTCGAGAAGCTTAGACTTCAAGGTATCATGTTGAAGGAGGATTTCAGATGAAACGTATGTTACAACCTTTTCAGTTCAAAAATGGCGTCGAAGTACCGAACCGCCTCGTATTGGCACCGATGACACATTACTCATCAGAGCCAACGGGCGAAGTATCCGAGCATGAGCTCGCCTACTATCGGAAGCGGGCGCAAAACGTCGGGCTCGCCATCACGGCTTGCGCGTACGTGACAGAAGACGGGAAAGGATTCCCGAACGCATTCGGGGTCAATGACGACAAATTCATCCCAGGTCTCCGTCAATTGGCGGAAAGTTTAAAAGCAGAAGGCGCAAAAGCCATCCTTCAAATTTTCCACGCTGGACGGATGTCACCACCTGAACTCGTCCCGAACGAACAACCTGTCAGTGCAAGTGCCGTCGCACCGGTCCGAGAAGGTGCCGTCACACCACGTGCCCTCGAGACGTCAGAAGTCGAAGCCATCATTGAGGCGTTCGGTGAAGCGACGCGTCGGGCCATCGAAGCCGGATTTGACGGAGTTGAGATTCACGGAGCGAACACCTACTTGATTCAACAATTCTTCTCACCGCATTCAAATCGCCGTGAAGATCGCTTCGGCGGTGATGTCCACGGACGTTTGACGTTCCCACGCGAAGTCATTCGTCGTGTGAAAGAAGCAGCTGCAGATGCAGAAGACTTCTTAGTCGGCTATCGTTTCTCACCGGAAGAAATCGAAGAGCCAGGAATCACACTCGACGACACGGATGTGTTACTCGATATGATTTTAGAAGAGGGCGTCGATTATATTCACGCTTCTCTCTGGAACTTCAACACAGCTTCCATGCGTGACGAGAATGTCACGGAGCGTTCGATAGACCGCATCGCCAATCGAATCAATGGTGCCATCCCACTCATCGGAGTCGGGCAACTCCAACGTCCGGCCCAAGTGGAAGACGCACTCGACGTCGTCGATTTTGCCGCACTCGGTCGCGAACTGATCATCGATCCAGAATGGCTCGAAAAAGTGAAATCGGACCGCGAAGACGAGATCGAGACAGAACTCGACTTGAACAAACAAGCCGAACTCGCTGTCCCAGCTCCGCTATGGAACGCCATCACGACACGTGCCGGTTGGTTCCCAATTAAAGATCAAGAAGTGAAATAAAAAAATGAACCTGCCGTTTATCACGGCGGGTTCATTTACTATTTCAACGTCAAGAGCTCACTCATCGTCACAAACGTGTACCCTTCACGTTTCAGCGCATCGAGAACTTTCGGCAACCCTTCAGCTGTGGACTCATGAATATCATGCATCAAGACAACAGCACTTGGATGGACATTGTCCATAATCAAGCGATACATTTGATCGGCATTACGGTGACTCCAATCAAGAGAATCGACCGTCCATAGTGCAAGGGTCTGCTCCTTTGTCTGAATGATCTGTTCAATCATTTCATTTTTAGCCCCGTATGGTGGACGAACCAATGATGGGCGTTGTCCCGTAAGCCTCTCAATTCGTCCATCAACCTGTTCGAGTTCCTCTTTGACTCCCTTCTCAGACAATTGTGTCAAATCCGGGTGATGTTCAGTATGATTTGCTAGCTCATGACCTGACAACGCTACTTGTCTCGCTACATCAGGATAGAATTCCATCTGACTCCCTAACATAAAGAACGTAGCACGCGCTTGGTATTTCTCAAGCGTCTCAAGGATGTGAGGTGTCACGATTGGATGTGGTCCATCATCAAATGTCAGTGCAACATACTTCCCATTAGGTTCAAGCGACTTATTTGAGGGATTCATGATTGGAGAATCTTCTTCTTGTGTAGTGGGCGTATCTAATTTGGATAACAAAAACGGCTCAACTTCCTTCATTGGAATATGAACTTCTACCACACCTGCCGCTCCCGCTGCCACTTCATACTCGTCAAATATGACATCTAGACCAGAGGACGTCAGTATCCACTTCGTCGATTTAGGATGTTTAATCGCTTCACGTAACTGATCCTCAAATACGTATTCTTGATGTTGTAATTGTGTGTTGACGTTATGCTTGAACCATTCTAATGCATGTTGGTCATCACGTAAGACATCATCCCATTCAATGAACGTTCCGTCCGAAAGGTTCATCCGAAATACGTCGACAGTGGTTTGACCATTCGCACCACCAGTGAATGCATAAGTATGAACGACTAGCGTGTATTCACTCTGATTCGTTTGATATGTATCGGTCTGAATATTTAAATGACCCTTTTGACCGTGACTAGGGGTGAGGTTGCGTTGAAATACTTCTTTCTTTTTTAATATGAATGCATCCAGCTCCTTGTTTAGCACTTCATAATCTGTTCTCGGAAGAGAGATTGATGTCGTATATCCTTTCGCTTGTTCACTCTCTACCGTTAAATGTAAACCGGGGTATTGTCCGGTAAAGGATGGTGTCGGAACTTTTTTAATCGTCGGGGCGGCTCCGGCGATGTAATACCATGTACCCATCCCAATCAATAACATCACAATAACTAACATGTGTCGTTTCATTCTTATTCTCTCCTATTTCATTCAATCGATTCGATTGTAGCAAACTCTTCACGAATGAAATCGTCAATATGGCGACAAATATATACAAAATCATACAAAACAGGTACGTCGTCTTTAAATAGACGTCGTACCTGTTTTCATCCATTCTTCCCGTAACATACCCATCCGAATCGAATCATAGCGCTTCTCGTTCACGACACGCACTTGACGGATTCGACCTTCGAGTTGCATCCCTACTTTTTCAGCGACCCGCATCATCCGTTCATTCCCGGACCACGTCGTCAAGCCGACACGGACAACGGGTAGCGTCTCAAATAGATACTCGGTCCATAAGCGAAGGGCACGCGTCCCGACACCACGATTCCAGCGGTCGGACTGATGCAGGATGATGCCCATCTCGAGCCATTCTCGTCCGGCATCTTCGAAATAGTAAGAAACGGTCCCATATACGGTTCCATCGACCTCAATGACCCACATGTCTTTTTTTTGAATGAGCGACTGCTCGATTTGCTGAAACTCTTCGTAGGACATCGCCTTATGTTCGAAGTAAGGAGCGTCCCATTGTTTCCACTCCGGTGTTGCATCCCGGTAAATCAATTCCCATAGTCGGACTAAGTCTTGTTTTTCAATCGGTCGAATGACCACTTCTTGATCTTGTCGCATGTTGTCTTCCTCTCTATAGATCGTCCTTACCTTATTCTTGTGTCCCGTTCGAATCTCCTTTTTTTCGTTTCCGCCAAATGAACGCAAGAATCAAGACAATCACACTTGCCATGACAGAAGCGATCGCGATTGGACTCGAATCGGTCATAAACAATTGTCCGATGGAGACAGAGTAGGCAAGTCCGAACGACGTGACGAGTTTTGCCCCGAACGCGATGCCCGCAAAACGCGGGAATGGCACGCGACTAAACCCAGCAGCGAGACAGATGACCTCATCCGGCAAAATCGGAATGATGAACAACACGAGCAATACACCAAGACCGTATCGATCGACATATCGATCGTATGTCTTCAGTTTCTCTTCATCGACCCAACGAATCATGCGTCCTCGGCCAAACCGGGCCAACCCATACATAACAAAGATGCCAAGCGTAGTCGAGATGCTTCCGACTAAAGCCGCACGAAACGGTCCGAGCGCGACACTCCCAATCGGCACACTGACCGCTTCCGGGACCGGCAAGGCAATCGGTTGTAAAAAGCTAAATGCCGAAAACACCCAGACCGCCTGTCGTTCATATTGTGCTAATAGACGATCCAACCCGTATGTGTCATAAAGGACGAGTCCGAACGAGACATAATAGACGAGAACGAAAATTAAGAAGAGCGAGAACGTGATCTTCCACATCTGCTTTAGGATGACGTTCGAGCCGTGCCGAATCGCCCGCAGCAACCCGACCGAAAGAGCGAGTAAGACAATGCCCGTCCAACCGAGCTGGTACGGCAGTAAGAGAGAAGGCAAGACGACGAACGGCAACAGACTGAGCGCGACAAGCCCCAATCCATATCCAAGATAAATCGAATGTCGTTCTTTCATGAGCCATCACCCTCTCCCCGTTCTACTTCTAGTGTACCCAGAAAGTGAAGGGGATGTATCCTGCCGAGGGCACCTTCCCTCTCATGCTTTTGACGTAGAAAAGCCACGATCCGGAATGGACCGTGGCTTTCAATCACTTATTCTCCAAGTGACGCTTGGATGAAGTCATGGAATAGACGTTGTGGACGTTCTGGACGCGAAATCAATTCCGGGTGGAACTGTGATGCCACGAACCACTTGTGTTCTGGAATCTCAATGATTTCTACGAGACGACCGTCCGGGCTCGTACCTGAGAACTTGAAGCCTTCTGCTTCAAACGCTTCACGGTACTCGTTGTTGAACTCATAACGGTGACGATGACGTTCGTAAACGAGCTCTTGATTGTATGCGGCATGCGCGTTCGTCCCTTTTTCGAGTTTACATGGATAGAGTCCGAGACGAAGTGTGCCGCCAAGGTCTTCGATGTCCTTTTGCTCTGGAAGAAGGTCGATGATTGGATACGGTGTCGATGGATCGATTTCAGCCGTATGGGCACCGTCCAACTTCAAGACGTTACGGGCAAACTCGACCGTCGCGAGTTGCATCCCGAGACAGATTCCGAAGAATGGCACGTTGTTTTCACGAGCAAAACGTGTCGCTTCAATCTTCCCTTCGATTCCACGCTCACCGAACCCACCTGGAACGAGGATTCCGTCCGCATCGCCGAGGATGTCTGAGACGTTTTCAGCCGTCACGTCTTCTGCGTTGACCCAGTCGATGTCGATATCCGCGTTGAACGCATAACCCGCATGTTTGAGTGCTTCCGCGACCGAGATATAGGCATCACGCAATTCGACATATTTCCCGACGAGTGCGATTTTCACTTTCTTCTCAAGGTGTGTGACCGTGTGGACGAGTTCTTTCCAAGCCGTCATGTCAGCAGCCGGTGAATTGAAACCGAAGTAGTCGTTGACGAGTTGGTCCATTCCTTGTTTTTGAAGGTTGAGCGGTACTTCGTAAAGTGTCGATGCGTCTTGCGCCTCGATGACCGCTTCTTTGCGTGTATCACAGAAGAGGGCGATTTTTTCACGCATGTCTTCCGGGATGTCATGCTCCGTACGAAGGACAATGATATCCGGTTGAATTCCGTAGCTGCGAAGCTCTTTGACACTGTGTTGTGTCGGTTTTGTCTTCATCTCACCTGCGGCACGAAGGTAAGGGACGAGTGTACAGTGGACGTACATGACGTTCTCTTTCCCAATGTCATTCTTCACTTGGCGAATCGCTTCGATGAACGGAAGGGACTCGATATCCCCGACTGTTCCACCAATCTCTGTGATGACGACATCGGCGTTCGTCTCGCGTCCTGCACGGAAGACACGGTCTTTGATTTCGTTCGTGATATGCGGAATGACCTGAACCGTCCCACCGTTATAGTCTCCACGACGCTCTTTCTTCAAGACAGTTGAATAAATGCGCCCTGATGTGACGTTCGCGTTTTGCGACAAGTTGATGTCGATAAAGCGCTCATAGTGTCCGAGGTCAAGGTCAGTCTCAGCGCCATCATCTGTGACGAATACTTCTCCGTGTTGATACGGGCTCATCGTACCTGGGTCAATGTTGATGTATGGGTCAAACTTCTGAATCGTGACGTTGAGTCCTCGATTTTTGAGTAGACGCGCGAGCGAAGCTGCCGTGATCCCTTTACCGAGCGAAGATACTACCCCGCCTGTTACGAAAATGTACTTTGTCATGTTTCTTTCTCCTCTCTTGAATACCAACCATCGGGAAACGAAAAAACAAAAAAAGCAAAAGTGCCCCCGAAAATGGAGGACACTTTTGCTGCATCGTTACGTGCTAAACTAGCCCATGACTAATTTACGCCAGAGACGATGCAGTCGTCAAGATATTATTTTTTCTTTTTTTTCAAGTCGATGAGCACGACTAAAAAAGAAAAAGAGACACGCCTAGCCGGGCGCAATGCCCGGCTTTTTGCGGTCTCTTATAAATCATCCTCGTCTTCGAGATCGAGGTCGTCGTCCAAGTCGTCATCCTTGAAGTCATCAAGGCCTTCTACTTTTTCTTCTTCGTCCTCATCATCGAATTCAGATGAATCGTAATCTTCAACTTTTGCGAATACATCCAAGTCATCTTCGATATCGACGATGCCTTCGTCTGCTTCTTCGAACTCTTCTTCGAATTCGTCAAGCTCACCACGTTGACGTGCTTCGATAACGAGATCTTCATCCGACTTATCGAATGGGTACCAAACGCGAAGCGCCCAACGGTTTGCTCCTAAGTTGACGAACAACCCGTCGATGTTCAAATCGGTGTAAAGTTGTGCGATTTTCTCGAGTTCTTCCTCTTCACTCGCAAACGTATAGTTTTGCTTGATTTTTTCGCGAATCTCATCAAAAGAAACAGGCTGTTCGCCAGTTTCTTGGAGAAGTTCATAAACGAAATCAATCAACGATTTATTCATTAAAGGACACTCCTTTTCCGTCACTAGTTAAACATCACTCTTCATTATAAACAAAAGCGATATAAAAAAGCTAGAAGAAATTATGATTCATGTATAGTCTCCGATTTAATCCGGAACCAATATAAACTGATCAACCCGATATTGAAGATCCATGTCATCCCCATCACCCCAAACATCCATCCTCTCGGAATTTGAAATGACAATTCCGCATTGACGGTCTGCCCAACGTACAAACTGTATCCTAACAACCTAATCATTAAGAAGGGTTTTCGCCGTCGTCGCCACCGATGTACGCACACTTGCAGAGAACGAAAAACAACTGAGCAGTCAAATCAATGCGCTCATTCCTGAAAATGAGACGAACATCGCGGCCCTCCTCGAGCAAATGGGGCCGAAAAACAAACAAGGCACGGTCCGAGGACCGTGCCTTCATGTATTATTGGACAACTGGTTCTGGTATCTCGATGGCCTTCAGCGAGCGATCGAGCAATTCGACGACATCGAACGTGCCGACGGTCTCATCGACTTCCTTCGCTTTTGTTCCATCAGATAACATCGTCAAACAGTACGGACATGCCGAACCGATAACAGTCGGTTTCGTCTCAAGCAACTGTTCTGTCCGAGCCACGTTGACACGTGTCCCGACTTTTTCTTCCTGCCACATGAGACCACCACCGGCTCCACAACACATACCGTTTTCACGGTTACGTGTCGCTTCGACGAGTTCAACACCCGGTATGCGTTCTAAGACGAATCGTGGTGCATCGTAAATGCCGTTATAACGACCAAGGTAACAAGAGTCGTGATAGACGACACGTTCGTTCACGTGAAGGTCTGGCTGAATCCGACCTGTGTCAAGTAACTCCGCGAGCAACTCCGTATGATGATACACCTTCACATCAGTCAAACCGAAGTCCGGATACTCATTTTTGAACGTATTGTACGCGTGCGGGTCGACCGTGACGATTTTCGTCACCCCATACTTCTCAAATAGTTTAATGTTCGCTTCGGCGAGTTCTTGGAACAGCAACTCGTTTCCGATTCGGCGTGGTGTATCCCCTGAATTTTTTTCTTCATTTCCGAGAATGGCGAATGAGACGCCCGCTTTGTTCAAGACGCTCGCAAAGCTCTGCGCGACTTTTTGGCTACGGCTATCGTAAGAGCCCATCGCGCCGACCCAGAAGAGATACTCGAATTCCTCGCCTGCTTTTTTCTTCTCTTTCGCCGTCGGGATGACGAGCTCTGTATCCTTACGCCAGTTCTCGCGTTCTTTCCGGTTCATTCCCCACGGGTTTCCTTGACGCTCGATATTGGCGACCGTACGCTGTGCCTCAGGGTCCATCTTCCCTTCCATCATGACGAGGTAACGACGAAGGTCAATGATTTTATCGACGTGTTCGTTCATGACCGGACACTGGTCTTCACAGTTACGGCAAGTCGTACAAGCCCAAATTTCTTCTTCCGTGATGACGTTGCCAATCAACTCGTCTGCGACGAGCATATGGCCGTCTTGCGCAGCTGCTGCGATTTCAGCACCTTGCGTGTTTTGGAACATGAGGGCAGGTGCCCACGGTGATTTTCTCGTGACCGCCGCGCCTTTCATATTCATATGGTCACGAAGTTTGACGATTAAGTCCATCGGCGACAACATCTTCCCAGTTCCTGTTGCCGGACAAACATTCGTACAACGCCCGCACTCGACACAGGCATACAAGTCGACGAGCTGCTTCTGGTTGAAGTCTTCAATCTTGTTGACCCCGAAGACAATCTCTTCATCCGACTCTTCCGCTTCTTCCATCGCTGAAAAATCAACAGGTGCCAAGCGACCGACTTTGTGCGTGCGACCGAGCCATACGTTGAGCGTTCCGGCAATCAAGTGTGCGTGTTTTCCTTGTGGGATGTAGACCATAAAGCTGAGCAAGAATAAAAGGTGCATCCACCAAAAGACGACGAATAAGGCGAAAGCGACAGAGCTCGGTACCCAAGCAAACGCTGAGCCGATGAGTGTCGCGACCGGTTCGCCCCACATTGGAAGCTCTTCTTTATAGACGAGGTAAAACCCGTTCCCGAACAATACGGAAACCATCAACCCGCCGATGAAGATGAGGGCAAGACCTGCTAAAAAGTTTCGTTTCAAGCGCACGAGCTTCTCGACGTAACGACGGTAGAATCCCCAAACGACCGCAACGAGAATCATAAGCATGACGATTTCTTGCATGAACGTAAAGATTGGATAAAACGGACCGAGCGGGATATGCGGGAAACGTGTTCCCACCGCTAGTCCTTTCCAAATAAAATCAATCGCCCCGAATTGGACGAGGATGAAGCCATAAAACATCATGACGTGAATTGCGCCACTCTTCTTATCTTTCAACAATTTCTTTTGACCGAACACGTTGATCATGACCTGTTCGAGTCGTTCTTTGTTCGTTTGGCTCCATTCTGCCTTCTTCCCAAGCTTGATGAACGTATAACGCTGATGAACTAGCGTAGCAAATAAATATACACCATAGCCGAGGACGAGCAAGAATAGAATCCAGTTGACGATTAAAAATGTAGACATCCCCAAAACTCCTCCTTTTGAAAACGGATTCAATCTTGAATTCAGTATATCAAATGATGAATGAACAGTCATTCATTTTTGTGAAGTTCTCATCAGAAGTTTAGAAGATGTTTCAATATGAGCAATAATCCCCCATAGCTGCACACGGCCAATACGAACGTGCGGAAGTGCAAATTTCGGTCGGATGGCAGTTCAAACTTCACGATATTGAGAATCATTGCCCCGGCCACGAAGGCAAAACAGAGCGCTTCGACGTGCGCCGCCAAGTCAATCGAGCGTGAAAAGAACCCACCAAGTAAAATCCCACCACTCAACAAATAGCGTCCTTGTCGCATGTAACGTTCACCATAATGACGATTTAAGTCATGCCCGAGCGCTAAAAAGTGGACACCGAGCGCTGTCGCATAGAAACTTCTCGCAACGAACGTCACCGAGTCGGCTGTCACCACGTACGCCGAGAAGGTCATATAGGCCGTGAGGAGTGTCACCTGTAACCAATACGAAACGGCCCGGTCGACCGCCTCATCTTGAAAGTGAGGGGTACGAACGAACCGCATGGTGCCGTAAAACAACGTGAAACCGATGAGACTGACGATGTAGATTTCTGAAGGTAACGCCAAATTCAACCAATCGACACGAAGCGTGTCCTGGCGTTTGTTCAGGGACGGCAAAAGATACATGAAGAAGTACGTGATGGCGATGCCGCTCGAGAAAGAGAACCATTTTTTCGAAGGAACGGTCTCTTCCCGGAACAAATAGATGCCGAAGAAGTTAATCAGCGCCAAATAGATGATGATCCAGTTCGCCATCTCGTCCTCACCCTTTCAAGTCAATCCAAAACCGCTCGACGATTGTCCCGTCTTCTTCCGTATACGGTGTGTCCGCAATGCCACCATTGTTTAAAATGACTTGACGGGAAGCGATATTTGTCCGGTTACACGTGATGAGTGCCCGCTCGATTCCAAGTTCTTTCACTTTCTCAAGCGCAAGTTGCAGTTGGATTGTGGCGAGTCCACGCCCGCGTGCGCTCGGTTTCACCCCATACCCGACATGCCCGCCAATCTTCAAGAGCGATTCGTTCAGCTCATGACGAATGTTCGTCGCGCCAAAAAGCTCCTCCCCGTCCGTGAGCCAATACGTCGTGCTCGGGACCCAACCTTTCTCTATATGTTCACGTAACTCTTTCTGACGTAACGTGTTGACATATGTCTCGAAGTCGGTCGTTTCACGGTCCACTGAAGTCGGGACGATTCGCTCATCACGTTCGTACCATTCTTGTAAAAATGCGAGAATCTGTTCTTTTTGTTCGACAGATGTTTTGATTAGTCTTAACATCACATTTCCCCCTTTAACCATTTCCATTCGCGTTCTCTGTTTGATTTCCTTGTTCCTTCATCTTAGAGAAGATACCTTCGAAATAAAATGGACGTTCTCGTCGAAGTGTGTCCCCTTTCAGGCATGAAAAAAGTGTCATCCTGTTCAGATGACACCTTTGACATGCTTACTCTTCGAGTCCGAGCCGTTGTGGCATATGTGGCGCGAGTTGTCTCGCTTCTTCCAACCGACCTGCTTCGACGAGCGTATGGAAATGTAAAAACTGTTCATGCGATGCATCACTGATGGCTGCCAAATAATCGACGTACCGATCGTAGACCGCTTTGTCTTCTGACCGCGCCTCAATAAGTGCGATGTACAGGCGAACGGTGTCTTCCCCGTAAAGGAGCGGGAACTCATCGTTCAGTTGAAGCAATTTATCGATTGAATCAACATCGACTCCCTTTTCTTGGTCATAATGCATGATGACTTGCTCAGCATGGTCTTCAAGGCGACCGCGCCACTCTTCATACTCTTCTTCATTCGTTTCGAGCATCTCGAACCAGTCTTCGTTCAACATCTCTTCAATCTTATTTACGCGTTCTGTAAAGTTCATACGCTCTCTCCTCCTTCAAATGTCCATGTGACATGTACTTCGTATATACCCACGTTTTCTTCATTCATGGATAATTCATATACGAACGTACATGACTCTTCAGACACATCGAGTCGCGATGTCGTCGTCGCCATCGTCATCGACATATAGGCATTCTTATATAAGCTTTGCGTGAAGCGACCTTCGATGAAGGAATGGTTCATCTCGATCGGTCCTTTGCAGATGAGCGCCAATCGTTCCGGCGTGTACTTGATTGTCGTCGGGACCGTTCCGTCCTCTTGTTGTTGGTCAAACATTAAAATAAAGCCAGTCTTCAATGGATAGTATACACCGTCAGCCGATAGTTCGATCGGCTCAAGAATGTCACTCATCCGAGTTGTTTGCTGGACACGCACGCGAAGTGGTTCAATCGCCATGCTCATCCCCCTTTCCGTCAACTCATCGTACCATATGTGGTAGGAGTCGTTCTATCGACGGTGCTTCGTTTTCACATAGACGAGATGGTCTACCCACTCATCATTCTCAAAAATAAATCCCTCTCTCGTGCACTCGTACGACATGCCGACACGCTCTACGAGACGAACGGATGCCTCATTGTCGAGATTGATGTGTGCCTCGATCCGTTGAAAATTTAAGTCGTCAAAGGCGATGCGCATCGCTAAATCGACCGCCTCTGTGCCATATCCGTTTTGCCAATGTTGGTTATGGATGGTATACCCGACCCCAATGAAATCCATCTCGCGCCAATGTCGAGAAATCCACCATGCCGAGATGTATCCCATCTTCAAGCCGGAAAATCCCAAAGACATGCGCACGGTCTTCATGTGCGAGTGATTGGTGTATGTCGACTAGCTGACCGAACCAAACGGACGTACAGTCGCTCATGTCTAATTTCCCGGGATCGTACACGTGTTGCGAAATACGACGATTTGTAAATCCACTTAACCACGCGTCATAATCTTGTTTCTCTAACGGTCGTACGATGATTCGATTCGTTTTTCGTTGATGAGTAAATCGGTTCAATCTCTCAGGTCCCCTTCCTATTGCTTTTATACAGTCAGAAAAACTTCTTCCAATTCCCTTCCGAAATCACATCGACCTTCCCATCCTTCACGCGAATCGCCGTCTCGTCGTCAATCGCATAGGCCGGTGCCTGTAGCGCTTCCGCCCAATCTGCTGCATGACGTGACGTGTTCCCCGGTAACATGTCATGGTCGAGATGTGGAAAGATCGAGAAGTCGACAAACCCTAACGTCTCATCGCTCTGCTCATCGGATGCGCGCCATCCGACAAACTCCTCGCCGATTCGTGGTGTCATCACCATGCTACCTGCACTCAATCCAACGTAGACGCCTTTCCAAGACGGGAGCAGCGAGGCTACCCCGGACTGTTTCATCCAATGGTAGAGAAAGAGCGGATCGCCCCCATTCACCAATAATACGTCTGCCTTATCAAACGCCGGTCTCCACACCGACTCATCGATACTCGGGAGTGCGCTCAGTTCGAGCACCCCAACCGACTTCCAGCCCAACTCACACATCGGCGTCGAGAAATCTCCGTTGAAAAAGTTCCATGCGTGTTTCGTTCCCCCGTTCAACGCATAAATGGCTGTTGGGATACAGAGTGCATTACACTCTTCAATCGGCTTGTCTAATAACTCGAGAAGTGCTCGTTTGATGCTTTCGTTCTTAATACCTGCTGACGTTAATAACAGTTTCATTTACGTTTCCTCCTTCTCATCTCCCTATAAGGAGTTCGCATGAGTCGCCGTTATCCCCTTTTTCCAACAAAAAAGGCCGTAGACGAATTTTCGTCCACGACCTTGAAGTTCTGAAACATTAGCTAATTTTATACACGCGACCTTCGAACGGTTTCAAGTGAAGGAGCGATGATTCCGCATCGCCTTCAACCGGCATGTTGCTCAAGACGACATCTTGCGCACGAAGTGTCTGATCCATATCAAACATCGTCTCTTTCGCCGTCAAGTTCGTGACGACGAGGTACTGCGTGTCACCGAGCGTACGCGTATACGCATAGACTTCCGGGTGTTCCGGCAAGACGACATCATACGCCCCGTAAACAAACGTCTCATTATCTTTACGAAGTTGAATCATCTCTTTATAGAAGTTAAAGATTGAGTCCTCATCTTTAAGCTGTGATTCGACGTTGATATCCGTATAGTTCGGGTTGATGCCGACCCATGGCTGCTCTGCGAACGTGAATCCGGCGTTCGGGGCATCACTCCACTGCATCGGTGTACGCGTGTTGTCGCGTGACGAGTTCCACGTGATGCGCATCATCTCGTCATGACTCTTCCCTTGTTCGACACCGATATAGTAGCGGTTGCGTGTCGCGATGTCATCATATTGATCGATCGAATCGAATTTGACGTTCGTCATCCCGATCTCTTGACCTTGATAGATAAACGGCGTCCCTTGCATGAGGAAGTACATCATCGCAATCGACTTCGCGCTTTCTTTCCAGTAACGCTCATCGTCTCCCCATTTCGAGACCGTACGCGTCTGGTCATGGTTTTCGACGTAAAGGGCGTTCCATCCATCGGCCTCAAGTCCTTTTTGCCATTTCGTCAACACGTTCTTCAAGTGAACGACATCGAGTTTCGAATCGACATCTTCACTCCAAAGGTCCATGTGTTCGAATTGGAAGACCATGTTCATCTTCCCTTCCTTTTCACCGACCCATAGATGGGCATCGTCAGGTGAGACGCCGTTCGCTTCACCGACCGTCATGATGTCATGTTTATTGAACGTCTCGTCACGAAGCTCTTCTAAATAGTCGTGAATTCCGTCCACGTTCATGTGCATCTCGAACGACGGTACAAAGTCGAGGTCGTTCGGGTTTGGCAAGTCGGCGAACGTCGGGTTCTTGCGAATATGGCTGATTGCATCGACACGGAATCCGTCGATCCCTTTTTCGAGCCACCAGTTGATCATATCGTATACCGCTGTACGCATCTCAGGATTTTCCCAATTGAGGTCCGGCTGTTTCTTCGAGAAGACATGCAAGTAGTATTGCTCCGTCGTTTCATCGAATTCCCAAGCCGAGCCACCAAAGATCGATTCCCAGTTATTCGGCTTCGACCCGTCCGGTTTTCCGTCGCGCCAGATATACCAGTCGCGCTTCGGATTGTCTTTTGAGCTCTTCGATTCAATGAACCAAGGGTGCTCATCCGACGTATGGTTGACGACGAGGTCGAGCAACAGCTTCATACCGCGCTGATGCACTTCGTCCAATAAGCGGTCGAAGTCTTCCATCGTACCGAACTCATCCATGATATCTTGATAGTCACTAATGTCATAACCGTTATCATCGTTTGGCGATTTATACATCGGGCAAATCCAGATAACATCAATACCGAGGTCTTTCAAATAGTCGAGCTTATCAATGATTCCTTGAATGTCTCCAATTCCGTCCCCATTCGCGTCATAAAAGCTACGAGGATAAATTTGATAGGCGACGGCTTCTTTCCACCAGTTGCGTTTAAGCGTTTGTGTTTGTTGTTCTCGTTGTAAAAGTTGCATGTGATCTAGATACTCCTTATCCCAAAACTCACTGCTCATCATTTATACTTATCTTATTCGTGCTGTGAACTTTATATCATTAGCGCAATCGTTTGCACGATGCAATAAATTTATCTTACCAAAAAACATTCGATGATACAAAGATGTTTCATCAGCATACTCAACGTGTACCCTACACGATTTTGAAAAGAAATGAAAGCGAGGTGCTTCATCATGTTTCGATTTGCCACAATGGAGGATTTTTCAGCAGTCGATCAATTGATTTTAAAGAAAGCAAAAGAGTTCCAAGTAGCCGGAAAGTCGCAATGGGTCAAATATTTAGAGCCGAGTCGTTCCGACTATGTCCGTCACGATTTGACGAACGGGACGGTGTTTGTTTACGAACGAGATCAGCAAGTCGTCGGTGCCGTCAGCCTGATTCCTCCGACTGACTGGGACCATAATCTATGGGACGACCCGGACGGTGCCGTCTACTTGCATCGACTCGTCACGGACTCGAGTGCAAAAGGTGAACGCATCGGGGAACGTTTGATGCAGCATGCCTTAGCAAACACGTCTTCGACCATTCGATTGGACTGTGTTGCCGATAACGCCTTCTTAAATAACTACTATCCTCGGTTCGGTTTCCACTATATCGGCGAACGAAATGGATTCTCACTGTTTGAAAAAAAAGGCTTGACCTTAACGTGACGTCAACCTTTACGCTTTGACTAAGGAGGTGAAGGGATGTATTCGATTCAACAACTTGCGTCACTCGCTGGAACGACAACGCGAACGCTTCGACATTATGACGCAATCGGTCTTCTCATTGCGAACCGTGACGCCAACGGCTATCGGCGTTATTCTTCGCGCGATGCGGAACGGTTGCAACTCATCTTACTCTATCGCACGCTCGATGTTCCTCTCGATCAAATCGGAGAATTGCTTGATTCAACGACGTTCAACCGGATTGATGTGTTGAGTGGACATATCGAGGCGTTGCGACAGAAAGCAGCCTATTTCGCTCAGCTTGCCGAGACGGCAGAAGCGACCCTCACCTCACTCAAAGGAGGGATTCCAATGGATGACAAGTCATTATTTGATGGATTATCTTATGAGGAGATTCAAGCTCACGAGGCGAAACATCAAGAGGAAGTGCAGGAACGTTGGGGAGAGACTTCAGCTTACAAGACAGCACAAGAACGTGCGCAGAAGCGATCGAAAGCGGACTGGGAACGCATCAATCAAATGCAACTCGATTTGATTGCGCCACTCGTTGATTTATTTCGTTCACAAATCGCAATCGATGACGACCGAGTTCAATCGATTGTGAAAGACAATCATCTGTTCATCGACACACACTTTTACGACTGTTCACTCGATATGTTCAGTGGACTCGGACAGATGTATGTGACGGATGAACGATTCACCGCATTTTATGATCGCTTCGAGCCGGGGCTCGCTGCGTATTATAACGAGGCCATCCAATACTATTGTATCGCGAACAGTTAAGTCCAAGCCTCAGGCTTGGACTTTTTTTCGTCGCTCGGTGTCTTCTTGCGGTCCTATTTGAAGATGTTTTTGTAACATCGGCAGACTCGTCGCCAAATAAATATAAGGGAATGTCGAGAAGTTGTCCGTTCCACCTGTATAGATTACTTCACTCGTTAGTGGGGTCCATCCTTTCTTCGTCCACTGGCAAAGTCGAACTTCTTTTCTCGATGTGTGGTTATGGAATCCCCAATATGCTTCTCGTTGTCCCACTGCCATCGATGGGGTGATGTTTAAGATGGGACAGTTCATTTCTTGTAACAATCGTTCGTTCATTTCCGCAACTTCGTACATGATGATGACGTCCGGTTGCAGGTGTCGAATCGTATGTCCCGCTTTTTTATCTTGTAAGGAAACGACACGCGTCATACGCTGTTCCGGAATCGAATCGTCACAGAAAGCATACCGCGACTGCAACTCCGCGATTCGTTCTCGACTGAACCTCCGCATTATGGGAGTCAGGAAGGAAATGTACGATTGTGTCAGAAGTTCTTTCCACGTGTTGACATGAGTCGGTGTCGGACCATCTTCCATGATCACATGTGTGACGCCTAAATCCCGTATCGCTTGATAGACAAGTGTTGAACTCCAGTGGTCGCCCGTGCAGAGTACAACTCGCATTTTCTCATCTCCCTCCACTTTGGTTTGCGGTTTGACGCATCTCTCGGACCGCCACATCAAATGAACCAAACATTTGTTGAATGTCTTTTAATGTCGGACGATTTCCCTTTTCTTTTTGCCACACTTCATAACCCCATGGCGAGAGAGCGGTCAAATGTTCATCTGCCTCGTGTAGCGCGTCCATCATTTGCTTCTCCGTGAACAACTCTCGCGTTGAGATGCCAATCTCGTCTAACGCTTGGGACCAAGACCCGAAACGCCTCACCACTTTCGTGATACTCGGACGTTGGTTCTGCTTGGCCCATTTGGCATAAGCGGTCGACGTCAATGGATGAAGCTCTTCATTGGCATCAAGTAACGATTGGATGATTTCACATTTTTGATCGAACGAGATGATACTCTTCAAATTCGCCTCAATCAGTGCCACTTTCCACGATCCGAACTGAATGACGACCTCTGTCAACGTCGGTGCATCATTGGTCATGGCCCACTTTCGATAATCGGCACTATTGAATGAATCATGCTCTTTCGCCGCTTCACGAAGCATTTGAATCATTTCCTTCTTTGTGAACCGTGGCGTTTGCTGTTCCAACCCAGCCAAACGCAGTACATTCGACCATGATCCGTACATTTCCAATAATTCCACCACGGTTGCCCCGCCGTGAATCTTTTGCCATTTCTGATACATGTAGATGGTGAGGCGACCGTCCGAAGAAGCCTCTTGTAAGTGATCAATCAGTTGTTGCTTTCCCATGTCGCCTCCCCCTTACGTGATTGACGTATCGGTTCATCCCACTTCACGGCTACTAATTTGTGCGAACAGGTGAAGTTGACGACTTAAAATTTTCGTTTCATCAAATTTTTCTTCGACCACTTCGCGACCACGTTGCCCGAATGAATAACACTGTTCAGGATGTTCAATGAACCAACGCATCGCCAAGGTCAGTGCCTCAGGTCGACCGACGGGAACGAGAAATCCGGTTTCCCCATCCGTGACTTCTTCTCGACAGCCACGGATATCGGTAGCGATGACAGGTAATCCGGACGCCATGGCTTCAAGAATAGAGCGTGGCAATCCTTCACGATAAGAGGGAAGTAAAAAGACGTCGTGTTCTGCAAATAAAGAGGGGGTATCCCGAACGAATCCGGCGTAATGAATCTGTGGATTTTGGGCTAAATGCGCCTCGACTTGTTTCGCCGTCTCTTGATCACGTTCACTCGTCATCAACTCTCCAGCAATCGTCAACGTCGCGTTCGGATAGCGTTTCGTCAGTTCATCGAACGCCTGAAGTAAATCTAGGATTCCTTTTTCTTGAACGAGCCTTCCGACAAACAAGAACTTTAAATGTTCTGGGGAAATGTGTTTCTCTGTTGGATAAAATCGATTTAAATCAATCCCGTTTCCGAGATGCATCAATCGTTCGTCCTCTTTGAAATGTCTTGTTTTAGCGAGTGAGTAATCTTCCTCGCTTTGGAGCAACAACCAATCGGTCGCTAATGCCGCGAGTGATTTCTCTAACCAGAAGACGAGTTCGTATGCAATTCGACCCATTCGTTCGTGGAAGTAAAATCCATGTGCGGTATAGAGAATATGTGGTGTCCTGGCAATGCGGGCCGCAACTCTTCCTAACGCTGCGGCCACCGGGGTGTGGACGTGGATGGCATCATATTTTTCACGACGCAATAACCTCACCAACTCTTGAATGGTCTGTAGATTACGCTTCGGGCTAAACTTTCGATCGATTGGAAACGTATGAATGACCCAGCCTTCGTCCCGAAGACGATCCGTCCGATCACCGTAAGCGCACGCGACGTCAACTTCGTGCCCTTCCGCCTTGAGCGACTCAATGAGAGGACGTAGCAACACATCCGCTGTCATATCGACGGCGCAGAACTGGAGGATTTTTAAAGGCGCCATAAGTGCACCTCCTCCGGCTTCATCGCACGATCGAGCATGCCTTTCAAGTCAATGACGATACCACGGCCTAACTTCAGCTGGCGTTTCGCAATCGTCCATCCTTCTTGAACGAATTCATCGTGAGACACGGCATAGATGACGACGTCCGCTGGTTTTAAGTCACAGTATGATTTGACGTCGATTCCATACTCTCGTCGTACCTCTTCCGGATCGACGAGCGGGTCACACACTTGCACTTCTAAGCCGAACTCCTCGACCTCTCGAATCAAGGAAGCCACTTTCGAATTTCGGATATCACTGACGTTCTCTTTGAAGGACATCCCGAGGACCGTTACGCGCGATCCGAGAATGGCCATGTTTTGACTAATCATCGTTTTTATCAATGATGTGGCGACGAAACGTCCCATCGTCTCGTTGATTCGACGACCTGCTAAAATCACTTCCGGATGATAACCGAGCATTTCAGACTTCATCGTCAAATAGAATGGGTCGACGCCGATACAATGTCCACCGACTAGACCTGGCCGGAAGTTTAGGAAGTTCCATTTCGTCCCGGCAGCCTCTAACACCTCGAGCGTATCGATGTTCATGCGATCGAAGATGATGGCCAATTCATTCATCAACGCGATGTTCAAATCTCGCTGTGTATTCTCGATCACTTTGGCCGCCTCAGCCACTTTAATCGAGGAAGCGCGATGAACCCCGGCATCGACTACCGTCTCATAAACAGCCGCTACCACATCGAGTGTTTCTTCATCCTCGGCAGCTACGACTTTTTTGATTGTGCGGAATGTATGCTCACGGTCGCCCGGATTGATTCGTTCTGGAGAGTAGCCGACTTTAAAATCAATCCCAGCCCGGAGACCCGATGTTTTTTCAAGTAATGGGATACACTCTTCCTCTGTCAGTCCCGGATAGACCGTAGATTCGTATACGACAATCGTGCCCGGTCGCAAATGCGCTCCAACAGCACGAGTCGCGCTACAAATTGGTCCTAGATCTGGTTGATTTTGGTCATTGATGGGTGTCGGCACAGCCACGATAATGAAATCCGCCTCTTCAAGTTTGGCGACATCCGTCGTATATAAGACCGCTGCTTGCTCAAGGTCTACTGATTCAACTTCTCGCGTGCTGTCGAGATGAAGGGTAAGCTCATTGATACGCGTTTCATTGATGTCTACTCCGATGACGTCTCCTACGCCACCTAGCGCAACAGCGACAGGGAGTCCGACATATCCTAATCCGACTACAGCTACGTGACGATTGGCAATGGTTTTTCGTGTTGTACGTGATTCTGAGATGAGTTTATCCATGTCCATCTGCCTCCTGAGATTCGGAATTATGCGGTTTTATCAATCACAATGACTTTTCCATTCGGTCCCCGAGGAATTGATTGCACGGGGGTCAACGTAATCACGACCTCTTTACCGAACAGTAGTTCAAGCTCGCTCCTCATAATCTCTTCATGTTCTGGCTTGAAGCGTTCAAGATCCGGGACATATTTTAGTTCGATATGATACAAATCATGTTGTCGATACTGCGTTTGGATAACCGAGTTGGGTAATACTCGGACAACGGTCGTCAAATCCCCTTCATAGATTTTTTGTTTGTTTGGAGTGAGTACATAATTGCTTTCGCGTCCCTCAATGGAAGTGACGAATGTTCCTCCCTGTCCACAAGCACATGTCCCCTCTCCAATTTTCATCCGATCGCCAATCCGGTAACGAACGAGCGGTGTCCCATGGGTCGTAAAGCTCGTCACTAAAATTTCCTCGTGATCCCCATACGACTCGATCACGCCTGTTTCGTGGTGGAGATGCATATTGCCATGAGTACATTCCGTTAAAATCGGTGCCCCTTCAGAAGACGCGTACTGATCAAAGACCGGGGCGCCAAACGCCTCTTCTAAGATGGCTCTTCCTTGAGGCGTAATCGTTTCGGCAGTCGGAAAAATAGCCAGTAATTGAAATTCAAGTGGAACCTGATTTTCTTTGATGTATTTCGCGATTTCAATCATGGCAGACGGTGCACTGTCTAATACGACTGGCTTGAATCGATTTAATGCGTCGATGTAATGAGGGATGGTCTGAGGATTGACATGATAGAGCGAGAATAGCAGTTGATTGAGCGGTCGATTGTAGCGCCAAAATACAGGTTTTTCTTGATTTGGATTACAAATTTTCCGTCCTGTGAAACTCGCTCGTTTCATTCCTCTGACAAACCCGTGTTGCGCTTTGAAAAAGTCGACGTGGGCCATACGTCTTTGATAGTCTTCTTTCGTAAAATGAACTTGTAGGGACGTCCCTGTCGTTCCACCGGTTCGTCCAAGAATATCTGTTTTGATGTTAGAATGGATGTCCGGATTTTTCCGAACTGTTTCTTTTTCGAGGATCGGGATGCGCTTCAACTCTTCCATCGATTGAAGGGGAAGAACAATCTCATTTTCTTCAAACAGTTTTTGATAATATGCATTGTGCGTCGCACAGAATTCAAGAAACGCATTGAGTCGCTTCAACTGATCGGCTGCGACAAGTACCCCATCTTTTGGACGATTGGCTAAAATGACTAACTCACGCTCATATGTGCGTCCGTACCGTTCTTGCCATAGTTTCATTCCATACAATGTCGTCATCCATTGTTGTAATCGAATCGGTGATCTCATGTATAAATCACGAAGCGCAAACCCTGCCATGGTGTAGTCTCCTCTCGCTAAGTGTAGAGTCGTTTCACGACTCGGACTTTTCCGTTCTTTTCTTTCTTGATGCTTTTCACATCTCGTAGAAGAACTTTCATCCGTGAAGTAAACAGTCGCTCGACTTCTTTTTGGAGCGCGACTTCATGTTCAGGCTCAAATCGTGCTTCATCCTTCACGTACAGCATCTCAATTTCGTCTATTTTGTGTTGCAACACTTGAATCTGAATAATAGAGTTTGGCAGCACGCCAACCGCTGCGGTCAAATCTCCTTCAAACACCTTATAGCCTTCCGGCGTCTCAACATAGTTCATTTGACGACCATCGATTGACTCGATAATGGTGTCCTGTCGTCCACATGGACACATCGCTTCACTGATGGTCATCCGATCGCCAATGCGGTAGCGAATCAGCGGTGTTCCGTGCGTCGTGAAACTGGTGACGAGTGCCTCTCCAAACTCATCCGTCTCGATGATTCCCATCTCAGGGCGTAAGTGCATCTTCCCGCACTCACACTCCGTAACGATAGGAGCCCCTTCCGAAGAAGCATATTGATCGTAAACCGGCGCTTGGAACATCTCTTCTAACAACAAGCGTCCGGATGGTGTGAGCGTCTCCGAGGTCGGAAATAAAGCCACCGGTCGGAACGATAACGTCTTTTGATGGGTTTTCAAATATTTTGCGATTTCAATCATATCGGAAGGTGAACCGTCGAGTGCGGCCGGTTGAAATTCGTTCAACGAATCGATGTAGTGTGGAATCGTCGTCGGATTCGAATGCACGACCGAGTAGAGCATTTGCTTCATCGGGGCATTGTACCGCCAATACACCGCATTCTTTTGATTACCTGGACAAATCATCCGTCCTGTAAAACTAGCTCGCTTCATCCCACGGCGAAAACCATGTTGTTCTTTAAAAAAATCGAGATGCGCCATTCGCATTTGATAATCGTATTCGGTGAAACGAACCTGAATCGATTTACCCGTCGTCCCGCCCGTCATGCCGATGATCGGGGCATGAAGGTTAGAAAAGATGGTCTCATCCGTTCGAAGCGTCTCTTTCTCCAAAGGGGGAATCCGCTTAAAGTCTTCTAAGCTCTTTAAGGGTAAGGTAACCCCGTGTTTTTTGAAGAGTCGCTGATAGTACACGTTGTGTTGATTACAAAACTGTAGAAACTGGTTCAAGTGATTGAGTTTTGCATCAGGTGACGCTTCATTTGGAGCACGTCTCAGTCGCTCCAATTCCTGCTCATAATACTGACCGTATCGCTCCCGATATAACTTGATTCCATATAAGGAAACCAGCCAATTTTGGAGGCGAATCGGTGAGTGTGCATAAATCCGATCCTGTAAAATCCCCATTACTCGATGCCCTCCTTCAACACTTGATGATAGGCGATGTACCAGTCGATAAACGCGTTTACGCCATCGCGAATCGACGTCTGTGGTTGAAAGTCAATCGATTCATATAAAGAGGAGGAATCGGCAAAACTCGCGGGTACATCTCCCGCCTGAAGTGGTAACAAGCGGAGGATGGCCTTTTTCCCGACTCGCTCTTCGATCGTCCGAATAAAGTCCATCAAGGATACCGGTTGCTGATTTCCAATGTTATAGACACGAAACGGAACGTCACTCCGGTCAGGTAGAGGATGTTCATAGTCAAACTCCTCATCTGCCAACGGTGCGATATCCATAAGTCGGACAATCGACTCGATGATGTCGTCGATGTATGTGAAATCTCGTTCCATCTCACCGTAGTTGTATACATCGATTGGTTCGCCTTTTAAAATCGCCTCCGTAAATTTGTAAAGTGCCATATCGGGACGCCCCCATGGCCCATAGACGCTAAAGAATCGCAACCCCGTCGTTTTTAGACCGAACAAATGGCTGTACGTATGAGCCATCAACTCATTCGCCTTCTTCGAAGCCGCATACAAGGATAGCGGATGATCGACCGGGTGTTGTTCGGAAAATGGCATCGCCTGATTTGATCCGTAAACCGAGCTAGATGAGGCATAAATCAACTGTTCTACTGGATAGAAACGACAAGCCTCCAAGATGTTCAGGAAACCAACGATATTGGATTGAATATAAGCATCTGGATTTTCTAGACTGTAGCGTACACCGGCCTGAGCCGCCAAATTGACCACGATTTGAGGTTGGGTTTTTTCAAAGACACGCGTGATCGCCATCTTATTTTCTAGGGCATCACGATAGAGTTTGAAACGAGGATGCGTCAACACATGAAGTCTTGATTCTTTTAATTTCGGGTCGTAATAGTCATTGACCACATCGATCCCGATGACATGATGTCCTTCTTTTAGCAACCGTCGAGCTAGATGAAAACCAATGAACCCGGCCACTCCGGTCACGAGAACTGTTTTTTTCATAACGACTTCCTCCTTTGCGTTGACTCGTTGACTCGCATCCGTACCGGTTCGATTTGTGGCGCAAAAATACTTTCCATCACTTCTTCTGGCAGTTCGTTGTTTGCGACAAACAACAAGAAAGAAGTGAGTCCATTCGATTGATCGAGTAGATATTCAATCGTTTTCAAAATCGGATCAACCGATTTAAAGGGTCTTGTACAACCGACGAAAATCTTTTCATATACTTGATTCGTATGTTCGCTCGTTGCGAGCAGTTCTTCGAACAGCTTCTCACCAGGACGAATGCCACTGAAATGAATCGGGATTTGTTCGAGGGTGAAACCGCTCAGTGTAATCATCCGTTTCGCCAAGTCCACGATTTTGACGGGATTTCCCATATCTAGTACGAACACTTCGCCGCCGTTTGCGCGTACGCTCGCTTGAATGACGAGGCGACTCGCTTCCGGGATGGTCATAAAGTATCGGGTCATCTCTGGATGCGTCACCGTAATCGGTCCGCCCCGTTGAATTTGTTCTTTAAAGAGCGGAACGACGGAGCCACGACTTCCTAAGACGTTGCCGAAACGAACGACCGAGAATGTCGTTTCGCTATGTCGCGCCTGCTGTTGGACAATCATTTCTGCTACTCGTTTCGTGGCACCCATCACGTTCGTCGGATTGACCGCCTTATCCGTAGAGATCATGACGAACCGCTTCACTTCAAAGAAATCGGCGGCTTCGACCATATTCTTCGTTCCGTAAATATTGTTTTTCACTGCCTCTCTCGGATTGTCTTCCATGAGCGGAACGTGCTTGTGAGCTGCCGCATGATAGACAACGTCCGGTCGATACTGATCAAACACTTCCATCACCCGCGCCCGGTCTTGGACGTCACCGATGACGGGACAAATCTCTGTATCAGACCCGAGTAAGCGGAGTTCGCGATCGATTGCATATATGCTATTCTCGCCATGTCCAAACAGGATGAGTTTGCCAGGATTGAATTTCATCAATTGACGGCAAAGCTCTGAACCAATCGAGCCTCCTGCACCGGAGATGAAAATGGTTAATCCACTCAACGTTTGAGAAATCTCCGAAACATCGAGCTGAACCGGTTCACGGCCGAGCAAATCTTCGATGGCCACTTCTCGAATCTCATTTAATGAGACTTTTCCGGATGCGAGTTCCGCAAGCATTGGCAGTGCATGGGATTCGACGCCTGTCTTCTCAATTCGTTTCAAAAGTTGTACTCGATTTCCGTATGGAAGAGAAGGAATGGCCAACACGACCACTTCGATATTCAGCTCTTCAATTTTGCGTTCTAATAAATCGATTGAACCGATGACCGGTGTCCCGTGAATGTAGAGACGGTGAAGCAATGGATTATCATCCAACACCCCGACCACATGCAGCACATTCGTTCGATGCTCTTTCAGTTCTTTAATGATTTTTTGACCCGATTCCCCACCACCGATAACCAAGGTAGCTTTTCCATTCGACACCGGTGCGTGAAATTGGAAAAATGATCGTGTCCTAGCGACGAGTCGGATAAATAACATGCCGTTAAATGCGAGTAAGCTTTGAATAAAAATCGCTTGATAGGAAAAGCCATCCAATAATACGTATGATGCGAATAAGACGAACGTGTCACTCATGACCAACACAATCGCCAGTAGTTGCAGCTCACGCATCGATCCATATCGCCAGTCGATTCGGTATACCCGAGTCACCCATCCTAAAATGAGAAGAACGAGCGTCTTCAATCCGAGAATCGTGATCAAATCTAGCGGGTCAGACGTTACCGTCGGATCATTCACAAAGAATAGGTCAAACGTCACAAAAATCGCGAGTCCTGCAATCGTGATATCGAGTAACATCAAGAGCGCATTTTTTCGATCAATGGGAGACCGAACAGTTGGAGTACTCATCCTTTCACCACCTTCCATCCCAATCAGCTTCAAGTTGATGCTAGATAAGTACCCGTTCAAGATTCACAATTCAAAAGAAAAGAATAGCTTTTTGATACGAATGACATTTCGTCATGAAACGGTTTAACAAATGTGTAATGAGTTTTTACTTTCTTTTGTGAATATTTTTAATTTATATGGGTATTATGGGAAGTAGAAGGTAGGACATTTGGATTATTTTCACTTTAAAATTTTGTTTATGTCGCAATATCCCAAAGTAGTCAATCCATTCAGCTCCCTTCCTTCTCACTCGTCACTGGACACATGTTCGAGCTTTCCTTCAGGACCACCATTGTTTAACCACACCATGACCTTTGAAGCCACGACTTGCTTCTGAAAAGGAGAGACATCACGATGAAACGATGGACAGAGCAACAGATCCTCTCATGCCTAAGACAAGCAGCGAATGAACTTGAAGAATTTGACACAAAACAGTACACACTATGGGCCCGAAACAAAGACGTTCCTTCCCTATCGACCGTGATTTACAAATTTGGTTCTTGGCGGGAAGCCGTTCAAGCGGCGGAGATTAAGATGTTGTATCGCTATTATTCAGATGAAGACATTTTGACGGCACTGATTGAGGCTTCGGAAGAACTTGAGCTCTTCACGAGCCAAACGTATCGTGCCTGGGCAAAAATCTCTCAAGCCCCTTCTTTGACGCTCATCAGTAGTCGGTTCGGTTCGTGGTCGAATGCGTTACGCGAAGCCAAGCTTCAAACGACGACGGTACGGAACAATGAAGAACGGATCATTCAAGCCTTGATTGAAGCCTCTGAAAAGCTAGAGCGCCTCACGTCCCAACATTACGCCGTATGGGCACAAGAAAAAGGCTATCCGACGGTAGCGACAATCGCTCGCAAATACGGATCATGGAGCTATGCGCTTTTTGTCTTGGATATCGCTCCTCCGAAACGTAAATGGGATGAGGAAGATGTCATTGATGCCTTGCAGTTAGCCAAAACAGAGCTACCACATTTTAGTATCCTCCACTACCGGAAATGGGCCGAAGGTCGAAACGTCCCGAGCACATCGACGATCAATGCTTTGTTCGGAAGCTGGACGGCCGCGTTAAAATGTATGGAGGAGCAAAAAGTAAAACAGTAATCCATACAGTTGAACTCATACAAAAAGCGCCAACTCTTTCCGAGTCGACGCTTTTTCATGTGACGATGGCAATGTATAGCGGGATTCCAACTAACAAATTGAACGGGAACGTCACAGCAAGCGAAAGGGTTAAATAAAACGATGGTTTCGCTTCCGGGACCGAGGCTTGCAACATGGCGGGAGCGGCGATATACGATCCACTCGCTGCGAGTGTCATCAAGAGAATCGTTCCGCCGTCAGATAAATTGGCGATTCCCGCTGCAATAAAGCCGACAAGTGCTCCGACTAACGGAAACACCATCCCCATCATCACAAATTTCAGTCCATATGACGGGACCGTTTTCAATTGCTGTCCGACTTTTACCCCTAGACCTAATAAGAAAAGGAGTAACACGCCCGGGAACAAGTCGACGAAAAATGGTTTGAGCGGTGTGGCGTCTGGTGTCACCAGTCCAACAATCAGACCTGCAAACATCAAGAGAATACTTTTCGAGAACAAACTCTCCCGCAACACCGATAGAGAGTTCGCCTTCCCTGACGTAGCCGTGATTCCCATCACGTGTGTCTGATTATACAGTAGTAACGCCACAATCAGGCCGGGAATTTCAAGGACGACGACTAGTGTTGTCATGAACGGCTCGTACGCAATCCCGAGACGCTCGAGCTGTGTCGATGCTGCTACATAGGTGACGAGTGACACCGAGCCGAACGTCGCAGCCATGGCAATTCGCTCAGGGAATGAGAATTTGAACATTCCTCCGACATAGAATGCGAGAAGCGGTAGCAAAATCCCAATCAACAGCGTCACGGTCAGCGGTAATGCGATGTCTTCAAAAGATACCGAGGCGAGTCCCATACCTCCCTTCAGTCCGATAGCAAGCAGTAAGTAAATATTGAGCGTCGTACTCAATGAATCCGGGATCTTTAAGTTTGATTTTCCGACTGCGGCGATAACGCCCGTCACAAACAGTAGTACCGGGGCGCTCGTCAATAAAAATAAAAACAATTCCATACATCTTCCTCCTTGGCGACAAAAAAGCGCACACCTAAAGAAGGCGTGCGCTGTATGCCGACGGCTCGAATAATCGCTCCGTCAGGCCGACAACTGTCGGTTTATTGAATTGGTCAGTAGCTCCGTAACAAGATTTCGAAAGCACGCTTCATCTTGACTCGTCCAGTCGATTCTCTATACGTCTCTGCCTTTCATTTTAAGAAGGTAGCGTTTCATTGTCAATCGGTTTGATCCCAAGGGGCATCTAGTCGGAACACGATGAGACGCTCCCCTGTTTTCGTACTGATGTCCGTATGGAGCGAGACAATCGAACGACCGAGTACTTGTCCGACAATCGTTTCGAGTTGACTCCGCCCTGATTCGACGAGATTGTTGCGATATTTCTTCAATTGCTCGCGACCTGACGACTTAGTAGCCAAGTCATACTCGGCCGGCGTCAACACGCCTTGGAGTGTGACGATGGCGAGGTCTCGAAGCAGGTCTGCCTTACACGTCAATGACCCGCGACCCAAATATTCTTTTTCCCATTGGGTAATCCGAGCGCTCAGTTCCATTTCCAGCTGACCCTTTTTCCGCATTTACTTCACGAATCCAATCATCATCTCACGAAGAATCTTAGCTGCTGCGATGGCTGTCATGTCTGACTGATCGTATGCCGGTGACACTTCGACAAGGTCGGCACCGATGATGTCGAGGTCTGCGTTCGCAATCGCATGTACCGCTTCGAGCAATTCTTTCGTTGAGATGCCACCGATTTCTTGCGTCCCTGTCCCTGGTGCCGCTGACGGATCGAGGACGTCGATGTCGATCGTGACATATACTTTTTTACCAGCGAGTGTCGGCAAGACGCGCTTGAGTGGTTCAATCACTTCAAACTGATGCATGTTGTAGCCGACTTCACGTGCCCACTCAAACTCTTCTTTCATCCCTGAACGGATTCCGAACGAGTAACAGTTCGATGGTCCAATCAAGTTTGCCGCTTTTTTGAGCGGAGTCGAGTGTGAGAGCGGCTCGCCTTCATACTCATCGCGAAGGTCCGTGTGCGCATCCAAGTGGAGGATGACGAAGTCGTTGCCGTACACGTCGTGCATCGCTTTGATGATCGGCCATGTGACAAGGTGTTCGCCGCCCATACCGAGTGGGAACTTACCTGCTTTGACGACATCTTTGACGAACGCCTCAATCATATCGAGCGACTTCGGTGCGTTCCCGAATGGAAGCGGGATATCGCCTGCATCGTACACCGCGGCATCAGCCAAGTCGCCGTCTAAATATGGGCTGTACTCCTCAAGTCCAATCGATACTTCACGAATCCGGTTTGGACCGAAACGCGAACCTGGACGGAAGCTGACTGTCCAGTCCATCGGCATCCCGTAAAGAACCGTCTTCGCCTCTGTCACCTCTGGGAGGCTGGCGATAAACACTTTACCTGAGTAGGCTTCATCGAAACGCTTAATCATTTTGTTAAGTCCTCCACAAATTTCGGAAGAACGAACGCTGCATTGTGAAGCTTCGGCGTATAGTACTTCGTTTCGATGTCATGGAACCGCTCCGCTGATACTTGTTCCGGATCATATTTCTTCGAACCGATCGTGAACGTCCACATGCCGCTCGGGTACGTCGGTACATTCGCTGTGTACAATTTCGTGATTGGGAAGATTTCCTTCACGTCACGTTGAACCGTTTGGATCAGTTCTGGTGTGAACCATGGGTTATCCGTTTGAGCCACAAAGATGCCATCCTCTTTGAGCGCTTTTGAAATTCCTGCATAGAACCCTTTTGTGAAGAGGTTGGCTGCTGGTCCGACCGGTTCAGTCGAGTCGACCATGATGACGTCGTACTCGTTTTCTGACTTCGCGATATGCATGAATCCGTCACCGACGATGACTTCAACACGCGGGTTGTCGAGCTCACCCGCAATATTTGGTAAGTATTTCTTCGAATATTCAATAACTTTCCCGTCGATATCTACGAGAACCGCTTTTTCTACTGATGGGTGTTTCATAATTTCACGGATGACACCGCCGTCTCCCCCACCGACTACGAGCACATGCTTCGGATTCGGGTGTGTAAAGAGTGGGACGTGTGCGACCATCTCGTGATAGACGAATTCGTCCTTATCCGTCGTCATGACCATCCCGTCAAGTAACAACATCGTTCCGAACTCGTCCGTTTCGACCATCTCTAGTCGTTGAAACTCCGTTTGTTCGCTCTCATAAACGTGGTTTACACGGAACGTAATCCCGTAATCTTCTGTTTGGTGCTCCGTAAACCATAATTTTAATTTTTGGTCCATCGATAGAACCCCTTTCTGTTCAAAAAGTTGTTCGTATGCGAGTGGCGTTTTGAGGCGCTTCTTAATCATACGATAGGAAGTATACAAAACCTGTACCCATTTTGCACGATTTTTTTGCGGGATCGGTCTTGAATGTGAGTTTTTTGTGATACGTTGCCGATATACTGATTGAACCAATTCTGAATCGAAAGGTGGAATAGTATGTGGTCACCCTGTGCTGCTTGTAACACAACCATTCCTTTGATTGCTCAAGGAACACTCGTCACGAAATTCAAGGAATACTCTTACAAAACGTTTGAAGAACTCGATACGCTCCTTCTGCATGCGGAAGGAACGGTTTACTGTGTCGATTATAACTCGAAAAGTCAGACGCCTCCGCTCGAGGTCGAAGCACTAAAAGATCAGCTTGCGCATCGGCACATCATTGAACAGATTCAGCACGGCACGTTCGAGAGTCACCTCCAACCGATCATCTTCCTCGATTCAACGGAAACGTTCGGATATGAAGCGCTCCTCCGCAGTAGCGCCAACATTTCACCTGGTGACCTATTCCGGACGGCAAACCGTTTCGGTCTCCATTCGAAACTCGATCAACGTGCCCGCGCGGAAGCAATCAAAGCAACGTTTGAAGCCGTCGCCCCTCAGCAAAAGACGTTCATCAACTTCTTACCTTCGACCATTTATAACCCGGACTATTGTCTCCAGCACACGTTTGACATCATTGACCGATATGACCTCAGCCCAGACCGCTTTATCTTTGAAGTCGTGGAGACGGAGAAGGTACATGACGTCGATCATCTCCAACACGTATTTTCGACATATAAAAAGCGGGGGATGAAAGTTGCATTAGACGATGTCGGGGCAGGCTTCTCGACAATCGATATGTTGAAGCGACTTGAACCGGACTATGTCAAAATTGACCGTTCCTATATCTCGTTTTGTGATGAAGACGCTGAAAAACGCGCTTTCCTCAAACAAGTGCGTGCGTTAACCCATTCGATGGGCATCACCCTTCTTGCTGAAGGGATAGAACGTATGGAAGAAGCAGATGTCTGTCGTGAGCTCGGATTCGATTTAGCGCAAGGATATTTCTTCGGAAAACCGGCTCCTGCCAATCAATACAAGATTGAAATCACATAAGTCATCACGTTCAAAAGCACAGGAATCGACTTCGTCGACATCCGGTGCTTTTCTTTCATTCATGCGCCAACAACACCTTGATTTTAGATATGAAAAAAAGGGTAAGAGATGAATAGTTATGGACTCTCTCGAAAGGAGGAACGGTTGTACGCGAATATGTACTTCTTCGTTCGTTATCCCGACGAAATCAATGCTGTTTTGAACAGCGTGTACTAAAAAACGAGGGGGGATTCCCCTCGTTTTCATTGTTCATCGAACTATAGAAAGGTCGTGTTTCCTTTGAAACGTCGCGTGATTCAACTGATCATCATGGTCATCAGTGTCATCTTGCTTATCGGTCTTTTGTTTTGGCTCGATGTCCTCATACCCGTACTAATCGGGATTGCCATCGTCGCACCGCTCATCGTCGGATGGCAGATTCTATTTGACCAAGTACAACCTCAAGGAAAGCTCGCCTGGTTACTAACCGTCTTCTTCATTCCATTCATCGGTGTCTTGGCATGGGTCATGTTTGGCCGTACGCCACGCCGGCATCGACGCTTCAAACGAACGTCCTCAGAGATCCGGATGCTACGGCAAGCAATCGAAAGCGAGAAAATTGAAACTTCACCTGATATTGTGTCGTCTTACCCGTTGACACGGACACTCGAAAAATTAGGCGCATCCGGTGCCGATGGTCATACTTCGACTAAACTACTCGTCAACGGTGAACAGAAATTTGATGCATTGTTAGACGCCATCAACAGTGCAACCAATCATATCCACATCCAATACTACCTCTTTCGGACGGATGACATTTCGTTAAAAGTTAGAGACGCCCTCATTCAAAAATCGAATGAAAATGTCATTGTCCGCTTTCTGTATGACGGACTCGGTAGCCAAGAAATCGGGGAAGAGTTTATCCAACCGTTACGGGAGTCCCGTGTCCACGTTCAGGCGTTCGACCCCGTTTTGCATCCGTACCTGGTGTTTAACGCCAACTTCCGCAATCATCAAAAACTGATTGTCGTGGATGGGCGAATCGCGCTAACAGGCGGGTTGAATGTCGGGGATGAATATCTTGGGAAGAATGATAAACTCGGTTTTTGGCGTGACACCCATCTCCGTCTTGAAGGTCCGCTCGTCCGAGAATTGCAACAGCTCTTTGTCGAGAACTGGCTATACGCAGGACAAGGGACGAGTGATGAAACATGGGATTTGTTCGCAGATGAAGAGCACCTCTGTCAGTACTTTGTGAATGAACCGAAAGGGCAAAACGGTGCGACACAACTACTCGTCACATCGCCTGGTAAAGACGTCACGATTCGCGATGGACTCATGCGTCTGTTGATGGATGCCAAAGAATCGATTTGGCTCACCACCCCATACCTTGTCCCCCCACCTGAACTATTGGCCATTCTTGAAGTCGCAGGTCGTAGCGGCATCGATGTCCGAATCGTCGTACCGGGCAAAGGAGACGAATGGTTCAGCTTTCATGCGACCGAGTATTATTTTGAACAACTGTTGAAGCGCAATATCAAAATTTATAAATACAACCGCCATTTCATCCATGCGAAAACGCTCCTGATTGATGGTAACGTTGCCCTCGTCGGATCAGCCAACTTCGACTTTCGTAGTATGTTTCTCAACCACGAGATGATGATTGCCCAATTCGATACTACATCCATTCAAGAACTGCACGAGGCATTTCTAAAGGACTTTGATGAATCCATTTTAATCGATTGGACCATGCTGCGGAAAAAGACGACCGGCAAACGTTTCGTCGAAGCGTTTTGTCACATTTTCTCGCCACTTCTTTGACGCATTCGCCACAAAAGATACGTAATGGCGACGACGCCAACTAAAAACAGCTGCCATCCAATCGTTAACTGCATCGCTGCCGTCACCGCCAGTCCTTCCATGACCAAGGCAGGAATCTTTCCGATCGTACTTGCTACAGCGAACGAGGCGAGCGTCATGCGACTGAACGCCGCCGATAACGTGACGAGACCAGAAGGAACGAATGGCATAAGACGCATCCCGAGGACGAGAAACCAAGCCTCGGTTCCTTCGGACTCCCGAAGCCGTTGAAATCGGCTACCATTTGGGGAAACATAACGGTGTAGGGCTTTTCGATAAAGGATGAAACTCACGACGGCGCCAACTGCCTCCCCGACAATCGATACGAGGATACCCGGCACGAGACCGAGGACACTCACATTGATGGCTGTTAGAAAAGCACTCGGGAGGACACCGGCGACCGCAATCACACTATTCAATAAAATACTGATCATCAAAAATAAAGGGAGCGGGAGCAGTTCCCATTCCATAACCATCACTCTTTCTATTCACAAAATAAGGACCATGACATGTCGTCATGGTCCTTCACTATATCATAGCGATGATGAAGAGGTCGTACCTGCTTCATCCCACGAGTCTTCGTCGACTGGTGGTAGATGTTTTTCTTCCAATTTCGAAACGACAACCGCACATGCCGCATCCCCCGTGATGTTGACAGATGTGCGAAGCATATCGAGAATACGGTCGACCCCGATAATGAGGGCGATTCCCTCTACCGGTAAGTTGACTGACTGAAGGACGAGCGCAAGCATGACAAGTCCGACTCCCGGTACACCCGCTGTACCGATCGAAGCGAGGACCGCCGTGATGACGACCGTCAACAACTGAGTCATTGTTAAGTCAGAAGCGAACACTTGCGCGATGAAAATCGTCGCAACCCCTTGCATGATCGCTGTTCCGTCCATGTTGACCGTTGCCCCAAGTGGCTGTACGAACGACGAAATCGAACGCGGCACACCGAGTTTTTTCTGTGCGACTTCCATCGATACTGGAAGCGTCGCATTTGACGAAGAAGTCGAGAACGCGAACGTCATCGCCTCATAGAAGTTCTTGAAGAAGAAGACTGGGCTCATCTTCCCGATGAAGTAAACCGATGCCCCGTAGACAATCGTTGCATGTAAGAATAGCGTCAAGACGACGGCAATCATATACCACGCCATTGCGACAACCGCGTCGAGACCGATGCCCCCGATTGCAGAAGCAATCAATGCGAATGCGCCGTATGGAGCGAGCTTCATCACAAGATGAATCAAGTACATCATGATGCGATCGCCTTGTTTGACGAATTGACGCCACGTCTTCGCCTTGTCCCCGAGGGCAATCAACGCAAACCCAATCAATGCCGCAAAGACGATGATTTGAAGCATGTTTCCTTCAGCGAGCGCCGTAATCGGATTCGTTGGAATCATATTGACGAATGTCTGTACGATATTAGACGATTCCTCGGTCGCTGTTGATTCAAATTCAAGACCTGTCGTTGGGAAGTCCCCACGCTCCCCTGGCTGTAAGACGGATGCAACACCCATCGCTAACATGATCGCGAGCGCTGTCGTCGCTAAGAAGAACAGAATCGACTTCGACCCGACTCGACCTAGTTCTTTCGGGTCCCCGAGACCCATGACGCCTAAAATAATTGAGAAGAAGACAATCGGTACGACTAACATTTTAATTAAATTCAAAAAGATCGTTCCGACCGGAGATAAAATATACGGATTCACAATCTCATAAACATTATCCGGCAAGCCCGCCAATCCGAGACCAACAACAACACCTAGCGCGAGACCGATTAAGATTTTTTTCGTTTCGCTCATCGTATCACCCTTTCTTTTTTTCACAATGTAGTCAGTATATCATAATACTGAATTTTCATACAATTACAACTGAATATCTCTTCAGTTACAAATTCTCTTGAAATTCCCAAAAACTTGAAACAAAAAAGACTGGAGACGAAAATTCGTCCAATCTTTTTACTCAGCGTCTACACGCTCGAGCTCTGCATGAAGTTCAGTCGAGTTTGCCCAAATCTCAGGGCGATGTTCTTGTAAGAAGTTCGCTAAAACGTCGCGGGACGGAGCGTCCATCATGTTGATTAAAATCCGACCCTTTAACGATTTATCCATTTGATTAACGTGATACGGTAATAATTTATAACCCCGTCTCGCTTCCACGTCAACTAACATGTCACATGCCGCGACACCACCATAATAAAAGCCTTCCGGTTTTCGACCGACCGTCACCCACACGATCCAATACGGTTTCCCGTTCGGTACCGCTTCCGGGTCAGTCAAAAACTTAATCCGTTTCTCGATGGCAGACTTGGCGTGCATCGCTCCCATATCGATTGTTGCAACGCCTTCTTCGACATCGATGATGACCGGAGACATGTTATTTAAACTAAGCGAACCGACACCAAAACCACCGTGTCCGTCCGTCGCATCGTCTGAAATAATATTAAAATTAATGTCTTTCATGTTCCACCCTCCCTCTCTACTGTACACAATGATACAGGATGGTGGCAATCCTGAGTCACACCCAGTCGATTTGAAAGCGTCCACCTGGACCGATCTGTTGGATTAATGAACGATCTTCTTCGATGATTCTGCCGATGACATTGACGCGCTCATCTGCCGGCAAATCTCGCTTCGTTATTTGCAGTTCCCCTGCATAGCGCCCGTAACGTTCATTGTCGATTGTGATACTGCCGAGCACTCGTTCTTCTGTATCTCGCGGTTGAATCAAATGATGACCTGGTCGTCCATACGCTCTCGATTCGACCGAACGGATGACGTCCCGGGCTGGGTCCATCCGATTCGTGTGACTTGTTGGAACCGAATCATCATGATTTCGTGTGGTCGCTCGAAGAACGATGACGCCCTCGTCGTACTCCCGAAACTGTCGCATCGTCTGATTGGATATACACGGATCTCCAATCAAGATTCGATCGACCGTCGCTTGTAAATCGATATAACACGAAAACGGAGATTGGTGGCGGTGCATCTCGAGTGTCGGTAATGTCTCATGAAGGGGGCCACGTAACCGTTCATCTCCAGGGATGAATGCTTGTACCCGTATTCCTTGCGCATGTAACCAGGCGTTTCTTTCATCAAACCAAGAACGCTCGAGTCCTGTTTCCGGACGAGGATAAAAGTTATGCCACGCTTCGACATGCTCACGTCGTAGCCCTTGTCGTAGCATCTCTTCAAGCTCTGCTTCCGTGAGCGTACTCGCATTGAGGGCGACCATCATATGTCGTGATAAATCCGCCACTTGTTTCGGTGTGACACCATAGTCAACACGTAACCCGGTGACACCCCACTCCAACAGCGCATGAGCATCATCCCAAGTCTTACCGAGTACCTGTAGAGACGATGGAGCGATATCCGCCACGAGTTCCATCTTTAGACGACTTGCCAACGCACCTAATTGCTGAAGTCGTTCCGTATAAGTTGTCGGATCGTCTTCCGGAATATGGAGCGACGTGAAGATGCTCGTAAACCCTGCCTCTCGCATGCGTTCCATCCAAGCCATCGAATCAAGTGTCAGTTCCTCACTTAAGTAAACCGAAATTCCTCTCATGTGAATCCACCTTTCCAAAAGTAGAGAAAAAGATGACTCGACTGGAGCCATCTTTTTTTATTAAATCCCGTCTGCCATCTCTTCTTTGAAACCGAAGAAATAAGTGAACAGGAAGCCTGCCGTATATGAAATCAATAGTCCGGCAATGTACGTCAAATACATGCCATTATCAATCAATGGTGTGAGCGATAGACCGGAAACACCAACCCCGAGCGCCGCTGTCTTCATCGTCGCTTGGAAAGCACCACCGACCGCGGCCCCGAGACACGCTGTCAAGAAGGGACGTCCAAGCGGAAGCGTGACCCCGTATAGGAGCGGCTCCCCGATTCCAAGGAAACCTACCGGAATGGCCCCTTTGATAATGTTACGAAGGCGTGGGTTGCGCGTCTTCACAAAAATAGCAAGCGCTGCACCGACTTGACCCGCCCCGGCCATCGCCAAGATTGGGAGAAGGGCCGTCGTTCCGACCGTGTTCAACAGTTCCAAATGGATTGGCGTCAAACCGTGATGCAATCCGACCATGACAAGCGGTAAGAAGAATCCGGCCAAGAGTGCCCCTGCGACAGGTCCCCCGAATTCAAGCGTCGCATTGATTCCTCGCATGATACCGTCTGACAATACGCCAGCGACCGGCATGATCGCATATAAAGCAGTAAATCCAACGATCAAGACTGTAAAGAGTGGTGTGAAAATAATATCAATGGATACCGGCATGAAGCGACGAATGTGCTTCTCGATATACGTCATGAGCCAACCGGCAAAAATAACACCGAATAATCCACCACGCCCGACGACGAGCGGCTCCCCATAAATGACGATGTCCGCGAGGAGTGGGTTGAACAGAATCCCCCCGGCAATCGCCCCGAGTACCGGCGTTCCTCCAAATTCTTTTGCCGTGTTCCAACCGACAAGGATGGCCAAATACGCGAAGACCGTGCTACCGAGCACGAGTAGAATCTGCATCCACGTCTCCGTCCGGTCGACGCCGGCGTTGACGGCAAAGTTCGCAGCCCCGTTAATGATTCCCGATGCGACAAGTCCCGGAATGAGCGGAATGAAGATATTCCCGAGGCGACGAAGGAATCGTTTGAACGGTGACTTTTGTTTTTCTTTCACCTTCTGGCGTTCGATCGCCGCACGCTCCTCTAACGTCAGGTTCGCATCAACCGACTCTTCCCCGATTGCGAGCCCTGTCTCATGACTCATATAATCCGCGACCCGATTCACAGTACCTGGGCCGACGACGATTTGCAGCGTCTCATCATTGATGACACCCATGACCCCGTCAATCTTTTTCAATGCGTCAATGTCTGCCTTCGTTCCATCTTTCAGCGTCAGTCGAACACGTGTCATACAATGCGCGAGTTGACGGATGTTCTCTTTCCCCCCGACATGTGCGAGGATATCCCGTGCTAAAACCTCTTCTTTCTTCATCTCGATTTCCCCCTTATAGCGCCTCGCGGACGAATCCGTTCGCGCGCTCTAATCGTTTGACAGCCTCCTCATAAGAGACGTCCGCTAAAATCATGACAATCGCCGTTTTGACGTGCCCCTTGGATGAAGCAAAATAACGCGCGGCCATTTGCATGTCGACCCCTGTCGCTTCTGCAATCATCCGCTTGGCACGCACTTCTAGCTTTTCATTCGTCGGTTGCACATCAACCATCAAGTTTTGATACACTTTCCCTACTCCAATCATCGACGTCGTCGAAATCATGTTGAGGACAAGTTTCTGTGCCGTTCCCGCCTTCAATCTCGTTGAACCGGTCAGTACTTCCGGTCCCGTTTCCACTTCAATCGGGTAATCCGCATGTCGACTGATGACTGCATCGCGATTACATGAAATTGAAGCTGTTGTGGCACCGAGTTCTCGTGCGTAATCGAGACCTCCGACCACATATGGCGTTCGACCGCTCGCTGCAATCCCAACGACTGTATCCTCTGCCGTCAAATGAAGCGCTTTCAAATCTGTGACCGCCAATTCCTTACTGTCTTCTGCTCCCTCAACGGCTTGAATGAGCGCACGTTCGCCTCCGGCAATCAGTCCGATGACTTGATTGGGTGATACTCCAAAAGTTGGCACACACTCCGCTGCGTCTAAAATCCCTAAACGTCCACTCGTGCCCGCACCGATATAAATCAGGCGACCGCCTTTACGAAAGGATGCGATGACTCGCTCCACGACTTTTGTGATGACCGGAAGTTGCTCTTGAATCACTTGAGGAACTTTTTGATCCTCTGCATTCATAATCGCCAATCGTTCCTCAATCGACATCTCGTCCAGGTGCATCGTTCGTTCATTCCGTCTTTCTGTAGCCAGTTTATCTAGCATCGCCACCATCCTTTCTTCTCTATGATTTCATCGTACTATATTGAAATTTAAAGTCAATTTATAATTTAATTTTTATGAAATTAAATTTCAAATGAACTTTAAAGAAAAACTCACTCTGAACGAATGAGTCGTTTTTTCAAGACGTGCACGCGTGTTCCTTTATTCGTGATCGAATCCTTCTCATACACGTATCCGTTTCGCTCCCAGAACCGACGAGCGCGGAGATTGTTTGGAAGGACACCTAATCGAAATACCGTCTGATACGGGCGCATATATTGGTCTTCCAATTGTTCATACAACGTTTGCGCCAAACCTGTCCCATGGAGAGATTCTTCGACAACGAACAAACCAAGCCAAAGCGAGCCATCGATCGGATGTTTTTTTAAGAGGTCGGCGATTGCCACGATTCGCTCTTCTTCACGAAAAATCAGGCTAATCGTACCTTCTTCTTCAAAATCTGCCACGTTCTCGTCACGAAACATCTCGACTATCTGTTCATTCAATCTTGCGAATGTGCGCTGGTCCATCAAAAAGCGTTGCAATTCTTGACGATCTTCGGCCGTATAAGGTCGAATCATCGGCGTAGTTTCACCATCTCATCACGGGCTTCTGCGTACCGATCAATCAACCCTTCTCCCTTCCGGTGGAGGAGTCCCATATATAACGTATCGACAATCGTCAATTGTGTCATCCGTGAGGCGATGCTCGCGATTCGGAAGTCGCTCTCGACGTTCGGTGTACAGAGTCGAACGTCCGCTTCTCGGTAAAGCGGTGATTTGTCGAGGTTAGTGATGGCGATGACCGGAACACGTTTCTTTTTCGCAAATCGGACAAGCTCGAGCACATCTTTCGTTCGTCCTGACGTGCTGATTGCGACGAATACATCAGACTTTCCTAAATGCGGGATCAGCGACAACATATAATGAAAATCGGGAGAGGTCGTGGCCGCATATCCCAGCTTCGTAAACTTATATTGCGCATCGATTGCCGCAGTCGAAGACCCCCCGACCCCGTAAAAGATGACGCGGTTCGCGCGAGCGAACAGGTCCACTGCATGTTCAAGTTCTCGTTTATCCATCGCTTCGGCGCACGCCTCGATTGCCGCCTTGTTCACATGGATGACTTTTTGGAACGAGTCATACGGCGTGTCTTTTTGCTGGAGGACGTTAAAGTCCGTCAGCGTCGTCTCCGTGACAGCCAAGTCTTTCACGAGCGCGAGCTTGAACGCTTTAAAACTATCAATTCCGACGACTCGAGCGAAGCGAACGATACTCGCCTCGGATACATCCGTCTTTTGCGCAAGCTCTTTTGTCGTCATGTTTGGAATGAGCGTTGAATGGGACAAAATATAGTCGGCGATCTTCTTTTCGACCGCTGTCATATCCTCTTTCGCTAAATCAATTTTCGTAAGTAAGGATTCCATTTGGTCATCCCCTTCCTGCAACTGTTGTTCTTTTATGATAGCGGATTCCTTCCACATATTCCAATCACCTAAAAAGATCGAGCAGGCGCCCGATCTATAAGTTGTTCGTATTGAACGTGTCGCCACCTTGAATCGATCCGTTCTCAAACCCTCTCTCGAACCACCGCATGCGTTGTTCCGACGTCCCATGCGTGAACGAGTCTGGTGTCACATATCCACGTGCCTGACGCTGCAGCGTGTCATCGCCAATCTGATGCGCGGCATTCATCGCTTCTTCCACGTCTCCCGCTTCAAGATACCCTAACCCTTGCGCGTGATGGGCCCATACGCCGGCATAGTAGTCCGCCTGCAACTCGAAGCGGACGAGATAGCGATTGAATTCGGTCTCGCTCATCTCGTTACGAAGCGGCATAATTTCTTCTGTCGTCCCGAGAAGCGTTTGGACATGATGCCCGACCTCATGGGCGACGACATAAGCCATCGCGAAATCCCCTGGTGCATTGAAACGTTGACTCAATTCATCATAAAAACTCAAATCGATATACAGTTTTTGGTCGCCGGGACAATAGAACGGACCCACAGCGGAGCCGGCAATACCACAAGCGGATTCAACCTGTCCGGAAAATAGGACGAGCGTCGGCTCTTCATAGGTCATCCCATTTTCAGCGAAGATGTCTGTCCACACTTCTTCCGTATCCTTCAAGACAACCGCTACGAAATCTGCCATCTCCTCTTCACGAGCCGTTCCGGTATACGTCCCCTCCGATTGAGGTTCCCCGAGTCCGATATTGTTGACGAGATCGGTCGGGCTTCCCCCGTTCAATAATGTAAAGACGATGACGAGAATCAACCCAAGACCGCCTCCGACCCCGGCAATCCCTTTCCCTCCGATGCTACGCCCACGTCGATCCTCGACGTTTCGGCTCTGTTGTCTTCCTTTCCACTTCATCCCGATTCCTCCTACATTCGCTCTGTCTTGTTTATTACCCCAAATCCGGTAAAAGTGAGCTTATGTTTCGAGGTAGATGAGAATTTTCTTTTCTAGAGGAAGGGGATTCTCTACAATGAAAGAGACTTCAGCAAAGGAGGAATGACCATGCCTTATGTAACTGTAAAAATGCTCCCGGGCCGTACCGTGGAACAAAAACGCGCGTTGATTGAAAAAGTGACGGATGCCGTCTCCGAAACGACGAATGCGCCAAAAGAAAACATCACCGTCTTCATCGAAGAGATGGATGCGACACATTACGGACAAGCCGGTGTAATGCACGCAGATAAGAAGTAAGTGACGAACGGACTCCTGATATGGAGTCCGTTTTTTGTTCTAGTCTTCTCGGTTCACGTCGAACCGTTCACTCGGTACGGTCGGCTTAATCAAGTGACGTGTCGCTCGCCAGATGTGGTAGCCGATACGGTCGAGCCAGAGCAATACTTGTACTTTTTGTATCGTCTGGTCCATCTCCAACTGATTCGCCGCCGTCTCTTCTAGCAGCTCCGAGCGATGTGCTTTCCGATATTCCGCCAGTTGTTTTGAGGCCTGTTTCCACAGCTTCGAATCCTCTGGTGGCGTATGATGATTCAGTTGATTCACAAGGTCAAGCTCATGCAATACGAGTTCTCGTGCCGCTAAAAAGTCCGTGTCCCGAAGTGCGTGGACCGGTTCGACTTCTCGCAAGACATATAACCAGCGTTCCAGATGATCGATCGTATGCAAGAGGGATAGATGTTGGCCATAATCATTTTGCTTTCCTTCATCTTCAAGACGTATCGTGCTCAAAAAGACACGGACATCGCTCAACGTCTTGTCGACGAGCGTCAATTCATCTTCACGAAGACGTCCCTCTCGGACAAGCAATTCCGTCTCATTTCCTAAATATCGTTCGATTTCAAGTAAAGAGCGTCGTGCCGCTTCAAGAGCGACCGTAGGGAGTTGTGACATGTTTTTATCGAGCAGACGTGTCAATTTTTCGGAGCGACTCGGAATCCACTTCAGTAATCGACGTGCGAACGTTTGATAAAATGGTAGGAATAAGATCACACCTAGTAGATGGAATGTCGTATGGAATAAGGCGAGACGTAATAAGTCGTTCCAGTTGACCCAATCGGCTACTCGATTGACGACCTCGAAGAGAACAGGGAACGTCAGCCATCCAATGAGGACGATTGACACGTGGTAGATGGCATGCCCCAATACAATGCGTCGGGCTGACTTCCAGCCTCCGATTGAACCGAGTGCCACGACGAGGCTCGTCCCCGCACTTTGACCAAGCACCAAATAAGCGGCTTGCGGGAGTGAAATCGCCGCCGTCGCGAGAGCCGTCATCGTTAGCACGAGTCCAATCGTCGATGACTGAAGGACGGCGGTCATCATAAATCCGATTCCAATCAGAAGTGCCTGATGCAGAACGGTCATCTCACCGGCCGAGCCAAACGAGAACGTGACGACATCCCGCATCGCTTCTTGAAGTGTCCCAATCCCAACAAAGATCAACCCGATACTGACGAGCAACAGTCCCACACGGCGAAGGCGCGGACTGGATAGACGAAACGCCATCCCGATTCCAATGATCGGCAAAAACAACTGGCGCACGTCTAAGTTATAGCCGAGGATGGCAATGATCCATCCCGTCGTCGCGCTGCCTACGTTTGCGCCAATTACGAGAGGTAACGATTGCGTGAACGTGAGAAGCCCCGCGCTCACAAACCCAATCGTCATCAGTGTCGTCACCGAAGAAGATTGAAACAGGGTCGTCAGCATTGCGCCGAGAGTCGCCCCTGATAAAGAGCCGTCGGTGAATTGATTCAACCGATGACGCAATCGTGTACCAGCCCATTTTTTGAGCGTATCTGTCAGTAACGTCATCCCGAGTAAAAAAATCCCGATTCCACCAATCAGTGTCGCAATCTCCATCGTGTCACGCCCCTTTGCGTGTTTAATCGTCCTTCAATGTCGATAAAATCCACGATTTTTCATTCGCATAATCTTTTAAATTCAACAACACATCTTCCGGATAATAAATTTTTTCATCCGATTGTCTCGAGTTCAAAATCGACTGGACGAGCATCGAGACCTCTGAAATCTCTTTACGCTCCCCGTCATTCATCTGTAGATAAATTCCCTCGTATTTGCCTTGTCCCTTATATAAGTCGTATGGCAACTGACTTAACTGATCTTCAAGCAGATAGTATGTTGGTGGAAGCCCGATTGTCTCCATCGTCTGCCGCAACCGTTCCATATAGCGGACACGATTCGCTTCCGGGAAGTTCTTATATTTCAATAAACGACGATTCACGAAACGGCTCGATAAATCGGCTAGAATCGCGTCGTCTTCTTCCATCCATTCTTGGAAATAGAAGTAGACGACCGTCTCATCCAATTTCAAATATTGTTCGAGTGACATACCGGTGCGTTCAAAGATCGGCAAAAAGTGTTTCGGCGTCATGTTAAACTCATAGCCACTCTCATAGAGCTCCTGTGCCCGCTCAAGAATCGCTTTCAAGAGGAGATCGCTCGACCGTGTCGCCGGATGAAGGTACACTTGCCAATACATTTGATAGCGACGCATAATATAGTCTTCAATCGTATGCATCCCAGACTGCTTAACCACGACTTGGTCTTCATCCGGACGCAAGACGCGCAACATGCGTTCTAAATCAAACTTTCCATAACTGACACCCGCAAAGTGAGCGTCGCGTAACAAATAGTCCATCCGGTCGACATCAAGCTGTGAGCTGAGCATATTGACGATCAAGCGATTCGGATGCGTCTTATTGATGATGGAGGCCACTTCTTCGGCAAACCCGACACCCATCTCAGATAAAACCCTATTTACTTCGGTTTCCCCTAAAATGATGCGCTCCGTCCACACTTCATGACGAACGGAAAAGACGTGCTCGAACGCGTGCGAGAATGGACCGTGTCCGACATCGTGCAAGAGCGCTGCTGCCAACAGTAGTTCACGGTCGCGGTCGTCCCATTCCGGATACTGTTGGAACTGATCGATTAACTGGCGTGCGATTTCATATACGCCGAGCGAGTGATGAAATCGCGTGTGCTCCGCGCCATGAAATGTCAAAAAAGACGTTCCAAGTTGTTTGATACGACGCAAACGCTGAAATTCTTTCGTATTGATCAACTCCCAAATGAGGTGATCGTAAACATAAATATATCGATGTACCGGATCCTTAAATACTTTCGATCCAGATAGTTGTCCTCGAGACGAGTACATGACATGCCCTCCTACGTTTCGTTATGTTCTAGATTCGACTTCAAACGAATCGTTCCCTCCATGCTATAATGAGGAGGAAAATTTTTTGTGAAAAGGAATTAATGTATATGATCCATCCATTGTTACAACAACCGAGCTATCGCATCATCGATCAGTCGAGTCTTGGCACGATGTTTCAAGCGGAACAATCGTTTGCGACCGATGATACGTTATGTGCGTCAACGCAAGAACGAGGTGCCGTCTTGCGGGCATGGGTGCACACCGATACGATTGTACTCGGAATCCAGGATGCTCGGCTGCCTCATTTGAAAGAGGGAATTCGCTACCTGCATGAACAGGGATTCCGTCCCGTCGTCCGAAACTCAGGCGGATTAGCCGTCGTGCTAGACGATGACGTCCTCAACCTTTCTTTAATTTTACCAGAGAAGGACGGGATTCAAATCGACAGCGGCTATGAGGCTATGACCTCGCTCATCCAACACATGTTCCAAGACGTCACGAATGACATCGTCCCAGGTGAAGTCGTCGGTTCATACTGTCCAGGAAGTTTCGACTTGTCGATCGACGGCAAAAAGTTCGCTGGGATTTCGCAACGACGCGTCCGTGGCGGTGTCGCCGTTCAAATTTACTTGAGCGTAAGACAGAGCGGAAGCGCACGTGCTGAAATCATCCGTGACTTTTACGACCTTGCCATCCAAGGGGAAGAGACAAAGTTCACGTACCCAACCATTGTACCGGAAACGATGGCTTCACTTGAAGACTTGCTTGGGATCCCACTCACCGTACAAGACGTCCTCACTCGGGCCTACCGCGTTCTTTCCACTGTCAGTTCGCTCCAAAACGCGACATTAACGGCAGACGAGCAAACGATGTTTGCAAGTCAGCTCGAACGCATGTGGAAACGGAATGAGCCGTTACGCGACATTGAACAACAATTAACAGAGGAGTGATTCATCCAATGTTTAAACTGATCACAGACACCGGAGCCGATTTGACACACGATCAAATCATCGAATACGGTCTTGAGATTTTACCGCTCGGTGTCATCATCGACAACGAAGAATTTTTAGACGGCGAAACGATTCAACCGAAAGAAGTATACGATGCGATGCGTCAGGGTAAGACGCCAAAGACGTTCCAAATCGAGACGTCACGAATCGAACACTGTTTCCGTCAGCATCTCGAGGCTGAAATCCCGTTCTTATATCTCGCTTTCTCCGGAGAACTCTCCGGTACATACCAAACCGCTGTCATGGTCGGCGAAATGTTGAAAGAAGAATATCCAGACAGTACATTCAAGGTTCTCGATACACGGACCGCCTCTGTCGGACAGGCATTGTTCGTCAAAACGGTCGCAGCGTATAGTCAAGACCATACGTATGAAGAAACGGTCGAGTATGCCGCTTCGCTCGTCGGTAAAGTCCGTCACTTGTTCACGGTCGAATCACTCGAATATTTGATGCGGGGCGGACGTGTCTCGAAGGCGAGTGCTTTCATCGGAGACTTGTTGACGATTTTACCGTTATTGACGGTCGAAGACGGCAAGCTCGTCCCGATCGAAAAGGTACGCGGTCATAAAAAGGTCATGCGCCGGATGGTCGAACGGACAGTCGAATCGAAGTCGATCGTCGAGAACGGAGACCTCTTCATCGGTCATGGTGACGACCTAGAAAAAGCCGAACAGTTCGAGAAGATGGTCCGCGAACATCTCGAACCGAAGCACATCACGAAGACACTGGTCGGGTCTGCCATCGGTGCCCACACCGGTCCCGGTCTACTCGTCATCGCCTATTTCGAGGCATGAAAAAATGAGCTCTCCCGATTTTCGGGCGAGCTCATTTTCGTTTAGCGATTCCAGTTTTTAAATCCATCACCGAACTGCGCGTAATTTTCGTCTTGGAACACACCGTCCACAAATTTCGGTACATCTACCGGCAGTTTCCCTTGCGGCTTCACTTCACCGAAGATGGCACGAATGCCTGCCGGCAAGTTCGGACCAGCCGACTTCAAGTTGCCCGCCTCCGAATCCGGTCCATTCGGGTCGCCTTTGAATCCATAGATTAAGAGATGTGCGGGGGCATCCGGTTGAACGGCGATGTCGTATGGGTTGCGCAAGCTAAGTAAGACTGACTTCTTCCCTGTCTCGTTTGCGTAACGGAACACCTCCGCCGGCACGTAATGATCAGCTGACGTCGGCTTCAGTTTGGCGCTGTTGTTCACGTTCGAACCGACGATGATATAGTCAGCCGCTTCGACTTGTTGCCGTAGTGCCGGATTTTGATTTAGATGCGGCGTTGATGCTGAGTAGTTGGCCGTGATGACGTTCACGTCTTTCATATTCCCTGCATTCTTTTCTAGTGACTTGATTGTTTTCACCATGCTGTCCGTTTGGTCTTTCGCTGGCGACAAGACGAGCACCGTGTCTCCTTTTTTCGGTTTGAATGGAAGCGTCTTCTTCTCGTTCTTCACGAGAGTGACGGCCGCCTCCGCGATTTCACGTTCCTTCGCTTTATGCTCAGCGCTTCCTACCGTTGCATTCGCTTCTGCGAGCTTCATCTCGAGCGTCGTGGAGTCCGTCGTTTCTCCCCAAATTCCACGCTCTGTTTTCAGTTTTAAAATGCGTTCCACTGATTCATCGATGGTCGCCTCCGATAAACGTCCATCCTTCACTGCCGCAATGACTTCCTCAAAGATTGCTTCGAGTTTGATCACATCTGCTTCCGAGCGTAAAATCGTCGGCATGAGCGCGATGTCGACCCCTGCTTCGAACGTCTTGATGACCGCCTCTGCTTCCGTAAAATTGTCTGCGATGGCTTGCATGTTGAGTGCGTCGGTCACCACGATTCCTTCATATCCAAGTTCCTCACGAAGCACTCCCGTGATGACATCATCCGAAAGCGTCGCCGGGAGTGGGAACGTGCCGCGTTCTGATTCGACGACCTCGTCCTCGATTTGTGGCATCCCGATATGCGCCGTCATGATCATGTCGATTCCTTCTGTGATGGCACGTTTGAACGGTAACAACTCGAGACCACGCAACTCGTCGAGTGATTTATCGACAACCGGTAACCCATAATGCGAGTCGACGGCCGTATCGCCATGACCTGGGAAATGTTTCGCCGTTGCTGCAACGCCTTGGTCTTGAATACCTTGTGTCATCGCGGAACCGAGTTCCCCGACTAGTTCGGGGTCGCTCGAGAACGAACGGACGCCGATGACCGGATTTCCCGGATTGTTGTTGACGTCAAGTACCGGTCCGAAGTTTACGTTTACCCCGAGTGCGTTCAATTCAGAACCGATGATTTTCCCTGCATCATAGGCATATTGACTGTTACGTGTGGCCCCGAGTGCCATATTCCCCGGTAAATTCGTTCCCGTCCCAAGTCGTGTCACAATCCCACCTTCTTGGTCGATCGTGACGAATAACGGGACATCATTGCTGGCATCTTGCTTCACGACTTCTTGCAAATCATGAACGAGTTTCGTCGTCTGTTCCGTTTCCTTCACGTTCTCCGCAAACAATATCACTCCACCGAGATCGAAACGATCGATGACACGCGCCACTTCCGGTGCAAGAGATGTATGGTTCGCCCCGTTCCATAATCGGAAGTCCGGCATGATCATCTGCCCGATTTTTTGTTCGAGCGTCATCGACTCTAGCTTCGTGTTGACGCGCTGGTCAATCGACATCGTCGGCGTCCCTTCCGCCACGACCGCGTCTGCTGCTGGAACCGACGAGACGAGCAATGCCGTTGTCAATCCGAGTGTTGCCGTCCAATTCAGTGCCTTGTTCATGTTCCCACTCCCCTTAGTCAAATTTGGCTGACCCCCAAACGAAAAGGCATGGAGGAAGAAGCGTTGCCTCATCAACGCTCGTTCACCCCATGCCTGATCGCATCAGTTACATTTGGTCCTTATTCAGGTGGTCAACAACAGTATAGCAACTCCACTTTTTAGAAACAATTGTTCAAGTGAAAGCGTAACCATTTTGAAACAATGTTTCTGTTTTGATACACAGTGAACTGTATTGGCAAAACCAATAATTTCTGTGGTTCGTTTTTGATTCGTTTTTTGGTAAACTCAATTCGATACAGGTTAACTTTCAAAAAGGGGGAAATTATTGTGGCAAGAGGGGAACTGAAACGTAAGCCGGAATGGTTAAAGATCAAATTAAACACGAACGACACGTATACCGGCCTAAAGAAAATGATGCGCGAGAAAAATTTACATACGGTATGTGAGGAAGCAAAATGTCCGAACATCCATGAATGTTGGGCGGTACGTCGGACTGCGACCTTCATGATTCTCGGGAGCATCTGTACACGTGCTTGCCGTTTTTGTGCCGTCACGACCGGAAAACCGAACGAGCTCGATTGGGAAGAGCCAAAACGTGTTGCCGAATCGGTTCGACTTATGAACTTGAAACACGTCGTCATCACGGCTGTCGCGCGTGACGACTTGAACGATTACGGGGCTACTGTCTTCGCAGAAACGGTTCGCGCGGTTCGCGCCATGAACCCGGAGACATCGATTGAGGTGCTCCCGTCAGACATGATGGGTGATTTCTCTGCCTTGCAGACGTTGATTGATGCGGGTCCTGACATCATGAACCATAACTTAGAGACAGTCCGTCGCCTCACACCGAGAGTTCGTGCGAAAGCAACATATGACCGCACACTCGAGTTCTTGAAGCGTTCGAAAGAATTGAACCCGGATATCCCGACGAAGTCATCGATCATGGTCGGACTTGGGGAGACGAAAGAGGAATTGATTGAAGCGATGGATGACCTACGCGCGCACAATGTCGATATTTTGACGCTCGGTCAATACTTGCAGCCGACGAAGAAACACCTTGAGGTGGAACGTTACTACCATCCAGACGAGTTCGCCGAGTTGAAAGAGATCGCTCTATCAAAAGGATTCTCACATTGTGAGGCTGGTCCACTCGTCCGTTCGTCATACCATGCGGATGAGCAAGTACACAAGGCGCGTCGCCACACGATGTTGCCAATCGACTAACAGAAAGAAGAGAGATTATGACTGGTACGACGTGGCATTTACTTAGAACTGAATCGACTTCCCCGGCCGAAAATATGGCGATTGATGAAGCCATCGCCAATTGGGTCGCGAAGGGAGAGCTCAAACCGACGCTTCGTTTTTATTCATGGGCACCTCATGCAATCAGCGTCGGACGTTTCCAGCGAGCGACGCGTGACTTGGACCGGGACGCCCTCAAAGCGAACAATATTCCGGTCGTTCGTCGCTTAACAGGGGGACGTGCCGTGTTGCATGCGGATGAGTTGACGTATAGCGTCATCTTGCCTGAATCGACCCCTGCCCTCCCGACGAATATCATCGAGAGCTATCGCCTACTCACGGAAGGGGTTCGCCGCGGATATCACGAACTCGGCGTCCCCGCCGAATTTTCGGTACCATTGACGGAAGAGGATCGCGAAGCGCTCCGCAAACCAAAATCGGCCGTCTGCTTCGATGCTGCTTCATACTATGAGCTTGCTGTCGACGGGAAGAAGATCGCGGGTAGTGCACAAGTGCGCCATCAAGGGGCCGTGCTTCAACATGGTTCGATTCCTCTCTCCGTCGATGATGAGGTGTTGTTTGACTGTTTCGCGATGGATGAGACGGAGAAACACGAAGCCAAAACCCGCTTCAGCGAAAAAGCCGTCGCCTTGAACGACACGTTAAAGCGTTTCGTTTCCTTTGACGAAGTAGCGGCCGCATTCGAGACCGGTTTCAAGGACGCGTTCTCGTTAACGTTCGAACCGCTTGTCTTCACGAAAGAACAGCAAGCCGAAATCGATTTGCTCGTCAAGAAGTACGAGAGTGATGAATGGGTCTGGAAACGCTAAAAAGATTGTCCCTTTTTTACAGGGGACAATCTTTTTTATGCCGTGTTTGTTCGGCGCAAGAGATGGCGCACTTCTCGGAACGTGACGAATGTTTTGTTGTTCGCATCATACAATTTGTAGCGTAACGATTTCAAACTTGAAAACAGTCCGATTGTCGTCGCCCGTTGTAACGGCGGTGTCGACGTATGTGCTTTTTCCAAATGATAGTTCGGGACACGCGGACTCAGATGGTGGACATGATGGAATCCGATATTACCCGTCACCCATTGAAGCACTTTCGGCAACTCGTAATACGAGCTTCCTTCGATGGCCGCCTTCACATAATCCCATTCCTGCTCATCTTCAAAATAGGAATCTTCGAACGTATGCTGAACATAGAACAACCAAATTCCGAGCACACCGGCGATGAACATCGTTGTTCCTTGTACAATCAAGAACGCTTGCCAACCGATCAGATAGATGAGCGCGCTATATAGGACGACGAGAGAAATATTGATGAGATACGTATTTTGTCGTTCTTTTTTCCGCGCGTCCTTTCGGTTGAAACGACTCGTGACGAGAATAAGCCAAAGTGGTCCGAGACCGAACATAACGAGCGGATGACGATATAGGCGATACTTTAGACGAGTCCATTTTGACGCTTCGATATACTCCTCAATCGTCATGACCCAGATGTCGCCGACACCCCGTTTATCCAAATTTCCACTCGATGCATGATGAATCGCATGCTCTCGTTTCCACTTCTCGTATGGAAATAACGTCAAGACCCCTGTAATGGTTCCGACAATCGCGTTCGCCTTCTTATTTTTAAAGAATGAACCGTGTGTGCAGTCATGGAAGATGATGAACATCCGCACGACAAATCCTGCTGCAATCAACGTGAACGGCAATGTCAGGAAAATCGAGACACTTAGTAGTTGGTACGCTAAAAACCACGATACGAGAAACGGTAAAATCGTATTGATCATCTGCCGCACACTGATCCGAATATCGGACTTTTCAAACGGCGAGACGTGCTTTCTTAATTGGGCAATCTTTTCTTTACTCATAACAACCTCCTTGAATTCAACAGCGTCACAACGCAAAAATATAGATAAAACCAACAACCAACGTTGTTCAATGTGAATTCATGGATCGGAAGTATTCCCTATCAAGAATTAACACTAGGTCATTATATCACGTATAAAACTTATGTGGTGAAAATTCAGAAAAAAGACTCGCCCCTATCTTTAGAGACAAGTCTAACTGATTCATTGTTGCGTATAGATGGAAACCGAGCCACCGTTGACGAAGAACTCGCCCCAACCGTCCGCATTGATCGTCACGAGACGTCCGTTATTTCCTGTCATGTCTTTCCACACTTCCCCTGCATTCTGTTTTCCGACATACATCCATTTCGACCCGCCTGATCCGTCCGACAAAATCGTCGCAAGACCAGACTTCGCACGGTCCGTCACCCCTTCACGTGTCCACCCGATGACGTCTTGGTGATTGATGTAATCATGTTGTGTGCCGTAGGCGAAATCTTTACGCGCTTTCAAAATCGGCTGAAGCGACGCTGACATATTCGGGATTTCACGGTTCGTCGTCCCTTTCGTTCCATAATAATCTCCGTAGAAGAGTGCTGGATATCCTTGACCACGTGTCATGATGGTCGCGTAGGCAAGCGGTTTGAACCAATTCGCGACTGTTGATTCCAGTGACTGGCCTGGTTGCGAATCATGATTGTCGACAATCGTCACAGCGAGTGTAGGGTGCTGCTCGACGACCGTACCTTTTAGGATGTTCCGCATGTCATAGTAACCACCGCCGTTCCCTGCCGCTTGGAAATTGTAATGGAGTGGTACATCGAATACGGAATGAGTGTAGCCCGTCTTGGCCAAGTAATCATTGATGGCCCCTAAGTCATTCTTCCAATACTCCGCAACAGTGAACATCTCTTTTCCGGTTGCCTGACGAACACTCGTCACCCATTCCTTTAAGTATGAATGATTGATATGCTTCACCGCATCCAGTCGGAAGCCGTCCAATCCAAGCGAATCCGCGTACCATTTCCCCCAGTTTTTCATCTCCTGACGTACTTCCGGATGCTCAAAATCGACATCGGCGTACATCAAGTAGTCATAGTTCCCGTTCTCACCCGACACTTCACTATCCCATGCTTTACCCGTGCTCTTGAATTTGTAGATACGGCTCAAACTCCGTGACTGATCCCAGTCAGTCCCATCAAAATGATACCAACGCCACTTGAACGGCGAGTATGTATTGTTCCGTCCAGCAAAATTGAATCCCGTCCAGGCAGAAATGGCATATTCCCCAGACGTCTCTTGATTTCGGTTAGAAGGATTGACCTCGACCGCTTGAACGGACTCGGTATAATCCGCTCCGCCTTTATGGTTCATGACGACATCCCCATATACGCCAATCCCTTTCCCGCGTAAGTTGGAGATGGCCGACTGTAGCTGCGCTTTTGTTCCATACTTCGTCCGAGTCGTCCCTTTTTGATTGAACTCTCCTAAATCATACAAATCATAGGCCCCGTATCCGACATCATTTTGAGACGTCCCTTTATACGCTGGTGGGATCCAAACGGTCGAGATCCCGATATCTTTTAAGTGCTGCGAATCATTCGAGAGTCGATTCCAATGTTGCCCATCGTTTGGAACGTACCATTCAAAATATTGCATCATCGTACTGTTCTGTGGGGTCGCTGCCTGTGCGACCGGTTGCCCTGAAAGCAGTGCAATCGATGTCACTCCAGCTAGGACAGCAATCCCTTGTGGTTTCTTCAACATCCTTCATTCCTCCTCAAATAATTAATGAAAGCAATTGCATTAATTATTGTGAAGGATTTGGATTTTGTTGCATAGACTGATGTCCAAAAACAGTTCTCCCTCCCTAACTATTTCTCATTCGAATAGTTCAGTCGAACGAAACAAAGACGGATGGCTTGTGCCATCCGCCTAGTCATCCTTCCCGGCTAATTCGTTTGCGTTTGAAACGGTAGCCGATGTACGGAAGTCCTGTAAACACGAGACCGATCGTCACGAGTAGTTGAATCCCAATCAATATTGTCTCGACAACGGTTGGCCAATCAAACTGAAACAACGAAAAGAGGGCAATCCATAAAATGCCTAGGATGAGCGCAGCTCTTCCCATCTGACGCTCCATGTCATGATATTTTTCCTCTGTTGTTTCGACATCTGAGTAAATCGGTTTGGCATCTCGATCTCCTTTGAAAATATGAATCTCATCCCCGGTTGATGTGACATGTTCCCACCCGCTCGACGCAAACAGGTCAAAGTAGTCTTCGTCTGGACGAGTACGATAGTCCAAACTATACTGAACGTCTTCCGGTTCCCCTTCAACGAGCGTGTATCCTAGCGGGGCAAACTTCTTCAAATGCCATCCCTTGGCCGCCATTCGTTCTAGTTTCCGCATCTCACGCTCTTCAGCAAACGCCAATCCCCAGCTCGACATATACTTTTGTCTCATCTTGATCCCTCCATATCCAAAATGGCACAGGCATCTTCGACCATCGCCTGTCGTCTCTTCACATCATCCGTTAAAATCGAGCGGCCTTTATTCGTGATTCGATAGTTCTTTTTCTTTCCGTCCCCATCCATCGGTTCGATTAGTTCAGCGTTCAACAACTTTTTGATAATCGTATACATCGAAGCAGGACCAATTTGCATTCGTCCTCGCGTGGTCTCTTCGACAAATTGCATGACCAAATAACCATGACGCGGCGTCGTGAGCGCCAACAGGATATAAAACATGCTATCCGTCAGTTCCCCTAACTCTAATGAGTCCGTTCGTGGCATCTCTCTACCTCCTATATCATTGAATGATATATTTCTTATACTCAATATATATCGTTAAATGATATATGTCAATAAATGATATAAAAAAAGCCGCACCCTTTTAGGTATGCGACTTCAAGATAAACGGTTTTAACTAGTGACATAATCTAAATCATGCAAGATATACGCCAGGAAGAAAATCATGCTCGGATTCTCATATCGCATCTGGACTTTACGGAGTTGCTCGCGATACGTGACCTCATACTCGGCCCCGTTCATCTTCCGCTCCATGTTCATCTTGATGAGCGCATCAAGCTTGTCCATCATGTCGACGAGCATTCCCTCATACGTATCGTCTTTCGAGTCAGCCATATATCGACGGAACGCCGGTTGCATATACTCAGGCAACAGTCCAAGCAGACGTTCACTTTCCGCTCGCTCGTATGCCTCAAACGCAGCCCCCGTCTCTCGCGTCGAATGTTTGACTGGACCGAGCACGTCTCCGGTCACCCCTTCAACTAAATCGTGACAGAGAAGACGAGCCACGAGTTCGGCGACATCGACATCGACGTCGTACTTCTCACACTCTAAGAGCCCACTGAACATACCGAGCGCGGCAGCCCGGAAACCATGAATCGCATCGTTGTCGTCAATCGTGTTAAAGCGACCTTTCCAGCGACGGACACTATCCATCCGCATGACGTTCTCGATGAATCGCAACACATCCGTTTCTGCCTCGACCTGGTCGAACAGCCAGCGAACCGAATCAATCGGATGATGTCGGAGTGCGGCTTTCATCTCTTCTAGCTTGTCATCAAAGTGCGGAGAGCCGTGCGCGACTTCTCGTCGCACGAACAACATCGCATCGAACGAATCAATCCCGTCCACGATTCGACCTTCGAACGAATCATCTTCCGCTTCCACCACGAAACGATGAAAGTGAGGACGTAATGATTGCGACAGCAGCTCGACAAGACCGAGACTCGCTGTTCGTTCCATACGCTCGATGTGACCGATCAAGGTCGGTTCTTTTTTCGTCCGGTGCATGATCGGACCCGTCTGGACTTCATTCATGTCGTGGAAAATGGCTTTCCCGAGTAAATCGAGCAAATCGACTTCACGTCCGTTCTCTTTTTCCACATAAGCCGCGATCAAGCTAAAGACCGCGACACGAAAGCTATGACTCGCTGCGTTATCATGATAATGGGGGGCATATTCATCCCACCGTTGCACGTTTTGCATGCGTGTCATCTTTCGGATAAACGTTCCGTTATGCATGGTTTCACTCCTTACGATAGTCGTTCAAATACATCGTCACGACAGACGACATATAACATGTCTGTTTCCTGAAGCGGCAAATCGAGCATCGTCGCCACATCCAAGCGGTCATTGACCGCGATGAGTGTCCCCCCTGATTCGAGTAACGCCGTATTGGCTTGACGAACATTCTGCCACTCGGCTTTTGGTTTCAACGCTTCGATGTTTCCGCCTGACTGTTTGCTCAACAACTGACGGAAAATGGCCGTCGTTCCTGGATGCAATGTTGCTTTTGCCATTAAGAGGGAGACCGAATCGTTCGCTAAAATAAAATCGTCGACGCGGACGTGTTTGAATTTCGAGATATTTCTTTCTTCACATACTTCAACGACCGTTTGTAGATCCACTTGATGCTCTGATGACAACGCCTCGACCGCTGATGCGATCAAAAGCGACTTCCCGTCAGCGAGTAACGTCTCTGTAATACGGGCATCCGCAAAGATTGCGATGCGTTTCGCCTTCAAGACGTTCGCCTGCAGCAATACCGCTTCATCCGAAGCATCGCCTGATACGAAGTGAACTTGATCGTGCACGTACGGTTCCTCAACTAACTGATCAATCAAGACGATCTCTGCTTTCGGTTCGTAGTTAAGTACTTCATCGATTGCTTTCTTCGTCTTCGGGGACCACCCGATATACACATAATGTCCTTCTCCACGATACACTAGTCTTCCCTCCCGTTTTAGCCGTTGAAACGTCGCACCGATTTCAACCAATTTTCCAATCAACGCCCCGATAATCCCAATCCCGAATAGGAATAAGAATATCCCGAGCCATCGCCCTGCCACGGAGGATGGATAAAAGTCCCCGTATCCGACGGTCGTCAATGTCGTCATCGTCCACCAGAACGAATCAAACAATGATCTGAATGTCTCTGGTTCTAAAACATAACCAAGCACGGTTCCTAAGATAATGATGCCAATAGAAGCTAAGACGACATTCAAAAATGATAATTTCGCTAACCCTTTCCACACACGAAATAAGATATGCACTGTTTCCCCCTCCTTCTCTCTTATATACTAAACGTAACCACAAAAAGATTCACGAAACCATTTTGATGGTGATTCCGTATAAGAAGAAAAAAGGAAGGACTGACTTATGAACTCCATCGTCTTAGAGTATCGTCTCTATAAAAATGAATTATCGTTCGAACCACTATACCATTACACGTCTCTCGGCTTAGACGAAGTGCTAGCTCGTCGTGAATGTGAGTTTTTCGTCAAAGACGGCATGACCTACAAACAACGCTCGTCTGCCCTTGAAGGCGATCAATACTTTTTAATTTATGTCGATCGCTATACAGAGGGACCGATGGACAAGCACGAAACGAGTGAGATCAAGGTCGAGATTCGTACACTCGACGACCGGTTTGACAACCCGTTACTCGAGGCCTATTACGTCGACCGTCACCTCGATGCGCTCGCTATGCTCGGGAGCCAGTATTTATATGTCGCCGGCAAAGAATATGAACGCGATTCAGCAGAAACAGATGAAGATCGTGGTGTGTACGTCATCTATGTCACACCGACTGGTTATGAATTGGAGGAATCAACATGAAGACAAGCAAGAAAATTTTAAGCGGACTATCCGTTGCGGTATTGACCACTTCCCTTGCCGCGTGCGGTGGAGATGAATATGAAGAGGCGGCACTCCCGGAAGAACCGACCGGCTACGAATGTGATGACTGGGACTGGGATGACGTGACCGAGTCGTATTATTGTGACGACGATCGTTCCCCTCATTATGGTAGTTATTTCTTACTCGGGAACCTGTTCCGCTCGAAAAGTGCACTAAAAAATTCTTCTACCTACAAATCCTACAAGTCGAACGGTGGCGCGACCGGTTCCGTATCGAACGGCTCAAAATCAGGATCGTCAAAATCTGGACTCGGCAGTGGCTCTAAAGGTGGATTCGGCGGATGACGCGTGACGAACTTTACAGTCAAATCCCTTATTTTTGGCCCGATTTAAACGATGAAGAATATGCCTTATATGATTGTTTTGAGATGACCGCCTCGCAGGTTGCCTCTGTCCGAGAGGCAACCGAGGCGGTTGACTCGATTTTTCGGAAGACGAATCAATTATTACGCACCCTGCCTGACGAAACGCTCCGACTGCTTGGTTACCCTGAGGCGAGTCTGCCGTTCTTACGGGCGAAGACGATACCGCAGGAGACGATCATCGGTCGTTACGACTGGATCATGAAAGATGATCAACTCAAGTTGATGGAGTTCAATGCAGATACGCCGACCTTTATTAAGGAGCTGTTTGATGTGAACGGCGTGGTCGCTTCCGAGTTTGGTCTACTCGACCCGAACAGGGAAGCCACCCCCCAACTGAAAATTGAGCTGCGGAAAGCGATCGTCGCCGCGTGGAATCGACTCAAACGAGAAGGCACACCGAAAATCGTTTTTACGGCACATGATGATAATATCGAAGACAAGTGGACGGCACGATTTTTACAAGAAACGCTCGACGTACCGTCTGAATTCGTACCTTTGCACACTTTACTCGTCGACGAAGACGGCGTCTACACACCATCGGGCGAACGAATCAACATCTTGTATCGTCAAACATATCCGATCGAGCATCTTGTGGACGACCGAGCAGCAGACGGAGACTTGATCGGCATTCGGTTACTTGAACTGAACCTGGAAAAGCACGTGTCGCTGCTCAATCCGCTCTCGGCGTTCCTCATGCAATCAAAAGGCGTACAAGCCCTCATTTGGGAATTGTATGAGACCGAGACATTGTTCGATGAAACCGAGCGCGACATCATCGACACCTATTTTTTACCGACTTACTTAGAAGACACACCGTTTCTCGGTGAATCGGACTATGTCAAAAAGCCGGCATTCGGACGTGAAGGGGACTCCGTCATCTTGTATACGAAAGATGGCCAACCGTTTCATCGCGAAACATTACAAACGTATGCGGAAGAAACGGCCGTGTACCAACAGTTCATCGAACTCCCGACACGGATGACGACAACCGTCAAAGGTCGTATGGAGACACATTACATGGTCGGATGTTTTTGCTTGAACGGACACCCATCCGCACTCGGCGTCCGCGCCGGCAGCATGATCACGAACAACCAATCTTATTACTTAGCCGTTGGCACACCTATACAAAAGGAGACGAACTCATGACATTCATCACACTCGATTCAGTCTTAAGCTTCCTGGCCCACCTCGGGACAGGATTCGGTCTCATTCTCGCGGGACTCATCATCTTCGCACTAACGACCAAATATTCGGAACGCAAGTTAATCAAAGAAGGCAACATGGCTGTCGCCTTGAAACTCTGGGGGAAAGCGCTCGGACTTGCCATCGTCATCTATACGGTTTGGGCGAACAGCGTCAACTTGCTCGATGCATTCATCTGGGGACTCGTCGGGATCGCCGCCCAAGTATTGGCGTTCTGGACGTTTGAATACATCCTTACACCAGGCGTGAATTTAGAAAAAGAAGTCGAGAATGGCAACATGGCCATCGGTTTCAGCTTGTTCGCCGCATCACTCGTCGTCGGGATCATCGTCGCCGCGAGCTTGACGTACTAATCAAACACCCCATGCACGCATTTGCGAAGCATGGGGTGTTCGTATTTATAAAAGTCAGGAGGACAATCATGTCGAAGCGAATCTTCTTACTCACAATCGTTTCCGGTCTCATCGTCGTGTCCATCGCAGTCGGTGTCGGACTTTACACCTACACTAACATTCAAGCTGGTGACTCATACGAAAATGCCGAAAAAGAAATGAATCGTTATATCACGATGAATGACTGGTACGCCTATGAATTTCATAATCGGGAAGAGTCGATTCTTTCTTTTTATTCAAACGAAGATCGCTCCGTCATCGGTCTAGCCGAAATCGATGTCACGACAGGAAACTCAGGCTCCGTCACGAAACAAGTGACACCAGACCAACCATTCGATTTTGTTGTGCTTGAAGACGGAGAAACCGAGTATATCGGTGTACGTCTCAATGACCGACCAGAAGAAGTTGTTTACTTACGGTTGAACGGTGACAATTTCTCAAAAGATTTTCTCGTCAACGATCCTGAGAACGAAGGCTACGCCATGACTTATGTCATCGAAACAACAAAACGGTCAGATGGTGTGTGGTCGCTTGAGACGTTGGATGCCAAGAAACAAGTCATACATTCAAGTGAACTCACGGAATAACCTATATTGTGCATCAGGACGACTTTTTCCAGTCGTCTTTTTTAGTTGGTCGCAAGAACTCCAGACGGTCCGAAAAATTCATATCGTGCCTGTGGAATCACACGTACAACCGTCTCCATCATCGCACTCGGTCCGCACGTATAAACATCATGCCCTTCCACATCAAGTGCTTCAAGGTGTGACTTATTCATGCAACCCGATACGTCATCCACGTGTGTGATGAGTTTAAGCCCTTGATCCACGAGTTCATCGAGTTCGTCTCCGAGCGGACGAAGGTCCATACTCCGAACTGCGTGCAATAACGTGACAGGACGTCCTTGTTCGAGTGCCGTCTTCGCCATGTTGAAGAGGGGCGTGATCCCGATTCCTCCCGCGATAAGTGTGAGCGGACGATCAGACGTTTCAAGGATAAATTCTCCTGCTGGTGCGCTCATCGGGACTTCTGTTCCGATCGTCTGTTCATGGAGCCAGTTTGAGACGAGTCCCTCCGCTTTCGGCGCAATCCAGTAGCCGTCTTCTGTCGTCTCGATGACACTATATTGACGGTGATGTAGGATGTCCTCTCCCGCAATGCGCGCTTGAACCGAGACGTATTGTCCTGGGATGGCTGTGCCAATAACTCCATCTTTCGCGACGAGACGGAATCGTTTCACTTCAGGTGTATCTACTATGATTTCTTCGATGACGAACGGTTTGAATCCGACCCATGGCGCGTCATCATACATTTTTTTCTCGAGTGAGATGAAGACATCGGCAATCACACCGTAAGCTTTTGCCCATGCATCGATGATGTCAGGTGTTGCAGCTTCACCGAGTACGTCTTGAATCGCCGCAAGTAAGTTCTCACCAACGATCGGATAATGCTCCGGTCGGATGTTCAAACTTTTATGTTTATGAAGTGCTGGTTGGATGGCAGGAAGAATTGCTTCGAGTCGGTCGATATGAAGGGCAGCCGCATAAACCGCGTTCGCGAGTGCTTCTGGCTGACGTCCTCGCTTTTGATTCGTATGGTTGAAGAAGTGACGAACTTCTGGATTTTGTTCAAACATTCGTTGATAAAAATGCTTCGTGATTGTCACACCATGTTCTTTCAAAACTGGTGCCGTCGCCTTTATAATCTCAATCGTTTGTTGATCTAACATGTGAATTTCCCCCTTTTGTTTTGTACACGTTCATTATGTGAGACAAGTCACTTTAAAGCAATATATTAAATACTTGTTTAAAGTAGATTTCACGTTTCTGACTTATTTTCGCCATTACCCTTTCACATTTGTTCGAATCGCACTTTTTGGGATTGTCTTGTACAATGAAACGAGAGGTGATGATGGATGAGACTCACGCAAACATGTGACTACGCACTGCGAACGTTGATGTATAGCGCTACGTTTTCACATCGGCTCGTCACGATTCAAGAAGTGGCAGACCAATATAACATCTCCAAAAACCATGTCATGAAGGTCGTATATGAGCTTGGGAAATATGGTTATTTGGAATCGGTGCGTGGTCGAGGCGGCGGCTTTCGACTCGCACGACCGATGGATGACATCAATGTAGGGGAAGTCGTTCGGACGATGGAACCGTTCGAACTCGTGGAATGCTTCGGGGAAGGCCGATGCGTCATCGCACCTGCCTGTGATTTACGAGGTGTTTTGAATGAAGCCATGTTGGCGTTTCTTCATGTACTCGATCGTTACACGATTGCGGATCTCGTCGTCAACCGAACGAACGAACTCGCCATGTTATTAGGCGTACAAAACCCGACGGACTGAAATGGTCCGTCGGGTTTTCCGCTTACAAAGCCTTTAGTTTTGATTCGATTTCTGCTCGCTTTGACTCAAGAAACGGAGGCAAGGCTAATCGTTCTCCGAGTGTCTCAAGCGATTCATCCGTCGCAAATCCCGGTTCATCTGTCGCCAGTTCCACTAAGATTCCGCTCGGTTCGCGGAAGTAAATCGACTGAAAATAGTAACGGTCAATAAGACCAGAGTGGCTGATTCCATGTGCGTCAAGCTTCTCGATCCACTTCGTCATATCGTCTGTTTCTTCCACTCGAATCGCCACATGATGCACACTCCCTCGCCCTGGTCGTTCCGATGGCAAATCCGGCCGATCGACGAGATGAATCTCTGTTGCCACACCACCCTCGCCCGTCTCAAAGACACGCACGTCATGTCCATCCCGTTCAAATGTCGTTACATATCGATAGCCAAGCACTTCTGTCAGCACCCGTGCCGTCTTGTCAATCCGCCGTACCGTCCATTCACTGAATCCGAGACCGAAGATACCGAGGTCCGTTGGCACTGGACCTTTGCTCCATGGTGTCCCGCTCCCTCCTTCTACAAGACAGAGACGTTGACCCTCATGATCTTCGAACGAAAGGGTCGCCCTTCCTAAAAGCGACTCGATTTCTCCGTAAGATACATCGAACGCGTCAAAACGCTCCTGCCAGTACGCGAGCGCTCCATCCGGCACCCTGAGTGCTGTCCGGGAAATACTGCTTGACCCTCGATACGTCTGTCCGAGAAACGGTAACTCAAAGAACGTCAAATCGGTTCCAGGCGTACCCATCTCGTCTGCATAGAACAAGTGATACATCGATGGGTCATCCTGGTTAACCGTCTTTTTGACGAGCCGCATCCCTAGTATTTCCGTGTAGAATCGCAAGTTCTTCTTAGCATCCCCGGTCATCGCTGACACGTGATGTTGTCCACTAATCACCTTCATCCCTCATCTCCCCTTTCGACTATATCGTTATTGTATCATCCCCAAATGAGTAAAGTCCTCTTTACATTATGTAAAATTTGTTTTACACTAGTGGTAGAAACTAGAAATGAGGTGGCACGATGCCATTAGTCAACCGCGTGAAAGAACTGCGTGCCCGGCACCAGTTAACCCAAGGCGACCTGGCCGAAAAGGTCGGTGTGACGAGACAGACGATTATCTCGCTCGAGAAAGGCAGCTACACACCGTCACTCATGCTGGCGATGCACATCGCACGGGTGTTCGAGGAACCGGTCGAATCTATATTCACAATCGAGGAGGAAAGAAAATGAAACACGTTGTCGTTCAGTCTATTTCCAGCATCATCCTGTATATCCTGATGGCATTTCTATTCAGCTCATTTTTATCCGATGTGTCGAAGACCGTCAGCGAGTCTGACCGATTCTTAGTTGAATTCAATCTGCTTCCCCTACTTTTACTTGTTGTTTTTGGCATTGTTTGGACAGTCTATTCGTTTAACTCCCGGCCGAACAAGCAGTTGAGCTTCACTCAATGGTCTGTCCGCATGACTGAATTTAGTGAAGTCGATGAGCGTGAACAAATCATCACAGTGAAAGCGACAAAAGCGGCATACATCTCGTTCGGCATCTCCGTTCCTATTTTTATGGGGTCGTTTATGTTCTATCCGTTGTTTGAAGATACACTTCCCGCCTATCCGATCTATGCACTCGCTTCAACGCTCATCATCGCGACACTCGTCTATATGACGACTTGGATTCGCGGTTATCGACATTAAGGAATTCATCACGAATTCCTTTTTTTGTGTCCATTTTTCATCGATTCGGCTATCATGATTGCCAATTCTATTACACCGTGCTTATATATAACTAAATGGTTATATAAAGAATGTAAGGAGTCTTGCTTTGTGAAAACCGTCGATTTGACGATTGGAAACGTGCAACGCGTCATTCTGGCTCTTGCCCTTCCGCTCGTCGGTAGCTCGTTATTACAGTTTACGTATAGTCTCGTCGACATGTTTTGGGTCGGTGCGCTCGGGAGTGATGCTGTGGCAAGTATCGGTGCGGCTAGTTTTTATATCATGCTCGGACAGGCGATTCAATCGTTGATTGTCGTTGGTGCCGGCATCAAAGTATCACAAGCTGTCGGGAGACGTGACCTCAATTCGGTTCAGCGTCATGTCCGGGCCAGCAGGCGTCTGAATCTAACACTCGGTCTTTCGTACGCCTCACTACTAATTGTGTTCGGTCATACCCTCATCGGCTTTTTGAATATGGGTGCCCCCGCTGTGGAGCAGCTTGCGTATGAATATTTATTCGTCAGCGCGCCGATGCTCATCTTTTCTTTCTTTAATTTGCTGTTTGCTCGTCTATTCAGTGCATATGGCAATACAACAACAGCGATGCGAATCAATGCGACAGGTGTCATCCTCAATATGATTCTCTCCCCGATTTTCATTTATCCATTCCAACTCGGTGTGATCGGGGCTGCCCTTGCAACACTTGTCGCCAACGTCATGATGTTCGGATTGTTTCGGCACCGCGCTCGTACATTATTCAATTGGGATGAAGTCGTTCAGCCGACTCGAGCTGACTATAAAGAAATCATCCGTCTTGGTTTTCCGATGGCAACCCAACGGATTTTGTTCACGGTAATCAGTATTTTTCTTGCCCGCATGATTGGCTCATACGGGACGGAAGCGATTGCGGCACAGCGCATCGGACTTCAAATCGAATCGATTGTCTACATGATGATTGGTGGCTTGAACGGAGCAATGGCTAGCTATACCGGTCAAAACCTCGGGGCACGAAAAGTAGAACGTGTTCATGAAGGTTACCGGGTAACGACCCGACTCGGGATGGTTTACACAGGATTCATTATGTTGTTCTTTTTATTCGCCCCAGATTTACTCATTGGTCTATTCGTCGATGACGTTCGAACCATCGAAATTGGGGCGAGCTACTTGCGAATTATCGGCATTTCGCTCGTCTTCTCATCGATTGAAATGATTGGAAACGGATACTTCTCAGGACTCGGATTACCGAAAATCCCCGCGACCATCTCGATTATTTTCACAGTGGCCCGTATCCCGCTCGCATTTTTTCTTGAGCCTTATCTCGGAATCGATGCCATCTGGTGGAGTATCGCCATCTCAAGTATCACAAAAGGGCTTGTCTCCGCCCTCTTTGTCCGACTAACGAAAAAGGAAGTGATTTCCCTTGCAGAAGCAGTTTAATCAACTACCCCACCATCTCATCACAAGTGGAAAATTTGCCATCGAGCGAGAAATGTTACGCGTCACGTCAGAAGGCACACTAGCTGTTACGAAGCATCCAAAAGCACTCGGTCATAAAGCGACTCATCCATACATCACGACCGACTTTTCTGAAAGTCAAATTGAGCTCGTCACTCCAACGTTTCCGACGATTGAGGCGGCACATCATTTTTTAGAAACGCTATACGACATCACGGCGCTCAACATAGGCGATGAACGCCTTTGGCCACAATCGATGCCATGTGCCTTGCCGGAAGGTGGTACGATTCCACTCGCTGATTTTGGTGTGTCCGGAATAGAGGCTAGCCGTTATCGTGAGCATCTGCTCCAAAAATATGGTGCGAAAAAACAACTCATTTCTGGAATCCATTTCAACTTTTCATTTTCCGATGAGATGTTATCCGCATTATACGAAGGATCCCCTGAACAAAATCGACACTTCAAAGATCACCTATATTTGAAGTTAGTTCGTCAATATTTACGAATGCGTTGGCTCATCGTCTATTTGCTCGGTGCTACCCCAGCCGTACATGCGAGTTATGAAGAACGATGTGTCAGCCAGATGCAAGCGCTCCATGTAGACACTTTTTCAAATAAACAAGCATTGTCCTATCGGAATAGCGACTGTGGGTACACGAATGTTGAACCGCTTTATCCAAATTATGCGACACTCTCAAGTTATATAGACGATGTAAAACGGTTCATTGCCAAAGGCGAGATTGCCAATCCGAACGAACTCTACTCCCCCATCCGATTGAAAACATCGAAAGGTGGTAACGACTTAAATCAACTCGAGGCACACGGTATCGATTACATTGAAATTCGCAATATCGATTTGAATCCGTTTGAAAAGACCGGAATTGCTCGTTCAGATTTACGGTTCCTTCATCTGTTTTTGTTGTACTTGACCTTTACTAAGGAGACATCTCATGTCGATTGGCAAGCTGAAGCGTACAATAATCAACAACGTGTCGCCAAAGAAGGCATGTCTCCCGCAAGCATATTGACTCGAGATGGTTACGCCATACCTTTACACACGTACGCGACAGAACTTCTCGACGCCATCGATTCGTTCAACACACAGTATGACCTGGGCTTCGAAGATGTCTTTCCCGCTGTACGCGAAAAAATTGATCACGTGGACCGGACGTACGCTTCCCGATTAAAGACGATTATGACCGAGACGGGTTATCACGCATGGTCCCTCGCCCAAGCAGAACACTTTTATGAGGACGCCTATGCAAATCGTTTTCGCATCCACGGTTATGCCGACCTGGAACTGTCTACTCAAATCTTAATGAAATCCGCAATTAAACGTGGTTATCGTGTCGATGTCATCGATCGTTCCGACCAGTTCATTCGGATTCGAAACGGCAAACACGAAGAATACGTCAAACAGGCAACGAAAACATCAAAAGACAATTATGTTTCCGTCTTAATGATGGAGAATAAAACGGTGACAAAGTTTGTACTCGCAGAGCACGGCATTCGTGTCCCTGAAGGGGTAGAACTTCAAGATGAATCAGATTTACGTCAGGCATGGGATTCATTTTCAAAACAACCCATCGTCTTAAAACCAAAGTCCACAAACTTCGGAGTCGGTATTCACATTTTTAAAGACGGAGCGACGTATGAGGAAGCACGGTCTGCATTTCAGTATGCGAAAACGTTTGATGATGTCGTTTTACTTGAGACATTCTTACCCGGAAAAGAATATCGCTTCCTCGTCATCGGGGATGACGTCGCGGGCATCCTCCATCGTGTCCCGGCGAACGTCACTGGAGATGGCACCTCTTCGATCCGTCAACTCGTTGCGACAAAAAATGAAGACCCGTTACGCGGAAAAGGATACAAGACACCGCTCGAGAAAATCGACATCGACGAGGTCGTCATCTCATTTTTACGTGCTCAAGGCAAGACACCCGATAGTATTCCCGCTCTCGATGAGCGTGTCTTCTTACGCGAAAACTCTAATATCAGTACCGGCGGAGATAGTATCGACTATACGGATCAAATTTCTGACATCTATAAGCGTATTGCTGTCGATGCCGCTAAGTCAGTCGGGGCAACCATCTGTGGTGTCGATATGATGATTCCCTCTCTCGATGATGCGCAAATCGAATACGGTATCATCGAATTGAATTTTAATCCCGCCATCCATATCCACGCTTTTCCTTATGAAGGAAAAGAACGACCGATTGGTGAGATGCTACTTGATTTATTGTTTAAATATTGAGTATTCCTGTTACGGAATATTCCTAATTGGGAATATTAAAAGCAAGAGGACGGTGACGAAAAATGGAAGAGAGATTGGCTTCTTTGTTTCATGCGTTAGCCGACCCGAACCGGTTGCGGATGATCGAATTGTTACGGAAACAAGAGTGGACGGTCGGAATGATGGCAAATCAGCTTGGGATCAGTCAACCGCAGACATCGAAGCACTTGCGAATTCTGTATGATGCAGGTCTCGTCACAGTAACCATTGATGCCAATCGAAGACGTTATGCACTCAAGTCTCAAGCACTCGAACCATTAGATGCTTGGCGGACCTATATGGCTCGGGAAACAGAGCGACTCGATCGATTGGAGACGTTTTTAGCGGAGTCACAGCGAGAGGAGAATGGATCATGAGTACGGTCAAATCACATATAAAGGGCACGACATTGATTATGGAACGTCTATTCAAGGCACCACGCCAACTTGTATTTGAAGCATTCTCGACACCTGCACATTTAGAGAAATGGTGGGGACCGTCCGGATGGGAGACGAAAGTATACAGCTTCGACTTCAAACCGGGGGGGGTTTGGCATTATTGCATGACTTGTGTCGACAAAGAACAAGGTGACTTTTATGGTATGGAATCATGGGGCAAATCAACCTTTATCGACATCGATCCATACTCCCAAATCGTCTATACGGATGCATTCTCGGATGCGGACGGACACGTCAATCCGGACTTGCCTGTCATGACGATCACAAATGAATTTCTCGATACATCGGAAGGCACGTTATTCATTAGTCGCTCCGAATTCCCGAATGAAGAGGCTCTCCAACAAGTCGTCGAAATGGGCGCTGTCGAAGGGTTCACTTCCCAACTCGATCGTCTCGAAGCGATTGTAAGCCAGTAAAAAACATGCACCGTTCCCGAAAAGGAATGGTGCATGTTTTGATTCATCTGAACTGCCGAAACAATCCATCAAGCTGTTCTCGCGTAATCCGTTCAAACGTATCTCCGATGCTTACTTCGGTTGAACAGTGTCCGTCTTTTTCAACAAGATACCCCGTAATGCCTACTCCTGTTTCTTCTTGGATGCGCGCAATTTTCTCACCAAGTTCTTCCTTCTCCCCTTGAAGATGAAGATGGAACATATTCGTGACCGGGATGCGTGGATTCGTCCACACGCCATCGAGTTCATTGAAGCGTGCTGCTAAGCGGACGGCCTCGTTTCGATACTCGGCCATCTTGTCTTTTCGTAGCTCATAATAATAATCCGCGGACAGGATGTATGGATATAAGCTGATCAAGTCACCACCGTAGCGTCGCTTCCATACTTTCGACGTGTCACAAAATGCCTTCGGTCCAGCAAGGATGGCACCGGCAATGCCACCGATTCCTTTATAAAACGAGACGTATACGCTATCAAAGAGCGCACAAATCTCAGAAGCCTCTTTTTCATAATACGGAAGCGATTCGAACAGGCGTGCACCATCCAGATGTAGATGAATCCCTTTCTCACGACAGTGTTCATGAATTGCCACAAGTTCCTCGAACGTCGGCAATTCCCCACCGATTTCTCGTTGTGGCAGTTCGAGCAACAGACACGCGATGTCCGGTAACGCTTGAATCTCTTCGAGCGTCATCAATCGGTTTTCGTCCCCCACTAAAATCGGTTCGATGTGATGCAACTCTTTTAAACCATCCTGCTCATGAATTTCAAGGTGGCACAGCGGGTGATATGCGACCTTTTTCTTCCCTGTTTCATCACACCAAATGCGTAGCGCAATCTGCTGTGCCATCGTACCGCTTGGAAAGAATACTGCCGACTCTTTCCCAAGAACCTGTGCCATCTTCTCTTCGAACTGTCGAATCGTTTTCCCCTGTCCATACTGATCACTCGGCTCATCTTCACGCACATGCTCAAATGCGCGTTTCAATACCCCGGCTTCCCGTTTGCCGTGACCGCTCAATTGAACGTTCGTCTGACGATACGTGTCTGCCAATCGCTCCATTCTTTCCCCTCCTCGACAAATAAGCTCCCTGTCAGTATAACAGGGAGTCCTCTCTTCAGTCGCGAATGCGGACGATGAGTTTACCGCGCACTTTTCGCGTTTGTAGTTTTTCGAGACCTTCTTTCAATTGGTCGAACGATAACACTTCTGTGACGAGATCGTTCAGTTTACCTGCATCGAGCAAGTTCATCATCTCTTCGGCCATATACGCCAAGTTGCGAATCGCATGTTCGTCCTCGCTCCCATGCGCCGCCCCGAGTGCCACTTCGTGAATCGAAGGAGATAACGTGAAGCCTTTCATGTTCGTCATGTCTGGTGGCCCGGCGATGTAGGCGAGGTGTCCGCTGAATGCGAGACGATCTAGGTCTGCTGTCGCAACGTCTCGTCCGACTGTATTCAAAATCAGGTCGACACCACGTCCATCTGTTTCTTCCATGATCCGTGCCGTCACGTCCTCGACGTTATAATCAATCACCACGTCCGCCCCGAGTGATTCTACCCACTCAACGTTCTCAGGAGATGCCGTCGTGAATACCTTCAGACCGAGCCGTTTTGCGAGCTGAATCGCAAATCCACCGACACCGCCCGCTCCTGCGTGTATGAGAATCGTCTCCTTATCTCGCGTGTTCAGCTTCTGCATGACCGCTTCATATGCTGTCATCCCCGCACACAGGATAGAAGCCGCCGCCTCATCGCTTACACCTTGCGGAACGACCGCACACGCCCGGGCATCGACGACCGTATACTCGGCGAATCCCCCATATTTCGAAAGATCCGTATGAACAGCCACACGCGAACCCGTAATGATGTTGGCGATACTCGAACCGACCTCAACGACTTCTCCGACGAGGTCGACACCGAGAATGTGTGGATATGACCAATTCGGGTTTCCGTTTGATCCGACTTTATAATCGACCGGATTCAAGGCGACCGCTTCGACACGAATCAACAGTTCTCCCGCTCCTGGTGTCGGTCGGTCGATTTCTCCAATATGCAGATGATCAAGACCAGGTTGATCGAGTAGCCATGCTTTCATGTTTAGTAAGCTCCTTCCGAATACGTGAGTTCGTATGAGTGTGAATAAATTTCAACGAGGTTGCCGAATGGATCTTCGCAGTACACCATACGGTACGGTTTTTCACCTGGGTAGTATTCACGAATCGGCATCCGTTGTCTCCCGCCGTGAGCGACAATCTTCTCGACGAGCCCTTCGATGTCAGGGTCTTGTACACAGTAGTGGAAGATCCCTGTCTTCCAAAACTCGAAGTTGTCTTCTGGTGTTTCGTTGTTCGGGAATTCGAACAACTCAATCCCGATTCCGTCTCCTGTTGACATATGAGCGATTCGGAATTTGCCCCAGCCCGGTCCGAAGACGTCGGTACACATCACACCGATTGGCGAATCATCCTCGACGACGTCTGATGGTGTCATAATCGTATACCACCCCATCACGTCCTCATAAAATTTTACGGCCTCAGCGACGCTCGGTACAGAAAGACCGATGTGTGAAAACGTTCTTGGATATGTCATGTTTCATTTATTCCTTTTTGTTTGCTCAATTTAGCGGGTAACGATAAGATACTGTCATTGAAGCAAGAAAAAAAGTACGCACATTGAAGTAACTACCCGAAAGTGAGGTTCCTTGAACATGACCACATCGTTCCCCGTCAACCGCGCACTTGAGATTATCGGCGGCAAATGGCGCCCCCAAGTGTACTGCACGCTTCAAGATGGACCGCTTCGTTTTTCTGATATTCAACGAGCGATTCCGGACGTCAGCCGAAAAGTGTTGACCGACCAATTGCGCGAGCTCGAGCAGCTCGGCATGGTTCGCCGTGTCGACTACTCGACCAAGAAGCACCTGCACGTCGAATATTCATTGACCGAAGACGCCCTCGGACTGCAACCCGCCATGAATGCCCTTTGTTCATGGGGAGAGTGCCACGACAAAAAATAATCCCGAGCCACATGGCCCGGGATTATTTTTATGCGGCGAACAGACTAATCAAATTCCCATCCGCATCGTACAGGATGGCGTAACGTTGACCCCAGAACGCATCCCACGGTGCTTTGTGTGACGCATAACCTTGTTCAAGGACTGAATCATACAAAGTATTCAATGACTCACGACTGTCACATAAAAAGGCAAGCTCAATCCGATGGCCTTCTGCCTGTTTCCATTCTCCGTACACCGATTCGGCCACTTCCACCGTATCGAACGCGAGACGCACGCCTCCTTCGTCAATCTCTACATGTGCTTCCCCGTTCATCGCTTCCGGAATCTCAAACCCGAGCGCCCGATAAAAATCGAGTGAGCGCTTCATATCCTTCACGACGATCCCGACCATATCCAACTTGACTGCCATCATGTTCCCTCCCGTTATTTTCATGATACGATTTGAGTGTAGCATGACCAATTCGATCAGAGACGAGGAATTTCAATGAATTATACGTTTCAACCACTCACCCAAGAGCAAGCCGAACGTATCGCCTTCGAATGGCGCTATGAAGGCGAATACGCGTTTTACAATATGGATGCTGACGAAGAAGATCTCGCCTTATTTTTAGATGCAGATGAGCGAGGTGATACAACGTTCGCCATTCTTGACGACGAACTCATCGGTTTCGTCACGTTGCAATTCGAATCAGTAGACGCTGTTTCTATCGGTCTCGGCATGCGCCCTGATTTGACGGGGAGCGGCAACGGACATCGATTCCTCACGTCAATCATAAATTGGATTGAGGCGACATATGGGACTCGCACAGTGCGTCTTGCCGTCGTCACGTTTAATAAACGGGCCATCCGATTATACGAGTCTCTAGGTTTCATCCCACAAGACACGTTCATGCAGGAGACGAATGGTGGTGTGTATCCGTTTCTTTCAATGACACGTGAACAAAGCGAACCCCCGAACAACTGATGTCCGGGGGTTTTGTCATGTCCGCTGTTTCTTCTGAATATAAGAAAGACCGAGCGCTCCAATTAAAATCGTCCCTTTGACGATGTCTTGCGCATAATACGGCACGTCCCACATCGTCAGTCCGTTCAAGAGAATTCCAATCAAAATAGCTCCAATCAATGTCCCGATCACGTTCGGGCGCCCTGTCCCAAAGACGGCGTAGCCGATGTAGGCAGCCGCGACAGCGTCCATCAAAAGGGGTGCTCCAGCCGAGACTTGTCCCGTACCAATCCGAGATGCAAGAATGATTCCGCCGATGGCTGCAAACAATCCGCTGAGTACGTAGGCGTACAACTTGATTCGATTCACGGCGATCCCGGAACGACGGGCCGCTTCGGCGTTCGACCCGACGTAATAAAATTCACGCCCGGTCCGCGTATAAGTCAAGAATAGATGCGCTCCGATAAAGAACACCAGCATGAGCAGGGCGACGAACGGAATCGGACCGATCGTCCCTTGACCGATGAATAGAAATGACGGGATGAAACGCCCTGGCGCCGTCCCCCCTTCAATCGGCATGTTGTCATAAATCGAGAATCCTTTCGTATACGTCAACTGAATCCCGTTAATGACGTACATGATGGCAAGTGTCGCTAGTAAATCCGGTAATCGGAATTTGATTGTGACGAGCGCGTTCAACAGCCCGACGAGAATCCCGAGTGCAAGTGGGATCAGCAGAGCGACGAGAAGCTCTTGTCGATGAAGGACGAGACTTGCCGCTGCCCCGATTGTCGCAAGACTCGCCGTCGAGCCGACCGACAAGTCGAATCCTCCGACGATGAGCGAAAACGTGACGCCGAGGGCAAGTAGCGAAACGATTGAAACCGATTTGATGATGTCACTAAAGTTTGCGTATGTCAGAAATTGATCGTTCGTCACGGTAAAGACCGCAATCAAACTAAGGATTGCGAGTAACGTTCCATACTGACCGATATGACCGCTGATTCGTTTTCGTTCCTTGACCACCAATTGTGCCATCTTACACGCCTCCTTTCTCTACAATTTGTCCACGGTCGAGCCAAACAATCCGATTGGCGACCCGTTCGAGTTCATGTCGCTCACTTGACGTGAACAATACGGTCTTCCCTTGTTTCGCGAGTGCAATGACGCGTTCATACACGTCTTGTTTCGCTGCGATATCGATTCCTTTTGTCGGTTCGTCGAGCAGATAGATGTCTCGGTTATCGAGCAACCATTTGCTGAAGACGACCTTCTGTTGATTTCCACCACTCAGCTCACGAACCGGTTGTTTCACGTTCGCATAACGGACGCGAAGCGATGCCAATACGTCCGAAACGCGAGTTGCCTTTCCTGCGACAGCAATCACGTTCCGCTCAATCGTCTCGTCTAAAAATAATCCATGACGACGTCTCTCCTCTGGAACGAGTGCAAATCCTAAACGTACGGCGTCTGCCGGTTCTTTGATCACGTGCTCTTTCCCCTCGATTGTGATGGATTGACGAATCCCAGAAAGACCGAACAATGCTTCCATCAGTTCCGTCTTCCCACTTCCCGTCAATCCACCAATCCCGAGCACTTCTCCGCCATACGCTTCAATCGAAATCTCGGATTGAAACGCCGGAAGGGTCAACTGCGCGGACAAACAAATCGTGTCTTCCGGCACCGCCTTTTCTAACGCCGCATCAAATGTTGTCCCACTCAAAAATGTCTGCACCGCTTCTGAAGAGAGCGATTGGTACGGTCCATCGTACACGACACGTCCGTCCCGAAGAAACGTAGAGGTCGACGTGACCCGGGTGAGCTCGTTTGAACGATGCGTGACCAATACAATCCCGACTCCTTCTGCCGCAAGCTTCTGTAACAATTCAAGTAAGGCGTCGGCATCCTTTTCCGATAAGGCAGCGGTCGGTTCGTCGAGGAGCAAATACTTGGCATCGCTCTCGAGTGCCCGAGCGATGAGAAGGCGCTGTTTCACGCTGAGCGGGAAGTGACCGGCTGGACGCGTTGGATCGACCTCTAAACCGACTCGGGACAACACACGTTTCGCTCGCTGTTTCAAACGTTGCGGACGAATCCGTTTCACCGTCTGCCATGGAAGGACGTTCTCATACACAGGCAAGTCCAAATAGAGCGCATCATCCACTTCTTGCGACACCGTGATGATGCCATGACGAATCGCTTCCGCTGGTGTGAGGCGGATTGATTTTCCATCAATGGACAACTCGCCGGACGTCGGTTCAGCCGTTCCGTTTAGCAGTTTGATGAGCGTACTCTTACCGGCCCCGTTCAGACCGAGAAGCCCATGAATGTCTCCCGGCTTTAAACTGAAGGATAGTTGATCGAGCACCGTGACGTCACCATACTGTTTCGTGATTCGTTCCAAGCGAATCATCAGTCGGTCTCCTTCATCCAATCCGACCATGCCGCATTCGATTCGCCCCAACCTGGCACGTACTGTCCAAGGTCATCCATCGTGACAGGCTCATCCGGTAAGACGTCACGGTCCACTAGATATGGGTCGACCGAATGAATGGAAGGCGTCTCTTCCCCGACCACTTTTTGATAAGCGTATCGGACTTGAATGCGGCCAATTTCGGCTGGATCTGTGGCAGCTGTCACTTTCCACGGACTCCCCTCTTCTTGCATGAGTTGCAAGTCTTCGTCACTCAAGTCAATCCCGTAAACGGCAATCTCGTCACGGCCTGCTTGCTTGATGGCACGGCTCGCCCCTTTGGCGAACTCATCCCACATCGCAAACACCGCATCAATTTCGCCTTCCGGGTACTTCTTCAAAATCGCCTCCATCTGGCTTTGCGTATCGAGCGCCGTGTTGTTCGTCGCCGAACCGAACTTTGCGACTTCCTTGATGCCGGGATAGCGTTTTAAGAACGCGTCATAAATCGTATGTCGACGTTCCATCGGGGTGAATCCACCGACCCAAATCGTGACGATGTTCCCTTCCCCGTCCAAATCTTCCGCGAGTGCTTTTAGCGAGCGCCATGCTAGTGAATAATCATCTTGGTCGATGACCGTCACGCCTTCGTTCGTCAAATCGTTATCGAATGCAACGACTTTGATGCCTTTGTCGAGCGCCCGTTGAACCGGTTCTTTCAAGGCATCGGCACGTCCGTGGTCAATCAAGATCACATCGACTCCTTGCGTCGTCGCCGTATCGACATAACTCGCCATTTTCGACAAATCATTTTCGGCATTATACACTTTCACGTTGCCACCGAACGCTTCGACTTGCTCGGTCACCCCTTCGATATACTGCGAAGAGAACGTCCCGATCGACATCTGCATAACGAGGGCGACTTCTAGATTTTTCGGAAGCGTCTCATTTGAGACGTTGACGGTTTTCGCTTCCGTTTTACTTGTTGTCGTAGTCGTTTTCGGTTGAGCCTGTTCGTTCGTGCATCCGGCAAGTGCCAGGATGACTGTCAACAGGAAGAAGATGATTTTTTTAGACATATGTGTTTCCTCCTACATGTTCTACAACGACCGACTCAGTCGGTTCGAGCACACCTGTCTCTGTAATTAGACCGGTAATCAGTTCGGGTGGTGTCACATCAAACGCCGGATTGAAGACGGTGATGCCGACGAGTGCCGTCGGATGTCCCCCGATATGGGTCACTTCATGCGCGTCCCGTTCTTCGATTTGAATCGTGTCATCTGCCTCTAAATCGAATGTCGAATGCGGAGCAGCCACATAGAATGGGATGCCGTAATGCTTCGCCAAAATCGCAAGCTGAAGTGTTCCGATCTTGTTGGCCGTATGACCGGTACGGGTGATGCGGTCCGCCCCGACGATGATAGCATCGATTTGTTTCGTCTGGATGGTCCAGGCCGCCATGTTATCTGTAATCAGTGTGACATCGATATCTGCCCGGTCGAGCTCCCATACGGTCAGTCGTGCTCCTTGAAGCAGCGGTCGCGTTTCGGACGCGAACACCCGAAACGGGATGCCACGCTCTTTCCCGACATAGAACGGCGCGAGCGCGGTACCGTATCGTGACGTCGCGATGGCACCGGCGTTACAAATCGTCAATACGTTGCCACCAGCGGGTAACACGGTGAGCGCATGTTCCCCAATCGTGCGATACGTAGCCACGTCTTGTTCAAAGATTTCAATCGCACGCTGCTTGATCGCTTTTGCAATCTGTTCAAAGTCCTCTCCCACATTCAGTCGAAGGAGTGATTCGATGACATGCTGTAAGTTGACCGCGGTCGGTCTTGTCGCAATCAACCGTTGACCGACTTGATTCAATTGGAGATGAAAATATGGATTGTCTTGCAGACGTGACGCTTCTTTCGCAAGGACAAACGCCCCGAAATAAGCGATGGCCGGTGCACCGCGAACTTGAAGCGACTTGATTGCCTGCTCGGCTTGTTCGAGCGTCAACACTTCGACATAGCGCTCTTCTTGCGGCAACAGCGTCTGATCTAAAATCGTCAACACTTCCGTGTCGGCATCGAAATGAATACTTTGCACACTCATGCGCGCACCTCCGACAAGACCGGGATCAGCTGATCGATCGATTGTATCTGATGACGCTGTTTGATGAGACGCGTACCAAGTTCTAGGGCGTGACGTTTCCGCTCGATGCGAAGGTCATCCGGCAATGTCTCTAAGTCGGCGACACCAGCTAGACCGACCGTCCGCCGAATCAATTCGCAACCTGCGTAGCCGATGGCGTCACTCAAAATGGATGGCAACAGCTCATCCACGAAACCTACCGTGTTGAATGGCTCGACCGCCTGTGTGAAGCGGGTACGGAACGTTTTTTCGAACGTCTCCCAGACGGTGAGCACTTCTGTGAAGCGTTCGAACCGTTTCAGCGGATGCGCATACGTTGAGAACACCAAATGGGCAATGATTTGACCAATATCAAAGCCGAACGGACCATAAAATGCAAACTCAGGATCGATGATTTTCGTTTCCTGTCGGGTCGCAAAAATGCTTCCTGTATGTAAATCCCCGTGCAGTAGCGCTTCGTGCTTCGTCACGAACCCAACCTTCAATTTCGTTACTTCAATTTTCAAGGCGAGGTCTGACCACAGTTGCTCCACATCCGGACGAAGGGCCGCTTCGATTTGATTCGAATCTGCATCGCGATACGGGTCGGTGAAGATCAGTTTCTCCGTGATATCGCATAGTTCTGGATTATAATACTCTTTTTCGATTTGTTTCTTCACGAGCGGTCCGTTCGCGTAGTCAGATGTCGCAAACAGGGTTTCACCGAGGAACGTACCGACGTGGCGGGCTAAGTTCGGGTAGCTCTCTCCTTTTAGGAAGCCGGTGCGGACGATTTCGAACGATGATAAATCTTCTAAAATCGTATAGGCGAGTTCACGGTCGCTACCGAGTACATCCGGTACGAACTGAGGGACGACCTTAGAAAATTCACGGAGTGCCAGTTGTTCAATCCAAGACCGATCAAGCGTGAGCGGCCAGCTCTCCCCCACGACTTTTGCATACGGTAACGCTTGTTTCACAATCAATGACGTCTCTCCTTGACGAATGCGAAAGACGAGATTTAAATTTCCATCCCCGATCTCCTCACATTCTGCAATCCCCTCTTCTAGTAACCCCAACTGTCGAACGTGGTCGACGACACTCTGTTCTGTAAACGCCTCATAAGCCATGATAATTTTCCCCTTTCTTAACTCTATGCATGAAAAAAGCCCCTTTCTCCGCGAGAAAGAGGCACACCCAAATTGGTTGTTCCTCTCATCTTTCAGACATGTGTCTGGTGGATGTAGCACCGTGCCAAATGGTCGGTTGCTGCGGCGTCTTAGGGCCAATTCCCTCTGCCAACTCGCGATAAGAGTAAATGATGTAATTGTGTTTGACGTGTTGAGACGAATATTACGGACTAGGCACGCTAGTTGTCAATCCTCTATTTTCAGTCGCCTCCCTATTTTTGACACGCATATATAGAAACATTATTTTCAAACTTTTTTTCTCAAAAAAAGGAATTGACGAGTGAGCGATTCTATGTAAAAATTCAATTAAATTTCACAACTTCACAACTATTCTTATCAAGAGCAGACGGAGGGACAAGCCCGATGATGTCGCAGCAACCGACCAGAAATGGCACGGTGCTAATTCTTGCAGCTAACGCTGAGAGATAAGAGTTCATTGTTTTTTTGAATGACCTCTTGCCTTGGCATGAGGTCATTTTTTGTTTGACCTGAAAGGAGGAACTTATGGGAATCATCACTACTTATGAAATCAAACATACCGATCACGTCGAGCGTGTAGCTGAGAAAATCGCACATGAGCTGACCGTCGGGACATGGACCGAGTTGAACCATCTCGAACAATATCAACTGCAAGCGTTCCGAGGTGAGGTCATCGCCACGTCCCAACAAGAAACGACAAGTCGCTTCTCGATTCGCTACCCGCTACATAACGTGACACCGGACTTTTCGTCCATTCTGACGACGACATTCGGTAAGCTCTCCCTCGACCCAGGCGTTCAACTTGTCGACCTCTCGCTTCCAGAGGAACTCGCACCGGACTTTCCGGGTGCCGCATTCGGAGTTGAAGGGGTCCGGGACACCCTTCGTGTACACGACCGCCCGCTCGCGATGAGCATCTTCAAAGGCGTCATCGGACGAGACCTTGATTTTTTGGCGACACAACTCCGGGACCAGTTCGCAGGCGGCATCGACCTCGTCAAAGACGATGAAATTCTATATGACAATCCGCTCACCCCGTCGCTCGAACGGGCACGGATCGGGGCATCGGTCATCCGGGAGCATAAAGAAACGACCGGTCGCTCCGTTCTATACGCCGTCACGTTGAGCGGACCCGTTTTCACCTTACGCGACCAGGCGAAGCGATTGATTGAGGCAGGCGCGACCGCACTCTTATTCAACGTATATACGTATGGGCTCGACGCATTGCGAGAGCTCGCCAAAGATTCTGAGATTCATGTTCCGATTTTGGCACATCCCGCTTTTGCAGGAGCGTTGACCGGATCGATTCGTCATTCCCTACTCTTCGGGAAACTGATTCGCTTGGCCGGGGCGGACTTGACGCTCTTCCCTTCGCCATACGGTTCACTGTCGACACCGAAAGACGAAACACAACAGATTCAGACGTACGCGACGGAACCCCATTGGACGAAACCGATTCTGGCGGTCCCCTCTGCCGGGATTCACCCAGGACTCGTCCCGGATTTGATTCGTGACTTCGGAACGGATGTCGTCATCAATGCCGGCGGCGGGATTCACGGACATCCAGACGGTGCGGCTGCCGGAGCGAGGGCGTTCCGCCAAGCGATCGATCAGGCAATCGGTAAGACGAGCGAGACTGATGCCTTATCGACTGCATTAGATGCGTGGGGTGCGCGATGAGTACGCACGTCATCTGTGATTTCGACGGGACCATCACGGAAGAAGATAACATCATCGCATTGATGCGACGGTTCGCCCCACCTGAATGGGTCGAACTCAAAGATGGTGTGTTGAACCAAACGCTCTCCATTCGCGAAGGTGTCGGTCAGATGTTCAGCTTGCTCCCGAGTGAACAGGAATTGAAGTACCGTGAATTTCTTCAGTCGACCATAACGTTTCGACCAGGGTTTATCGAGTTTTTACAGGAGACACAGTCATGCGGCTTTCGATTTGATGTCGTCAGTGGCGGAATGGACTTTTTCGTCCATCCGATTCTAGAAGGTTACGTCGAACCGGAACACATCTACTGCAATCATGTTGATTTCTCTGGAGAGACGGCACGCGTCACATGGCCTCATTCATGCGATGCCCATTGTTCGAACGATTGCGGATGTTGCAAACCGACGATTGCCCGACAGATTGTCGCACCTACCGACACGTTGATTGTCATCGGGGACTCCGTCACCGATTTTGAAATCGCCAAACGTGCCGACGTCGTGTATGCGCGCGGTCAACTGATTTCGCTATGCGAGGCGGAAGGACTCCACTATGTTCCGTTCGAGACATTCTATGACATTTCAGCTCACATGAAAGGAGTGAACGTATGACCGTAAAAGAACGATGGGTAGAACTTGCCGACATTAAAGACGAGCTTGCCGCACGAGATTGGTTTCCTGGGACGAGTGGCAACTTGGCGATCCGCGTATCGGACGACCCGTTGACGTTCCTCGTGACAGCAAGTGGTCGTGATAAACGGAAGCGTACGGATGAAGACTTCGTTCTCGTCGATGCGACCGGTCAATTGATTGGAGAGCAAACAGGCAAACCGTCCGCGGAGACGTTGCTACACGTCGAAATCTTTAACAAGACGAACGCAACCTGTTCCCTTCACGTGCACACGGTCGACAATAACGTCATCTCAGAACTTTACGCGGCGAACGGACATGTCTCGTTCGCGGGTCAAGAAATCATCAAGGCACTCGGCTATTGGGAGGAAACGGCAAGCGTCCAAATCCCGATCATCGAAAACCATGCGGATATTCCGACGCTCGCCCGTGCATTTGCCCCACATGTCACAAGCGATGCAGGTGCCGTCCTCATTCGGAACCACGGAATCACCGTTTGGGGCGAGACGCCAGCTGCGGCAAAACGTTATTTAGAAGCATATGAATTTTTGTTCAGCTATTCATTAAAATTACGCGCCTTAGGCGTCCATTCATAAGGAGGAATTCAACATGGCAACGATTTATTTCCAACAAACAGAAGAACGCGTCAGCGACCAACAAGAGGTACGTGCCTTTTTAGAATCACGAGACATCCTTTACGAAGCATGGGACATCGCAAAGTTACCGGCTTCTCTTCAGGAAAATTACCAACTGACAGACGAAGACAAAGAAACTATCTTGGCGACGTTCCGTGACGAGATTCAAGATGTATCAGCACGACGTGGCTACAAGACGGCTGACGTCATCTCGCTATCCGATGCGACACCGAATTTAGATGAACTGCTCGTCAACTTCCAAAAAGAGCATCATCATACAGATGACGAGGTTCGTTTCATCGTCAGTGGTCACGGCATCTTTGCGATTGACGATGCAGAACGCGGATACTTCAATATCGAACTCAATCCAGGTGATCTCATCTCCGTGCCGGTCAACACACGTCATTACTTCACGTTGCAAGAAGACCGTCAAGTCGTCGCCGTTCGTATTTTCGTGACGACTGAGGGCTGGGTGCCGATTTACGAAAAAGAAAATGTGCAGGCATAAGAAAAGGTCTCTCGCTTAAAAACGAGAGACCATTTTTTAATGTTTAACCGCCGTCGGTTTCGATGAGAACCAGCCCCATGTCGCAATCCCGACCATGACTGACCAGAAGAAAATCGTCCAAGCTGTCGAGTGGACGAACCCGTCTGGGAGTCCCATGAATGCGAACGGTGTCCCGGCAATCAATTCTTTGAATCCTGGGTGTTCAAGTACGAGCACCGTCAATTTGACCCCGACCCAACCGACGATGATGAAAGCAGCCGTTTCAAGAGATGGGCGTTGATGGAGCAACTTGACGAAAATACGAGCCGCAAATCGCATCAAGACGACCCCGATGAGGCCACCCGTCAAGACAACGAAGAACTGACCCGAGTCAATCCCACCAATCTCACCGAGACCGAGTGGTGGCAAGCTGACCGCAAGCGCGACCGCTGCTAAGATTGAGTCGACCGCAAAGGCGATGTCCGCAAACTCAACTTTTGCGACAGTGAGCCAAAACTCTTTCTTCGATACCGGTTTTTCTGTGACAGCCGTTTCTTCCTTGGCTTCAGCCGCCAACTCCTGTTTCGGCTCCATCTTTCTCGCCTTATAGGTCATATACAGGTGTCGCGCACTCATCCCGATTAAGTAGAGCGCACCGAGTGCCTGTACTTGCCATACGTTGATCAAGAACGAGATTAAGAACAATGCGATAAATCGGAATACGAACGCTCCTAAGAGTCCGTAGAACAATGCCTTCTTCTGCTCTGTGCGCGGCAAGTGCTTGACCATGACGGCCAAGACGAGCGCGTTGTCTGCAGATAACAAGCCTTCCAAACCGACGAGTACGACGACGATCCAGGCATACTGCAGGACTAACTGCCAATCCATAAAAACATCTCCTTTTTTCTTTCAATTCCTTCATATTTAATAGTGATCTATTTTTTAAGTTCACAGGACCATTTTATTCCCGTTCACAAAGTAAATCAATCCTCTTTCTTCAATATCTGAAAGATTTTTTTGCGATTGCATATTGAAAACATGTTATGAGAGCAAAATCATACCCGTTCAGCCATCATTTCGTGATAAAATCCTAACAAGAACGAGTGGTGCTTTAAATCGCTCGAAAAAAGGAGAATCCGATTATGTCTACAAGCCATGTCGCTTTACCTACTAAAGCAGAACGACATAAATTGTTCGGGTCGGTCCCACCGATTAAAGGAACAAAGCCGACCGAAAAAGAACAAATGGTCGATTTACAAAATACACCGAAAAACTTCTTGTTCGCCCTCGACAGTGTTGGGATCTCGAACGTGAAACATCCCGTGAACGTCGAGACGCCAGAAGGAGTCCAGTCAACGGTCGCCACATTTGAATTAACGACATCGCTCGTACAAGACCGTAAAGGGATCAACATGTCTCGTTTGACAGAGCAGCTCGACGCGTACCATCAACAAGGGTGGACGGTATCAAACCGTTCGTTAATCGAGTTCGCGCAAGAGCTCGCCGAGCGTATGGAACAAACAGAAGGCCAATTGACAATCCGTTACCCATGGTTCTTCACGCGTAAAGCACCTGCGACAGGTCTTAGCGGTTTGATGAACGCGGACGTCATGCACCGTGTGACATATAACCTCGAAACGGGCGTCGCAAACGTGACAGTCGGTCTCGTCATCAACGTCACGACGCTTTGCCCATGTTCAAAAGAAATCAGTGAGTACAGCGCCCATAACCAACGTGGGTACATCACGATCGAAGCCGGTCTTGATGAGACATCGATGGACGGATTCGATTGGCGTGCAGCCCTTCTCGATGCAGCGGAGTCAAACGCCTCAGCACCACTTCACCCTGTCCTCAAACGTCCGGATGAGAAACGTGCGACTGAAATCGCATACGAAAACCCACGTTTCGTCGAGGATATGGTCCGCTTGATCGCGGCTGACTTGTACGAGATGAAACAAGTCGTGAACTTCTTCGTCGAATGCCGTAACGAAGAGTCGATTCACCAACACGACGCGATTGCATCGATCACATTCGATAAGCGTCAAGACGCATAAAAAATGCGGAACCTCTGTTAAAGAAGGTTCCGCATTTTTTATAGACTTGTCACGAGTTCAATCGTCAATAGGATGATGATGAGCATCACCCACACTGCCCAGACGAGTCGCCACTTCTCCCAGTCAAATCGCTTCATCACTGCATAGACCGTGAGGTAGAGCGCAAGGAGAAGCGGTACCGACCCAAGGATTCTCTAGCATCACGCCTCGATGTCGCCGTCCCAAGCGAGCATTCCGCCGTCGACATTGACGACTTTATAACCTTGCGATTCTAAGTAATCACACGCCGTCTGGCTCCGTCCACCTGAACGACAGATGACGTGATAGACATTATCTTGTGCCAACTTTTCTGTCACTTGTGGGAATTCCGATAATGGATAGAGTGGTACGTTCGGGATATGCCCTGCCTCATATTCATCTTGCTCGCGCACATCGATGATATGGAGAGACTCCCCGTTCTCTAATTTTTCTCTTAATTCTGTCGCATGGATGCTTTGCATACATAGTTCCCCTTTCAATCATGGATTCCTCTTTTAGTTTACCTCAGCTTATGCTCCGACAAACTCCAGTTGATGGTCGTCTCAGCGTCACAATAAAATCCCTCGAGCTCGCATCGTTCGACGACCTGTTCGATCAACGCGCGATTGCCACAAAACAACGTGAAATGGCTATCCCAAGGTGGGACGATGAGCCATTCGTGTTGATAACCGAAAAACGTCCGATGTTGCATGCCCCACATATCAGCGGCTAGCGTCTCACTGAGATGGATGAGATGCCGTTCCGTACAAAATTCGTCTCCGGTCCAGATCCAGCCTTCTCCCATCTCCAAAAGTACACGCAACACTTGATTCTTTAGCAGATCCGACAGTTCCCCTTCACCTGGTGGGAGCACATTCTCACGTTCGCAATATTCAATGATGCGATTCGCCCCTGCTCGATCTTCGGCATGTGGTTTTAGCGCCCTAATCATCGTTCGGAGCGCATGATCGATACGGCTCACGTCACGAAAACCTAGTCTTCGCCTCATCTCTTCCCATGTAACGGCCCGAAATTGCTGTTCGACCTCGTTTTTGTCCAGATCGGCATAACAATCAACCGCGGCGGAGTGATCTATTGGAGCAAGGAATGGATGAAACGCGATGAAGACCGTTTCAAATACCCCTTCATAATACGTCTTAATTGGGTAGTCATCCCCACCACCAAACATGGCGTAACGATGTCCTTCAGGTAACAAAACGCTCTCATCTAGTTCGTCCATTTCAACACTCCTTTCTTGAATAGTTTATAACGGACCATCAAAAAAAGCACCCTTCTATAAGAAGGATGCTCCGGACTTACGCTTCGTTGCGCTCGTCGATTGCTTGTGCTGCTGTGATGAGCGTCAATTTGTAGACGTCCTCTTCGTTACAACCACGTGATAAGTCGTTCACTGGTTTGTTGAGACCTTGAAGGATTGGACCGATCGCTTCGAATCCACCGAAACGTTGAACCATCTTGTAGCCAATGTTCCCTGCTTCAAGACTTGGGAAGACGAATACGTTCGCCTTACCAGCAACGTCAGAACCCGGTGCTTTCTTCGCCGCTACGCTAGGAACGAATGCCGCATCGAATTGAAGTTCTCCGTCGATTGGAAGGTTCGGTGATTTCTCTTTCGCAAGGCGTGTCGCTTCCACAACTTTCTCTGTTTCAGGTGACTTCGCAGAACCCTTCGTCGAGAAGCTAAGGAGCGCGACTTGTGGGTCGATGCCGAACGTCTTCGCTGTCGCTGCCGACAAGAACGCGTTCTCTGCTAAGTCCGCCGCGTCCGGTGCAATGTTGATCGCACAGTCCGAGAAGACATATTGCTCGTCGTCACGTACCATGATGAACACACCTGACGTCTTTTTGATGCCTGGTTGCATTTTGATGATTTGTAGTGCCGGACGTACCGTATCAGCCGTCGCGTGCATCGCGCCTGAGACAAGACCTTCTGCTTTGCCTGTGTGAACGAGCATTGTTCCGAAGTAGTTCACGTCTGATGTAAGGAGTTCGCGTGCTTGTTCAGCCGTCGCTTTCCCTTTACGACGCTCGACGAATGATTCGACGAGAACGTCGATGTCTTCGTATGTCGCTGGGTCATATTGTGTCAAACCTGAGATGTCGAAACCGTGTTTCGCCGCAACCGCTTCGAGATCTGCTTTCGCACCGACGACGATCGGTTCTACCATACCGTCTGCTTTCAATCGAACAGCGGCTCCAAGAACACGCTCATCGATACCTTCCGGGAAGACGATGGTTGGACGAACCGGGCTAACTTTTTGCTTCAACGTTTCAAATAATTTCATAACGAATGAACCCCTTTTCTCAATTTACAGCATGACTGCTAATGGTTTTGCCGTTGACTTGTGTCTTTACGCGATTTCAATTATACACAGTACCCTTTTCAAAATAAACTATTCTGCCCATTTCGCCATAAATCGCCTAGAATCAATCATTATATGAATAGAACAGTTTCGACAAATCGACTGATACAGCCATTTTTGTAGCCGTTTTCATGTTTCTGTCCTCTGTTCTTTACCCGTCATGAATCGTGATAACCCTCACAGTGCCTCAAAGTTGCCAGTCAGTGAAGCGTGTATGGTAAAATAGACGGCGAAGCCAAGTCCCGAAAGGAGATTTTTTTATGTCAGAACGTCCAGTACCTACAACAGATACACAACATGCCGCCGCCACATTAGACGGATGGTATACACTTCATGATTTCCGCACGATTGATTGGGCTCGTTTGAAACTCGTCGATGCTGAAAAGCGTGAACAGATGATTGAGGAGTTCACTGCGTTCCTCGCCTCACTTGAAGAAGTGGAAGCAAAAGGTGAAGGAAGCCACGCCTTCTACTCGATTCTCGGCCAGAAGGCGGACCTCGTCTTGATGGTGCTTCGTCCAACATTCAACGAACTTGAGGACGTCGAGCGCGCATTCCGCAAAACAGCGCTATACGACTATATGATTCCGTCGTATTCATACGTGTCGGTCATCGAGCTCGGGATGTATCGCGGATCTGGAGACGGGGACCCGTATCAAAACCCTCATATCCGTTCACGCCTCTATCCGACACTTCCAAAGGCCGCACACATCTGTTTCTATCCGATGAGCAAGGCTCGTCGCGACGGCGACAACTGGTACATGTTGTCGATGGATGAGCGCAAAGACCTCATGTATCGCCACAGCATGATCGGCCGTAGCTACGCTGGTAAGATTCAGCAGTTCATCGGTGGGTCGACTGGATTCGACGCATGGGAATGGGGCGTCACACTCTTCGCTGAAGATTCACTTCAGTTCAAGAAAATCGTTTACGAGATGCGTTTTGATGAAGTGAGTGCGAAATACGGTGAGTTCGGCGACTTCTACGTTGGGAACATCTTACCGAAAGAAAATTTGAGCACATTCTTTAGCGTGTAAAAGGTTTACGCGTATAACACCTCGGGAATTAAGGATGATGTAAGCAAGTTATCCTGATTAACGAGGTGAACAACGATGCGCGTGTTTAAAGAAACCGATCGTGACACTGCGGAACGTTTAGATTCGTTCATCGAACGAATGGCACCGACAGCAGAATTAGTCCAACATCGATTTGAAGAGCAACTCAAACATACACAGCAAAAGGGTCAGGCGAGCGCCTGACCCTTATTTTGTCGTAGTGACGTGAAGTGCGTCGCCTAAGAAAGTAGCCAATTCCAGCATTCCGTAGCGTCCCGCTTTCGCTTCAGCATCGGAATTATAGTTCGTGTTCGTATTGACGTCATAGGCGTAGACGTTTCCGTATCGGTCTCGAATGATCTCAATCCCCGCAATATCGATCGCATTCGCTTTCAAGAACTGTTCGAGCTTTGGAATGATCGGGTCATCGAATCCTTCGACGATTTCAAACTTCGCCGGTGGCGTCTCCCCGACCGGACAGAACTGGTCTTCAATCGAGCAGGCATCAGCAGGACAGAGCTCGAATCCTTCCGACGTATCGACGCGCACCGCATACAGGAACTTTCCGCCGATGAATTCGCAGCGGGTAATATACGGTTCCGGGGCTTCGATATACTGTTGAATGAGCGTGATGCCGTCAACCGAGTCCTCGAACGAGGGACCATATACATATTCTTTGAGTCCTTCGATCGTATGGAACAATTGGACCCCGAGTCCTTTTCCGGCACGGTTATGTTTCGTGATGAACGGTGTCAAACCTAACTGCTCAGCCGCTTCGATGATTTGCGCCTTACCGACTGCCGCAATCGTCTTCGGCACGCGAATTCCTTCACGTCGAAGCGCCGTGTATTGATTGACTTTGCTCACTTCGAGGCGGATGGCACGTGTGCCGTTAAACACGGTCCGGTCATTTGCCTCTAACCAAGCGAGGACGCCTTCCGTCAATTCTGGTGCGTACCGATGCCCACGTGTGTGCGAGGAGGCACTCATCCGATTATAAAAGACACCTTCCGGGGGCATTGCTTCGAGATCAATCGTCCCTTGGTCCAAGTGCCACAATTCATACGGCAAGTTCAATTCTTCTAAACGGTAGACAAGGTGGTTCGTCCATTCTTCGTTTTCATGAATGACGTGAATTTTAGACATCATCATTCCTCCTTCTATGATGTGTTTACTTTACCATATTCATAACCGACAATTCCAATGTGTATGGTTTGCCTAATCCTCAATTCTGAAATATCAGACGATTTCATGGTATAATGAACTTAAGAGTATTGTTTCAGAAAGGAAGTGTTGTGTTTGCCCGTACCTGTTATAAGTACTGATGTACTCATTTTACTCTTCGGTCTACTTCTCGTTGCCGGTGTCATGGCGACACGAATCTCGACTCGATTCGGCTTGCCCGCCTTGATTTTATTTATGGGAATCGGCATGATCATGGGAAGTGACATTACTGGTCTCATCTTCTTTGACGACTCGAATTTAGCGCAGCTGATTGGAGTCGCTGCCTTGATTGTCATTTTGTTTGAAGGGGGTCTTCAAACGAAATGGTCATCAATCCGGAGCGTCCTCGCCCCTTCTGCCTCGCTGGCGACGCTTGGAGTATTGATTACTACAACAGTGGTCGCCGTGGCCGTTCGTTTCGTATTTGGTTTCGATTGGATTGAATCTTTCTTGTTCGGTGCGATCATCGGTTCGACCGACGCAGCGGCCGTCTTTGCCGCATTTAAAGGAAAGAATATCTCACCGAAAGTCGGTGCGACTCTCGAAGCCGAGTCCGGCACGAACGACCCAATGGCGATGTTTTTGACGATTCTCGCCCTCGACTTCATGATGAAGCCGGATACGACCATTTGGGACGGAATTTGGATGTTCGCCCTTCAAATCGTTGTCGGGGCATTAATCGGCTTCATCCTTGGACAACTGTCTCGCCTCATGTTGAACCACTTGAGACTTGATTCGAGCGGACTGCATGCCGTCCTCATGATTTCCATGGCGTTCCTTACCTATGGTGTCACAGCTTACTTATTGGGAAGCGGATTACTCGCCGTCTATATCGCCGCCATGATTGTCGGAAATGCGGATACAGCGCATGAAGTGACAATCGTCCAATTCTCAGAAGCGCTTGCGTGGATCATGCAAATCATCATGTTCGTCATCCTTGGGTTACTCGTCTTCCCTCGTCAACTCATCGAGCCGGATTTGATTTGGAAAGGACTACTCATCTCATTCGTCCTTATGTTCTTGGCACGTCCGATTGCCGTCTATTTATCGACACTTGGCATGTCATTTACGAGAAAAGAGAAACTATTTATCTCATGGGCCGGGCTAAAGGGAGCTGTCCCAATCGTCTTAGCTACATTCCCTTTAATTGCCGGTATTGAGGACAGTCAACTCTTATTCAATGCCGTCTTCTTCGTCGTCGTGACGAGTGCTTTGATTCAAGGGACGACGTTGACACCGCTCGCTGAAAAATTGGGGTTACTCGGACCGGATAAAATCCGTTCTCCGTATACGATCGCCCTCGTCTCGAGTAAACAGTCTCAACATAAGCTCGTCCCTTATGTTGTCACGGAGAGTTCTTCGATGATTGGCAAGACGCTAGCGGATATCACACTCCCACCAAACACTGTCGTGAACGCCATCGTCCGAAACGAATACTTGATTCCACCGAATGGACAGACATCCATCGAAGAAGGCGACCTTTTATATGTGCTCGCTTCGATGTATCGTCATGATCAACTCGACCAAACATTTGGTGAAGATGGGCTAGACCGAGTGGAATTATGAGTAAACGAATAACCGGCGCCTCATTTGAAGCGCCGGTTTTCTTATGCGTGTAAGTGTTTTGCTGATTGAATCAACGTCTCAACATCTTCTGTCCGTCCTTCATGAAGTGCCTCGACGATGAAACTCCCGACGACGACACCGTCACACGCTTGTCCCAACGTCTGCACTTGCTCCGGACGATGGACTCCGAATCCTGCTAAGACGGGAACACGTGACTGCTCAGTCAATCGAGTTAAGTAGGCGAGAAGCTCGTCCGGGAATACATCCGCTTTCCCGGTCGTTCCTTTGAGCGTGACCGCATACACGAATCCTTCTGCTTTTTCTAAGATGGACGTTGTCCGCGCCTCACTGCTCGTCAACGTGACGAGCGGAATGACGGCGACGTCATGCCGATTAATATCTGCGAATAACTGGAGACTCTCCTCAAACGGAAGGTCAGGAATAATGACCCCGCTCACCCCACATTCGTTCGCCCGATCAAAGAACGGTTGGACCCCGAACCGAAACACTGGATTCAAGTAGGTCATCAAGACGATTGGAACGTTAAATTGATCATTTCCTTCTATTAAATGGTTCAATACCATTTCAAGCGTCACACCTGCTTCAAGCGCGCGCATTCCTGCCGCCTCAATAATCGGTCCATCCGCTACCGGATCAGAGAAGGGGATCCCGAGTTCAATCGCCGTCGCACCCATCCGTTCTAGTTCCACGACGGTCGGGATGAGCCGGTCCATCCCGCCGTCACCGGCCATGATATACGGAACGAACGCCGCTCCTTCTCGCTGTCGAATCGCTGTCTCTAGTTTCATCGTGTCGCCACCTTCTCTCGGATTGTATGGACGTCTTTGTCTCCGCGCCCTGATAAACAAATCACCAGTGTATCGTCTTCTCCCATCGTCTTCGCGAGCGTCTCTGCATAAGCAAGGGCGTGTGAAGACTCCAATGCAGGAATGATTCCTTCTTGTCGGCTGAGTGCGAGACACGCATCGAGTGCCTCGTCATCCGTGACGGCCGCATAGCGCACCCGCTCAATATCTTTCAAGAAACTGTGCTCCGGTCCTACCCCTGGATAATCGAGTCCGGCTGAAATGGAGTGCGCTTCCTCGATTTGACCCGCTGCGTCTTGCAAAACATACATGAGCGACCCGTGTAAGACACCGACTTCCCCTTTTGTGAGGGTCGCTGCGTGTTTATCCGTATCAATGCCACTTCCAGCCGCCTCGACACCGTAGAGCGCGACCGACTCATCGTTCAAGAACGGATAGAACATGCCCATGGCGTTGCTCCCTCCGCCGACACAAGCGACGACGGCATCCGGAAGGCGTCCCGTCTGTTCGAGGATTTGACCACGTGTCTCTGTCCCGATCACGCTTTGGAAATCACGTACCATCTGCGGAAATGGATGCGGTCCGAGAACAGAACCCATCACATAGTGCGTATCGTCGACATGTTTGACCCAGTAACGGAGCGCTTCATTGACGGCATCCTTTAAGGTGCGACTTCCTGATTTGACAGGGACGACTTTCGCCCCAAGAAGTTCCATCCGAAACACGTTCAACGCTTGTCGCTCGACGTCGACCTCACCCATGAAGATGGTACATTCTAAATCGAGTAGTGCGCATACTGTTGCCGTCGCGACACCGTGTTGTCCCGCGCCTGTCTCCGCAACGACTTTCTGTTTCCCCATCCGTTTCGCCAGGAGCGCCTGCCCGATCGTATTGTTGATCTTATGGGCACCGGTATGGTTCAAGTCTTCACGTTTCAAATAGACATTCGTCCCGAGGCGACGACTTAGGTTCGACGCATAATAAAGTGGCGTCTCACGTCCCACGTATTCACGTAATAAGGAAGAGAATCGTTCTTGAAACTCAGGATCTTGCTTCGCCTCTTCATAAGCGACCTCTAATTCTTCGACCGCCTGCATGAGCGTCTCTGGAATGTACTTCCCACCATATTGTCCAAACTTCCCGTTCACTGGTTGTGCATACATCATAGTTCCTCCTTGGCGCGTTGAATGAACGCACGAATTTTTTCGATATCTTTCACACCGTCCGTCTCGACACCGCTCGAGACGTCGACGCCGTCTGGTTGGATGAGTTGAATCGCTTGTCTCACATTCTCCGGGGATAGCCCGCCCGCTAGCCAAAACGGACGCTGCGGCCGGTCGATTGCACCCCAGTCTAACACCTGTCCACTTCCCGGATTCGGATGATCCATCAATCGTACATCTGCCGTCTCCTCGGTCGACGCATCGATGATGGGCAATCCGAAGATACGGAGTTGTTCCATTGACTGCGTCCGATGGTGAATTTGTAAATCCGTCAGTCCTACATTCAACGTTTCCTCAATCTCTTCCATTGAAGGACTTAAAAACACACCAACGATTCGAACCGATTCCGGGATGTGTGCGGCCAGTGTCTTCGCAGTCGCCACGTCGATTTGACGGGAACTCGGGGCGAAGACAAACCCGATTGCATCCGCTCCCGCCTCGACCGCCGCCTCAACAGCTTCCTTTGTTTTTAGTCCACAGATTTTAACGAACATGTTTTCAACTCCTCGAGTAACCGGGTCGGGTTCTCTTCACGCATGAGTGCTTCCCCGACAAGAATGGCGCTTGCCCCAGCTTCTTGTAAACGCGCAGCCGCCTCGACCGAACTGACCCCGCTCTCGCTGACGAATGTGACCTCAGGATAGCGTTTCATCAAATCAATCGATGTTTCGAGGGATACCTCGAACGTTTTTAAGTCTCTGTTATTGATGCCGATTAACACGTCATCAAGTTCGAGGGCGATGCGCAACTCCGCCTCATCATGTACTTCCACTAAGACGTCGAGACCGATGGAGCGCGCATATCGCGTCAACTTCTGAAGACGTGTCGGATGGAGTGCCGCCACGATCAAAAGTGCCACACTCGCCCCGTAATGCTTCGCATAGTCGAGTTGTCGTTCATCGATGATGAAATCTTTACAGAGCACCGGGATGGTGACGACATCGGCAACTTGTCGCAAATCGTCAAACGAACCGTTGAAGTATGTCGTGTCTGTCAAAACGGAAATCATCGTCGCACCAGCCTTTTCATATTGACGTGCTCGTTTAGCGACGTCGACCGTTTCCCGAATCATTCCTTTCGAGGGGGACGACCGTTTGATCTCTGAAATGATATGGAATCCCTCGCTCATCACATGTAGTAGAGAGATCGGTTTCGTCACGGGGACATCTATGGGCTGCATGCCGCTAACCTCTTCCATTTTCGTTCCGATGATTTTTGTTAAATAACTCATGCTTCGACCTCCGTCCGTTGTAAGTTTTGTAATACCCGTAAGGCGTGTCCTTCATCGATACTACGTTTTGCCTCTTTTACTCCTGCACGAAGCGTCGCGGTTGTGCCATACGTGCAAAGGGCAAGTGCTGCGTTCAATAAGACGACGTCGCGTGCCGGCCCCGTCTCTCCGTTCAATACGGCGACGAGGGTTGCGGCGTTCTCTTCTGGTGTTCCTCCACGAAGCGCTTCGAGGGGCGCCCGCATCAAGCCGACATCTCGTGGGTCGACCGCATAACGCGCCGTCTGTTCCTCATCAAAGAAGTACACGTCGTTCACACCGGCGAGGCTCGCTTCATCGAGTCCACCTGCTCCATGGACGACCATACCTCGCTCCACGCCGAGATGACGCATCGCGGTCGCCATCTTCTCGAGTAACGATGGATGATAGACACCGACAAGTTGTCGTTTCGGGCGAAGCGGGTTCGTTAACGGTCCGATTTGGTTGAAGATGGTCGCCGTCGCGAGTCGTTTCCGGACCGGCATGACATGCTTCATGATCGGATGGACATGCTGGGCGAAGAGGAAACTCAAGTTCGTCCGTTTCAAGTCAGCATGTACTTCCGCTGCCGTCTTCACGATCGGAACGTTCAGTGCCTCTAAGACGTCCGCGCTCCCGGAACGACTCGAGACGCTTCGATTTCCGTGCTTGGCGACCGGAATCCCAAGACCCGCCAATACAAAGGCGACGGTCGAACTGATGTTGAACGTATGCGCCCCGTCGCCGCCGGTACCACAAACATCGAGTACGGGTAAATCGCTTTGAGGGAACTGTGCCACTTCACGGATGTATGCCGCGAGACCTGCCATCTCTTCTGCTGTCTCACCACGCTCTTTCATCGCCAGCAGTACTCGTTCGATTTGCGCTTCATCCGCTTGGAACATCTCGCTTGCCGCCACTTTCATATCTGCTGTTGATAATGCGTTTGTCTCCAATTGTTGAATCATCGTCTGTTCCCCCTCTAAAAATGTGTATAAAAAAACTCCATACGACAGTCGTCGTATGGAGGACGGTTCAATACCGCGGTGCCACCTCTCGTTGATTCCAAAGAATCCACTCTCCGATGCAATCACATCGTATCCCGATAACGGGGGAAACCGTCACGACCTACTCTCTTCAGCCATGCTCTCATGAGCCCATTCACGCGGACGCCTCGGTCAGGATCTCACCATCCCTGACTCTCTGGACGAAACGTCTTCTCGCTCTACTCTTCTCAATCCTCGATTTATATTATTGAAACGAAAAAGGGGTCACCCGTCTCCTCATAGCCTGCGCTATAAGAAGGACGAGTAACCCCGTGGTGCCACCTTCGTTGGTTCCAAAGAACCCACTTCACGGACAATCATCCGCTTCCCCGTGATAACGGTGGGTAACCCGCTAAAGCCTACTCAAAGTTCGGTTTAGAGCTCAGAAGTCCATTCGCGACGTCCCATATACTGATTCGCACCAACCATCAGCTCTCTGTCATACAGGATTCGTCGTTACTTCTCTTCGTCGACGCCTTTATTCGTTTCAGTTAAGTTAATTCGTACTATACAGGGCAGATGAATCCATGTCAAATAAAAAAATTATAAAAACTTTGCCTCTATATGTGCATCCAAAAATGAGAAACCTTCATCGATTTTTCGAATTGACATTGTTTTTTTTCGTCTGCTATAGTCGTCCACAACAACATTTCACTCAGCTAAAGGAGAATCGATTTTGGAAACAAATAAACTAAAGCGCGAGCTGTCCACCCGGCAACTTACGATGATTTCCCTCGGGAGCGCCATCGGAACCGGGCTGTTCCTCGGAAGCGGTCTCGCGATTCAAACCGCTGGCCCGAGCGTGCTCGTCAGCTATGCCATCGGGGCGTTCATCGTCCTCTTACTCATGGGAGCTCTCGCCGAAATGACGGTCGCCCATCCAACATCCGGATCATTCGGAACGATTGCCGAGCGATACGTTCATCCACTCGCCGGTTTTCTCGTCCGTTACTCTTACTGGGTCGCGAACGTACTGGCTGTAGGAGTTGAAGTCAGTGCCATCGCCATCTACATGCGCTACTGGTTCCCAGATGTGAACGGGTTCGTTTGGGTCGCCCTCTTCGGTGGACTACTCATTTACGTCAACGCCCGTCACGTTCACACGTTCGGAACGACCGAATACTGGTTATCCTTCATCAAAATAACTGCCATCATCTTATTCATCGTCCTCGGTGCCGCCACATTGTTCGGCGAACCAGAATCACCGATTGAGTCAATCACGACAGGAAACGAAGGCTTCTTCGCGTTCGGTTTTTACGGAATGTGGGTGACGATTTTCATCTCCCTCTTCAGTTTCCTTGGAACCGAACTTGTCGCTGTGACAGCGGGAGAAGCGAAAGACCCGGACCAGGCTGTACCACGCGCTTTACGCGCGACCGTGTTCCGCTTGACGTTCTTCTATGTCGTCACGCTCGCGATCATGCTCATGCTGATCCCATGGCAGCAAGCCGGGATCGACCAAAGTCCGTTCGTGCTCGTCATGGAACAGTTTGATGTCCCGTTCGCGGCAGGCATCCTCAACTTTGTGATTTTGATCGCCGCCTTGTCTGCGATGAACGCGCAGCTTTACGCGTCGACACGTATGATGTACTCGCTTGCGGAAGCCGGCGATGCACCGAAAACGTTCAAAAAAATCAGCAAAAACGGGATCCCGATGTTCGCGCTACTCGTTTCAACGGGCGGGATCGTCCTCGCCGCTTTGCTACAAGTATTCATGGAGTCATCGTATCCATTCTTGATGGGAATTTCGATGTTCGGAGCTATTTTCACTTGGTTCATGGTCTTCGTCTCCCACTTGTTCTTCCGTAAAAAATGGACCGGACGAAAACTCCCTGTCCGCATGATGGGGTATCCATTCCTCCCATTGCTCGGGGCGGTCTTACTGCTCAGCCTGATGATCACGACATGGTTCACGGATTTCAACATCTTGTTGAAGTTTGGCGTACCTTGGTTGATTGGGTTGACGATTATCTATTACGTGCGTGAACAAATGCGTAAAAACCAAAATCGTTCAAGCGACATCGAACAAGCCAACTAACGAGTATCCCTTCGCAATCGCGGAGGGATTTTTTACGCACAAAAACTCCTTTCGCAATCGAAAGGAGTTTTCTGGTTGATGCATCAGAAGAACTGACGCGGGTTGACCGTGCTACCTGCGCTCGTTGCCGAGTATGAGTAGCCGCCTTTATGAATCTCAAAGTGCAAGTGCGGACCTGAAGAGTTCCCTGTGTTTCCAAGTGTCCCGATGTTCGACCCTTGCGTCACACGCTGTCCAGAGCTGACAGATACCGAGTTCATGTGCGCATAGACCGTGGTCCAAACTTGACCGTTGATCACGTGTGCGATCATGACGTGGTTCCCGTATGCGCCACCCCAACCTGCACGAATGACCGTACCTGTCGCAGATGCGCGAATCGGTGTCCCTGTTGGACCAGCGATGTCTACACCGTTATGGAACGTGTAACCAAACGCACCGCTCGCCGGACCCCATCCTTGTGAGTAGCGTCCTGAAGCCGGTTGAATGAACATCGAACTAGATGGAGCTGGCGTCGATGTCGTCGGCGCCGGTTTTGGCTCTGGTTTCGGAGCTGGCGTTGGAGCCGGTGCCGGTTTTGGAGCTGGCGTTGATGCCGCCGTGTTGTTTGAAGACGACGAAGACGGGGTATTGGATTTATTGTCTTGCTTTTGTTGAGCAGCTTGACGAGCTGCTTCCGCTTCTCGTTCTGCCTCTGCCTGACGGGCAGCCTCAGCTTGACGTGCAGCTTCTGCTTGGCGGGCTTCTTCCGCCTTACGTGCCGCCTCTTGACGAGCTGCTTCTTCCGCACGACGACGGGCTTCCTCTTCTTCCCGACGCTGCGCTTCGATTTCAGCCGCGATTGCCTGTTCTTGAGCGACTAATGTTGCTTCAATCTCTTGAAGGTCAAAGATTTGCGATTCGAACTTGATGTTCTTCTCTTCAAGCTCTTTGATGCGTTTTTCACGTTGCTTCATTTTCTTCTCAAGCTCGGCTTGACGCACTTCGAGTGCTTTTTGTTGTTCAAGAAGTGAAGCACGCTCTGCTTTCAAGTCAGCCTGCGCTTCTTTCAACGAACGCTGTGTCGCTTCATAGTCATCAAACAACTCTTGGTCACTACGCTGAATCGTTCCAGCTGTGATCATACGTGTCACGAGATCAGAGAGATTTTTTGAACCGAAGATGAACTCAGCCCAGTTGATTGAACCGCCACCGTTCTTTTGCATCGTGGCCATACGCTCTTTCATCATCGCTTCTTGCGCCTTCATTTTTTCTTGGTAATCTTTAATGTCGGCTTCAAGATCCTCGATCTTCATCTCGGTGCGCTTGATTTCTTGGCGTTTCATGGCGACATCATTGATGATGTCTTGCAATTGTGCGTCCATTTTGTTGACCTCAGCCTGAACTTTTGAAATCTCTTCCTTGTTTCCTTCAATTTTTGAAGATGTTTCTGACTGGTCTTTTTTCACACTGTCGCGCTTTTCTTTTACTTTTTGTTGTTGTTCTTGCTTCTCTTTAATCGAAGTCGATGCATCCGCAACTGTATGTGTGCTGATGAGCATCACACCGAGCGTCAACGTCGAGACTGTGCGTTTCCAATTCATGAATGGGGTACATCCTTTCTTAAATGACAAACGTGAGTACCTAATACACTACATATTTAAAGCCGTTTCAGTATGTAACAAAAACGATCATTTGGTTGAGTTTCAACACGACTAATTATATCTAACTGATAGATATTTTCCTGTTAAAGTTATATTTCAATTTTATTACGCAAGAACAAAGGTTCGGACAATGAATGCATAGAACTTATTATTTACCAATACCTTTTCAGACTGTTCGTTTTGACATCTTTCTGTAATGTTTTATGTAAATAGAGAACGTTTTACCTTATTTTAAAATAATAAGCGAATAGGGCTATATATCCCTTTTCCAATTAATGGGATGACTCATCAAAAAAATCCATTCCGTCGCTGCATGTGAACATGAGCAAAGGCATGGATATCGAATAAATGGATTCTCAAGTTATAGTTTCATCGCACCGACGATGACAAAAATCCAGGCAGCGATGAATAACACGCCGCCAATCGGTGTCACGGCTCCGAGTTTTGTAATTCCCGTCAATGCCATGACGTACAAGCTTCCTGAGAAGAAGACGATCCCCGCAAACATGAGCCAACCGGCCACGTTGAACTGGCTGATGCTCACGCGCATGAGGAGCGCTGCAATCCCAATGATTCCAAGCGCGTGCACCATATGGTAGAGCACACCTGTCTGCCAGTTTGCCAACATGTTTGGCGCCAATCTCTCTTTTAGCGCATGGGCGCCGAATGCACCAAGTGCCACACCGAGTGCCATCAATCCGGCACCGATCATTAATAATATCTTCATTTCCGTTCCCCCTTATCTGACTTTTCTTGCTGGTAAATTCCACTTCCGATAGTAGGATATCACTCGAAGTGTCGCGACGACAATTAAAAGCGCGTACACAGCAAGACCGCCTTCGAGCTTGAAGTAATACGTGATGACCGCGATGAGAATCGCCCAAATCGCATACACTTCAGATTGTAAGACGAGCGGTTTTCGTCCGGCTAGTAAGTCGCGGACCACACCTCCGCCAACGCCGGTCAAGACAGCTGCCGCAATCGCTGCTGATAATGGCAAATCTAGCTTGATGGCGACTTGTGCCCCTTGAAAGGCAAACGCGACGAGACCAATGGCGTCGACAATGACACCCCAGCGTTCCCAATGTGGCAATACGACACTCGGTAGCAGGAAGATGAGGAGTGCGACAAGAAAACATAAAATAAATAAATCATTCTGTTGCCAAATTAAGCTGACGGGGTTTCCTAACAGGACGTTTCGGATCGCGCCACCTCCGAAGGCAGTGATAAACGCCAATAGCCACACCCCAAAAATATCGTATTTTTCATCCATCGCAATGATGGCTCCGCTCGCCGCGAACGCAATCGTTCCGACGACGTTGAGCAATTCCCACTCCATGAACATCCCTGGCCCTTTCTTCAACGCATTGTATGGTAAAGTATAGTTACAAAAATTCAGGTCAGTCGTGCGACTGTCGTAAAGGATGTCGGTATTACAATGAAACGTATCGCTTTGTTCCGCATATGGATTATCGTCACCATGTTCGCCCGATTCATCATTCGGCTGTACGCCTTTTCACGCAAACAACAACAAGGCGTCGCCACAACAGAAGAATATGAAGCACTCATGCTCAAGCTCGCGCGTGAGTATAAGCGTAACGCGCTACGACTCGAGGGCTTGTTAATCAAACTCGGACAATTCTTATCAATTCGTGCAGACTTATTGCCACCCGCCGTCTTGAACGAGCTGTCAGAGCTCGTCGACCGTGTCCCGACGTCTGGTTGGGAGAAGTCGCGCGCGATTCTAGAGGCAGAATGGGGCGTCCCATATACCCAAATCGTCAAGGACGTCGGCATCGACGCCGTCGCCTCGGCTTCCATCGGGGAAGTATATGGTGCCACGCTGCTCGAAAACGGCAAACGGGTCGCCATCAAAATCCAGCGTCCGAATATCGAAAAAATCATCCGAACCGACTTCCGTGCGATGCGGATTGTCACGTCGATGTTAAAGCGGACATCCCTCGCTAAATCAACCGACTTAGATAGCTTATATCGCCAAATGATTTTTGTCATCGGGGATGAACTAAATTTCCAAACTGAATTAAAAAACGCCCTGTATTTTAAAGCCAAATACGCCGACAACCGAGACATTTATATCCCGGACTATCACGAACATCTCTGTACGAACCGCGTCTTGACGATGGACTGGGTCGACGCACGCCGAATCACCGACCTCGCCTTTTTAAAAGAAAATGGAATCGACCGTTCCGCCCTAGCTGAACGACTCTTCACACTCGCTGCCGAACAGCTATTGTTTGGTGGGCAGTTCCATGCCGATCCACACCCCGGAAACGTCCAAATTCGAGCCGATGGCACCATCATCTTACTCGATTTCGGTATGGTCGGACAAACAACGGCGCAAGACATGGCCACGATTCGGAATATCTTACAGGCATTCATCTCGCTCGACTATGATAGCATCGTCGATGGATTAGAAGACTTGCGATTCCTCTTACCGACGGCGAACAAACAAAATATTCGCCAAGCGCTAGAGAAGGCGGTCACCTTCTACTTAGAAACAGACATCGACACCGTCGATACGAAGTTGATTGAGAAGGTGTTACAGGACATTCAATTGCTCGTCAAAAACGAACCGATTCAGCTCCCGGCAGAATTTGCCTTCTTCGGTCGTGCCGCTTCGACCTTACTCGGGATCCTGCAAATCCTCGACCCAAAAATCGACCTGTTCACACTCGGGAAACCGATTGTCATCGAATGGCTCGAGGAGGACGGGACAACGCTTCAAAATCGTTACGTGAAGACCGGAATCAACTATGCGAAGAAACTGTTAAACGTTCCTCCGCTTCTCGATAATTACTTAAAAGAACCGACACGAAAACGCCTGTCGGAGCAAGCCATGTTCCAACGAACCCTAGAATCCAAGGAACTCTTGCACCGCCAGACGTTCAATGCCATCGTCATCTTGCTCGGCCTGCTCGTCGGGCTACTCGGTTATATCCGACCGGATGAATGGCTCTTTTGGTCAGGTGGCGTCGTCTCCGTTTTAGCTTATTTCAATTGGAGACGCCTCGGACGAAAGATTCGTCATTTGGCACGCCAAGACTTTCGAGTATAAGCGAACCGTCACTTTCAGAAGTGGCGGTTTTTTGTCGAATCCATTGTGCGATATAAGCACCGACGTCACGCATCATGCGAGGTGTCGTCCAACCCATGGTCGATACTTGAATGACGTTCGCCCGTTTCAAATAGTTACTCTCATACTGAACGAGATAGCCTTGATACGACAGTTGGCGCCCGAGCTCGACCGAGGATAGCTCGCACGGAACTGGAATCGTGATGATGCCAGGTGATTGGGCGGGACACACATCGACCGATAAACCGTTCTCTTGTAAGGCATTAAGCAACGTATTCATCTTCACAGAATGCGAAACGACTTCTTCTTCTGTCAACTCATCCAGCGCGATCGCCATCGCTGAGAGAAGCGGTTCCGATTGTGTGAAGGCAATCGGTTGATAGAGGGATAGATCCAAATAGCGCGCTGTATGTGGTGTCGCAATCGCCGGATGCTTCATTGCGACGAACGCGAGACCCGGGGCGTTCCGTAACGCCTTTCCTGAAGAGAAGGTCACGTAGTCCGCAAATGAATAGTCATAAACGAGCGTTCCGGCGGCACTGATCGCATCAATGGCGACAACGCCTTGCCATGTATGGAGCGGGTCGAGATTGATGAAAATCCCTAACGATGTCTCGCAATGAACCGTCCATACCCAGTCTGGTGCAATGCGCTCGAGTTGAGAAATATCCCACTGCCCCTCTTGGTCCACTGCGACCACGTCAAAAGACAGACCGACACGCCGGGCATGGTCAATCAAACGTTCTCCAAATTCACCCGCATTGAATATGAGCCCGTGTCCGTCCAATCGAGCCGCGACCGCATCATTGGCGACCGTCCCACTTCCAAGAAGCGTATAGACATGCGGGAGTCCGATTCGTTCCGCCAGTTTTCGTTGTACCGCTTCAAGCACTCGTCCCGTCTCATTTGAACGATGTGGGCGCGGCTGCATGGAGAGTCGTTCTCTCACGCGGTCCGAACATTCAACGGGTCCTGCTAGTAAACTTTTCGGGCGTAGAATCGACGCTGATTTGGATTCATAAAAAGCCGAACGCGTTAACACCATCGGCACATATCGTGCTTCCTCAGGACCGATTGGATCCGCAAATGGGACAAACCCAAATCGACGATAGAGCACTTGTTCACGTGTCGTTCCACTGATGACGATGCCATCAACATCACGCTCTGTCGCATCGTCGATGACCGCGCGCATCAATCCAGCGAACGTCCGATTGCGCCGATAGGGTTTAGTCACAGCGAGCAGACGAATCTCGATCCAATCCCCTTCAGGAATGCACACACCCTTTTGTTCCAATGAAAATGGCCGTTTGCCACGTAACGCACACATGGCAATCACTTCACCGTCCGCTTCCCCGATCCAATATGTATTCTCTTCGTGAAACTTGTCGACGAGTCGTCGCTCCGGATTCGGTGGATGTTGCGGAATCTCTTCGACGAATGTTTCGTAGTTCAACCGATGTATCGCTTCAAAATCTGATATTTCGGCTTTTCGGTACATAATCATGCCTTTTCCTCCTTCACATGATGATAGATGATAAGAATCGTAATCAGCGTGGCCCAGATGACATTTTCGACATCCCAAAGTGCAGCGAGCGGAAGTAAAATGAGCATGACCAGTCCCGTCTCGCGAGAGTTCCCTGTTAATTTGATTAAGAGTAACAAGATAACAAGACCCCCAATAAACCACCACGGGTCATATGCCCATATGATTCCAGAAAAAACGGCATATCCCTTCCCACCCGCATGGATTCGCCAAAATGGATAAATATGCCCGAGCGTGAGTGCGAACGCCGTCTCCCAAAAATACGGTCCGCTCATCTGTAGGACGAGAATCGTCTTGAGCACGTCGAATCCATAGACGATGAGAAACGCCTTCACTCCACCGATGCGATGTGCATTGCGTGCACCGGTATTCTTCGAACCAGTTGTCGCTAAATCATGTCCACTTAGCACCCCATACAGTCTGCCCCCGAGCAGACTTCCGACTAAATAGCCTATGATGATGATCCACATAGTATCCCCTCATTTTTTGGAAATTTGTGTGCGTTTCAGAAAAACGGGTATCCTCTAATTAACTGTGCACTTTTTGGAAAGGGGAAATCAAGATGCGAGAAGAGAAAAATTTCATTAATGGGGAATGGACAGAAACGGGACAAACGATCGAGGTACGCAATCCAGCTACAGGCAATGTGATGGCCGTCGTGACAAAAAGTGATACACAAGAAGCGACACAAGCCGTCGATGCTGCACATGAGGCGTTACAAGAATGGCAACAAAAAACAGCAGAAGAACGAGGGGAGCTACTCAATGAGTGGCATCGTTTGATTGCAGAACATACAGAAGAGCTTGCCCGAACGATGGTCGAGGAACAAGGGAAACCGCTCAAGGAAGCAATCGGTGAAATCAACTATGCAAATGGATTCATCGACTGGTATGCAGCAGAAGGACGACGCGTGTACGGAGAGACGATTCCTGCTTCATCAAACCAGAAACGAATCTTTGCCATCAAACAACCGGTGGGCGTCATCGCAGCCATCACACCTTGGAACTTCCCAGCTGCCATGATCACACGGAAAGTCGCTCCGGCGCTCGCTGCAGGCTGTACGGTCGTCATGAAACCAGCATCGGCGACCCCGTTGACCGCCATCGAATTGGTGAAATTAGCGGAGAAGGCCGGATTCCCAAAAGGGGTCATCAACCTTGTCACTGGACAAGCTTCAGATATCGTCAAAGCGTGGCAACAAGATAAACGGGTCCGAAAATTGACGTTCACAGGTTCAACGGAAGTCGGAAAAATGCTCATGCGTGACGCTGCGGACACGATGAAAAAGATTTCACTCGAACTCGGTGGACATGCCCCGCTCATCGTCACGGCCAAAGCGGATTTAGATAAGGCTGTTCCGCAAGCGGTCGCCACAAAGTTCCGAAACGGTGGACAGACGTGCGTCTGCGCGAACCGAATCTATGTCGAACGCGCCGTCGTCGATGAATTCTCGGAGCGTTTCATTAAAGAGGTCGAAGCGTTGAAAGTCGGCAACGGACTAGAGGAAGGTGTCGACATCGGTCCGCTCATCGATGACGATGCGCTCAGTAAAGTCGAAAAGCATATTGAGGACGCACAGATTCGTGGCGGTGAAGTGTACGGTGGCGAGGTGCTAGACGGCTTATTCATCCGTCCTGCTGTCATCCGTTATGCGAATGAAGACATGCTCTGCATGAACGAAGAAACGTTCGGACCCGTCGCACCGATTGCAACGTTCGATTCGCTCGATGAAGTCATCAAACGGGCGAACAACACGCCGTTCGGCTTAGCCGCTTACTTGTTCACGCAAGACATCAATGAAGCGGTCTATTTAGCTGAATCGTTAGAGTATGGGATTGTCGGTGTGAATGACGGACTTCCGTCAACGCCGCAAGCGCCTTTCGGTGGTTGGAAAGAGAGCGGACTCGGTCGTGAAGGCGGTCATCACGGTATTGAGGAATTTTTAGAAGTAAAATACATCTCTCTCGGATTGTGAGTATAGGTATACAAAAAGGCTTGTCGACATTGATATGCGACAAGCCTTTTCTTATCGGTTGACCCACTCGACTAAATCGTGTGGAGATTGAATCACGTGATCTGCAAGTGCCCACTCTTCTTCATTACCGAACCCGAATCCTGTCAAGACGACGGGAAAGTCATGAGCGCGAGCCGCTTCGACATCCGATTTACGATCACCGACCATAATATAGTCCGCCTCTCCGTGCCGGACACGGTGCGCTGTCAGAATGTCTGCCTTCTTCTCGCCCCCAACAGATTCTAAACATTCGGGTGCCGTCATATATGGACGAATCTGTTGCGTATCTAAAATCAAATTCATATAATGAACACCGCAGTTACTCGCTGTCGTCAGCGTATGACCTTGCTCGTGAAGTGTCTCCAACATCTCACGAATTCCGTCAAATAAGACATTTTGTCCTTCCATCGTTTGCTCAAGCGTCGTATGACGGAGTCTGCGAATGAGACGAATCTCCTCAAGCGTCGCTTCCGGGATGACATGCTCCCAAAACGCGTTACCTGCCAAGCCGTATCCTGAACGGACCGCCTCTTCACTCGGTTTCGGAAGATGAGGAAGCTCCTCTAGTGCCTCATGAATCGCCTTTGTCATCGGTCCGGTCGTATCTACTAACGTGCCATCGATATCAAATAAAATTACTGCCATTGGATTGATCTCCTCTCTTTCACTCTCTCCCTACCGTAGCAGAATCCCCGAAAATGCAAAAGAGAAAACGTGGTGACAAAAAACGACTGAACCGATTCGTCCAGTCGCATCTATTATCCACGCCAGAAGTTCATTCCACCCTTTACAGAATAAACGTCGGTATATCCGGCACTCTTCAGCATCGCTGCCGCGCGTTGGCTACGCATCCCGCTCTGACAGATGACATAGACAGGACGCTCCTTTTCTTTCGGATATTTCGCTTGAGCATTACCGAATCCGGATAAAGGTACGTTTTTCGCCTGCTTGATATGTCCCCCGCGGTATTCATGCGGCTCACGCACATCCAACAATTGAATGTTCCGTTCTTCTGCGATTCTCCGTTTTAAATCGTCTGTCGAAACCGTTTTGACATTGTTACGACGACTCCACCAGAAATACACAAGTCCAATGACGACCGCCACGAAAAGAAAGTCCAACATATTCACGCCTCCATTTGCATTCATTTCTTATACTCATTATACCCCATACGGTATTTAAGTCAATGAATGTGAATCCACAAAAAAACCACATGTTCATGACATGTGGTTCAAAAATCGAGCAATGAATCCGATTTCGGTTGTTCGTCTTCCTCCATCGGAATGCCGAGAAAGGCAGCCATCTGTCGATCAAGCGGCGGTTTTGTCTCGTTCGTAGATGTCGACGTTTGCGGCACACCGACCGCTTTCGCTTCTGACGTCTCATCTAGAAGTAATTCACAAAAACCCATTAACTTTGCCAAATGACGCTTTTGCGCTTCGCCGGTTGACGACTCAATCTGTGTCATCACCTGACGCATTTGGGCGATGACTTGTTGTTCTGTAATCATAGTCCGTACACATCCTTTACGCTTCCATTGTGCAGGATTTCATCCTCAATTCGCAAGTTCCTTAACGATTCCTTGACTCGACCCAGTTTAAAAAGGCGTCATAATCAAAACGAACTTGATTTGCATAAAAATCAGCCCATCTCGATAACTGTCGAATAAACAGGGACGGAGAGTCACCGATTGCCGCCGCGATTCGTTCGCTTGCCGTATAATCGAGCACATTGGAGGTCGCATCGGCCCGTGCATGAATCTTCGCCGTGATTTGCGCTTGCACCTTCAACGTCTCAATGAGCGACGTCTCATCTTTCATATGTTTCGCTTTCACTTTTCGCTTATACGGAGAACGTTGCCTCACATAATATTCTTTGTCGTTAATCGTCAAATAGCCGAGATACGGGTCACGACTGTGGACCATTGCCCGTTGCGCAGCGACGACACGAGCGCCTTGATGCGACAATCCGTTTTCAAACAGCGGATGTGTCGGAAGAAAGAGAGACGGGACGGCAGATTGTGCTTGTTTCATCTCTAAAATGACATCTTCATCATGCTCTTCATCGGCACCTTCAATCAAAATATAGTAGCGTTCTAATCCGATAGAAGCCGTTCCGCTTTGAAGTTTGATGGCGATATCTTTGATTTCATAGTGATCGGCATGATGTCGGTGTTGATTTGACAAAGAAGACAGATAATCGCCCCATGCCGCTTCAATTTTCTCCCGTACTTCCGAGGAGATGGGAAGCAAGTCGTCACTCGTTGAAAAATAACGTTCCTCGTCTCTTACCTCCGTCCGTTCGGACATGAATTCATCTTTCTTCTTCTCCGCTTTTTTAATAACTTTTTTGACCGCTTTACACGTGTTCTCTTTCGTGAATTGAATATGCTCACTTCGTCCAAGCGCATGTTTTTCAATGGCTTTGGCATAGGACTCAGCAAACGCTTGAATGGCTGCTTTGCCATCGAACCCGGACTCGGCGGCGAATAAATCGACAGAGACCGCCATCCGCAACAAATCAAACAGGTATGAACCGATATACGCCTCATCAAAGTCGTTCACGTCATAGATGATGGTACCGGCCCCGTCTTCGAACACACCGAAATTTTCAAAGTGTAAGTCTCCTTGAATGAACGTCGGATGATCGGGACCTGTGTCAAACGCGATTGGCACTTTCGCAAAGTCGTAGTAGAACAAGTGTGAGCTACCCCGAAAGAACGAGAACGGGCTCGAACTCATCTTCGCATATTTTTCTTGTCTCGCCTCTTCCGAAAGCTGTCGAATCGACTGGTCGTAAAAATCAAGGACGGTCCCGATCGTCTCGCATCGAATTTGTTGTTTGACGGCTGTGAACATACGGCTCTCCCCTTCACTTGTTGAATAAGTGTTTATATTCCCCGTACCCGGCCTCTTCAAGCTCTTCTACAGGAACGAATCGGAGAGCGGCCGAGTTGATGCAATAGCGTAAGCCGCCAAGCTCTTTCGGACCGTCATCAAACACGTGACCAAGGTGACTGTCCCCTTGTTTTGAACGGACTTCTGTCCGTACCATGTGGTGCGTCGTGTCCATGTTCAAATCGACTCGCTTCTCCTCGATTGGGCGTGAGAAGCTCGGCCATCCGCAATTCGACTGAAACTTATCGTGAGATGTGAAGAGTGGTGTCCCGTCGACGATATCGACGTACAACCCCTCCCGCTCTTCATCCCAATATTCATTTTGGAACGGTGGTTCTGTCCCGTTTTCTTGAGTCACTTTATACTGCATCGGTGTCAAGCGTTCACGAAGTGCTTGTTGTTGTTTACGATCACTCCACGCCTCTTTGATGAACTTCGCGCGCCCTGAACCGACACGGTACATCTCATAACGGAACGGATTTTTTTTATAGTAGTCTTGATGATAGTCTTCCGCTTCCCAGAACGTTTTCGCAGGGCGGATATCGACTTCAATCGAACGATCGAAGCGACCCGAATCTTCCACTTCCTGTTTCGAACGCTCCGCTGCAGCCTGTTGCTCTTCTGAATGATAGAAGATGGCTGGACGGTACGATTCACCGCGGTCATTGAACTGCCCTCCGCCATCTGTCGGATCGATTTGACGCCAATAGATGCGTAGCAACTCCTCATACGAAATGACTTCTGGATCAAATGTGATTTCAACCGCCTCTAAATGTCCTGTCGTCTCCGAACAGACTTGTTGATACGTCGGGTTGTCGACATGTCCTCCTGTATATCCAGAAATGACACGCTCCACTCCCTCATATTTATGAAACGGTTTGACCATGCACCAGAAACAGCCTCCCGCAAATGTAGCTTTTGCCATGATAAATCCCTCCTTACTTTGTAGTGTACCCAAAAATGTGGCAAGACAACAAAAAACGAGAACCACAATATGTGTTCTCGCTTCAGTCCTCTTCCACCTGATTCACATGACGCATCACCAAAAATAAGATGACTCCAACAATCGCAGCCCCTAAAAGCGTCAACACCATGTTATCTCGAGCTGATAAAGTATAAAAGATCGCTAATCCAATCAAAATGAGCGCAATCGGAATAAACGCTCGCTTAAAATGATCCCAGTAACGCACGGACAGTCCTCCTTTTCTCTTATCATACCAAACTTTCGATTTTCCATAACGAAAGTTCTAAAAGATGAGAAGAACTTGAATAAATCCAAAAGGATTCCAAGACGATTTGCTTGAATAGTCATTCAAGAGAGCTTCTTTCCGCAAGCAGGTTATTCCTGTCTGTTTCCAACTAGATGCTATATACTGTAACTAAATATTTCCATACGGGATAAGGGGGAGCCTCGATGCTCACAATCATTAATGCGTTCTTTATCAACCTGTGTATCTTGTTCACGCTCTTCACGATTTCCTTTTTACCGTTTCGCAATCGACCTCGTTTAACTCCACAGTCTCCTTTGAAAGGAAGGGTTTTACTCGGGGTACAGACCGGATTGATTGCCATCCTCCTTTTGGTAAATGCCTTACCGCTCGAGGGGATACTCATCGACCTACGTAATATTCCCGTTTTGCTTGCCGTTCTATTCGGGGGATGGGTGAGTGGTGCTGTCGCAGGTATCATATTATTAATCGGTCGTTCCCTAGTTCTGTTCTTTACAGACGGTACCATGCTCGGTCTCTATCTAGCCATCGCCACAATAGTTACGTTAGTTGTCTTGACAAGTCTTTTACGGAAACGCATGGATAATACTCGGCCTACTTTGCTCGTATTCACTACGATCAGTATTGCCATTTTTGGGGCAGCGCTTTATGCCGCGCTTCCACTAAACTTGTTCTATCCCGTCTTAATCGTCTACATGTTAATGTCTTACGGGGGAGCTTGCGCCGCCTATCGATTACTGCTCGAACTACGCCGTCACTTTGAGAACGTCCAACATCAACAGCAACTAGCGCGTACAGATGCGCTCACCGGGATTGCCAATCGGCGTCTCTTGAACGAAGCCATGGCCAACTTGACGGTCGAGGCAGAAGAATACGCATTGATTTTGGTCGACATCGATCATTTCAAACGGGTGAATGACACATACGGTCACGACGTCGGAGATGATGTTTTGCGCGAGCTCGGCATGCTCCTCGTGAATGAGAGCAATGAGCGCCATTTAGTCGGTCGCTTCGGCGGCGAAGAATTTTTAATCGTCATGCCCCATGCTAATCGAGAAGAAGTATCGCAGCTTGCTGAATCTATTCGAGAAAAGGTTTCAACGTTCCCGTTCGAGACGAGTGCCGGTACGCTCCACATCACTGTTTCGCTTGGAGCTTGCCATTCGAATGATATTGAAATCGACAGTGTGTTAAAACATGCAGATGAAGCGTTATATCACGCAAAAGAGTCCGGTCGGAATCGTTTCATCCTCGCCTCTTAATGTGTCAAACTCTTCACACTTGAGCGCGTTTTCTCGCTTTACTTTCTCGAAATGAATCGTTAAACTAGGCTAGACTTTGATTCAGATCGATACATCATGATTTATTCAGAAAAGGGGAAACATCGTTCATGTCAGTTTTGTTATCTTTATTTGGAGTTATGTTTATCGGCTCGTTCGCGATTGATTATAGACGTGGAAAGACACTTCAACAATCGGCAATCGGGGGGATTCGTTCGATTCAGAACAACATGTGGATTTTCTTCCGGACCTCACTTTCGATGATGATTATCATCGGTCCGCTCTTATTGATTTCAGGTTTTGTATTCTCGGATTTGGTGAGCTTTAACACGATCCCAGCATTCATCATCGCCGTTCTCAGTATCGGCTTTGCGGAACGGATTATCGGGATGACCGTGGCACCACTCATCCGCACGTTTTGGCATCAACGCGGTCGTCTTATGCCACTTTATTTAGATGCCGCTCTCTACGTATTCTTACTCTCTATTCTCGTTCTAGAGTTCTTGATGAACATCCCGGGGATTGATCTTCAGTCACCGTTCATTGCGCTATTCTATGCGTTCGCTCTCTTCTTCACGAGATACTTGTTCAGTTTGATTCGATTCACGGTTCAAAAAGGCCTAGCCTCGAATTAATTCATGACCCAATCCATGCGTGTTCGCACGTATGGATTTTTTTATTATTCTTATTGACAATGAGAATCGTTATCAACTATACTCTAGTTGTAGCTTCCCAAAAGCTTGGCGTGCACGTTCCCCAAACATATCACGTCACGTGGATTCCCCTCCACGACACTCTTTTTGAAAGCATTGCGACAACCCCCATTTGTTGCACCCATATTTGCCATAAACAAGACGAGCAGCCCACCGACGGGGCTGCTCGTCTTTTTCATGATGCGAACACTTCTTGTTCGATTTGTTTCAATTCATAGAACATGCCACGTTTCGTCATCAATTCCTCATAAGAACCGACCTCGACGATCCGTCCAGCTTCCATGACGATAATCTGATCAAACGTTTCGAGACCCGTCAAACGGTGACTGACAAGAATGAGTGTGCCCCCTCCGGCTTGCTGTAGCAATTCAGAAAAGACATGGGCCTCCGTTCCTGCATCGAGTGCCGATGTCGGTTCATCAAGCAACCAGAGAAGTCCGTTTTTAAGAAGTGCCCGTGCGATGGCGAGGCGCTGACGTTCTCCACCTGACAAGTTTGCCCCTTTCTCCAGGACCGGTTCGTCTAGCGAGAATGACAAACGGACGCGCTCAAGTGCTACGTTCATCGCTTCATCTGTGAAGTCACCGGCTAACGCCAGGTTTTCCCGTACGGTTCCGTAAAAGAAATGATTGTCTTGCAAGACAACACTTGCATGTTGCCAAATAGCTGTTTGTTTGACATCGTTCATATTGTAATCATCCAACCGAATCGTGCCGTCTTCCGTCCGAACGAAAGCCATTAGCAATTGAAGTAACGTCGACTTCCCTGACCCGCTCGGTCCGACGATGACCGTCTTCGAACCGCTCGGTGTGTGTAACGTTACCTCATCGATGACATCTCGATACGTGTCTGGATAGCGATAGCGAACATGGTCAAATGAAATGGACGGTGCGGCCGTAAACGTCACGTCTTGACGTTTCGCCTCATGCGCCTCAATCGTTTCACTCGGTTCCGTCACTTCAAACAAACGATCCGCTGCTTGCTTGCTGTCTGCAAAGTGACCGGGGAACACGGCCATCGGCGTCGTATTCTCAAACGCTGTGAGCGACATCATGATCAGCATTGCCAAGAACAACCCGTTCAGGTCTCCATTTACCACCTGATACGCACCGATGGCCAAGACGCCCCATGAGACGAGTAAGGAAGCGGCAACGACGAGCGCCGAATTGAAGAACTGATTCGTCGTGTCTTTCCGCTCTGCCTCCATGTAACGCTCACTATGCGAATAGACAGTTTGTTTCGTGCGATCGAGTTGGTGATGAAGTTTTAAATCCCGGTATCCGAACAGCATCTCTGTCAATTGAATCGACACATCTCCGCGCAATCCACGAATCGTCTCATCGTGATGGGCACGGATTCGTGCAAATCCGAGCGGAATCAAGAATCCTGTAACGAGTACACCAAACAAGATCCATAGGCTGACCGCAAACGAGAAGAAGGTGACAAAGAAGATGGTGCTCAAAAAGACGAGTACGAGAATGATCGGCGGATAAAATACGCGAAGGAAGTAGTTTTGAAGACTCTCGACGTCCCCGACGACGCGTGCGAGCAAATCGCCGCTCCGATATTTCGCAAAGATGGACGGAACGAGCGGCTCTAACTGACGATAGAACCGGACGCGCAACTCACTTAAAATCGTAAACGTCGCCCGGTGTGAGGCGAGGCGTTCCCGATAACGGCTTCCTGCCCGGATGACACCGAACAGTTTAATTAAGACAACCGGTACCATGAGTGCATACAGTGGCGGGACGAGCCCTGCCCGTGATACGAGATAGCCACTTGCCGCGAAGAGGGCGACCGCTGCAATCCCTGCCGCATATCCAAAGAAGATGGAGAGGAGGATGTCTTTCTTCTCGCGCATCATCCATTTTGTGATGGTCCAAAGCGAGTTCATCGGCTCACCCCTTTCTGAAGTGCAAACAGTTCTGCATACTCTGGGACAGCGAGTAACGCTTCGTGCGTCCCTTCTGCGATTCGCTTCCCATCATCCATGAACCAAATCGTGTCCGCCTCTTTGATCGTATGCAGACGATGCGCAACCGTGATTAACGTCGCACCTTTCGACAGCTCTTCAATCGAGCGTCTGACAATCCGCTCTGTTTTCAAATCAAGGCCGGTTGTCGGTTCATCAAATAATAAAATACCAGGTCGCTTAAAGAAAGCCCGTGCGAGTGCAAGGCGTTGCCGTTCCCCACCAGATAGTCCAAACCCACCTTCTCCGAGTTCTGTCCAGATTCCGTTCGGCAACTGATCAATCACCTCGGATAGTCCAGCTGCCTCGGCTGCTTCGAGTAACGCACTCTCGTCAGCTACTTCACCTAAAGCAATGTTTTCGGCGAGTGTCCCGGCGAACAGATACGGGTTTTGAGAGATATACGCAATATTTCCATACCAGGCAGATTCCTCATACGTATGCAAGGGTTCGCCATCCACGAGGACGCGCCCTGATTTCACCTGCAAAAGTCCTGAGATCACGTTAAGGATAGTCGTCTTCCCGGAACCGCTCGCGCCGACTAACGCAAGGTGGGTGCCGGACGAGATGCGACCACTCAATGGCTGAAGGGAAAAGCGTCCACCAGCGTACTCAAACGATATCTCTTCAAGCTCGAGGTCCGGTGTCCGTGAACGAAGCGACTTCGTCCCCCACTGAATGCGATCATCCGGGGCGTCTAATACGTCAAAGATTCGGTCTGCTGCGCCCATACTGCCACGTCCCGTATGAAAGGCACTGCCCAGGTCTTTGATGGCCAAGTAATACTCTGGCGCCAACACAAGAATCAAGAATCCTGAGAAGAACGTCAGGTTCTCCCAAACGACCATCTGTAGCGCGACTTCTAGTGCTACAACGCCGGTGCTGAGCATGGAGATGAATTCCAACATGAGGCCAGATAAGAATGCCGTCTTTAAGACGACCATCGTCGCATCCCGAAAGTCGAGACTGCTCTTCTCAATCGCTTTCGCTTCCTGTTCGGTCCGGTTGTAGAGTTTGAGTGTCGTCAAACCCTGTAAGACATCCAAAAACTTTCCGGAAAATTGATTCATCTTCTCCATCTGTTCCTCAGATTTTTTCTGTGTCGCAATCCCGATGATAATAAAGAACAAAGGGATAAACGGTGCTGTCACCATCATGATGACACCTGAAATCCAATGTTGGCTGAAGACGACAACCAAAATCAGAAGCGGGATAATCGAGGTTTGAATCACTTGTGGCCAATATTGACTGAAGTAGGCGTCAACCTCGTCAACAGCATCCATGAACACACTGACCTTCTTCCCAGATTGTCCCGTCAAAGACGACTCGACCGGGCTCGTGGCATAGCGATCTAGCAATTGCAGACGCAACGTCTGCTTCGCCTTTTCCGATAAACTCGCTCCGATTCGTCCGGAGACGTATCCAAAAAGTGCTCGTGCCAATAGGGCGACGACGAGCCAAAGTAACGCCGGAACGACGGTTTCAAATGATTCATCTTTTAAAAAGATTCGGTCGACAATGTCGACGATTAAATACGCTTGCGCCAAAATCGATAGTCCAATCATGACCGCAGACAATACCAGTCCGATGATGTGACGTCGCTCGGCGAACGCAAGGGCTTGCAGTCGTTTCACTGCATTCATCCTTTCTCTATTCACAATCCGATTGCTTTGTGAGATTCATCACTAATTATACAATATGACACGTCTTGAAGCGAACGCTCCGCTCGTTCCGACATGCAAAAGACGCCCTCTCCTGAGTGGCGTCAATCGAAGTCTTGCTCAAAGTATTCAGGATGCCCGATTACAAGTTGGTGGTCATCCATTCGAAGCACCTCTTCTTTACGAAGCTTCGCTAAAATCGTAGAAACCGTCTCTCGAGACGTTCCAGATAGACGAGATAGTTCCATCGCCGTGAACGGACAGCGGACACGTACCCCTTGCTCATCCGGTTCACCTAAATCTTCAATCAAAAAATGGATGGTATTGAGTACACGTTCTTTCGCGCTCGGGGTAATGATCTCTTGGACACGTCGTTCATGTAAATCTAAAATACGATTCATCTGTCCAATGATATAAAGCAGCATGTTCGACTGTGTGGATACAAACCGCTCGAATCGGTCGGTCGGGATATAGATGACGTCAATATCCGTCACCGCTTCTGCCGTATGACGGTAGTCTTCCTCCGTAAACAAACCATTGTACGGAAAGAACTGTTTGGGCTTCACGTAGTCCGCATATTGATGCGTCGCATGCTCGTTCATCCGTTCAAGTCTGATGTATCCACTCATTAAGAAATACACGCGCTCTCGCGGATCTCCTTCCATGAACAGGAGCTGTCCTTTTCGATACGTTCGGCAATAGACGTGCGGGACGAGCTGTTCAAGCGCTCGACTCGAACAGTTCGCAAACAGTGTCAACTGCCGTAAATCATCAATCGTCCACTTATGTCGCATCTGTATCCCCTCATTTCTAGTTAAATCCCCTACCTTAAGTATAAATGGATTCAAAATGATACCGCTTTCAAAATCCGACAGTTTTCTGACATGACAAAAGGGGGTCTCCCCCCTTTTCAGTCCAACATCAGTTCTAATAGGGCGTCTTGCAAATCTCGATCGAGTTCTAACGCATGGAGGTCAAACAGCCAGGCCTCGAGACGCGTCTTCGTCGTCGCCATCTGGTACAACCGATCTTTCAAATCGTAGGCGATTTCCGCGCGATCTAAGAATCGATAGAGACGATCAAGTCGATGGGCGTTCTGTGTCACATCGACGGGGAGCGTCACCGTCTGCTCCTGCTTCAATTCACCAATCGGGATGTGTAACGTCTGCGTCTCAGCGTCATAGTCCCCTTCCCCGACAACGCCTCGAACAAGAACGGTCAATGTCCGATTCGCCGGAACGAGGGTCAGGTCTCCTGACATCTCGATGTGTAGCGTCCGCGCTTCCCAATCGAGCGTGAACGTCGTTTCAAGTGAGGCACCTGTCTCATAATCGCGGCTTTCCCCGTCATCTTCATACATCGTGAACGTGTTCGAGGCACCTGGAAAGACGAGTACTTCTAGCTCGCTCGGGTTTCCCGTCTCGTTCGCATGCGGTTGATGCGGCATGAGGGGAACGATGGCACCCGCTTTGGCGAAGACCGGTTGTCCATCGAGTCCACGGAACACACGAATCGACTTGTCACCTTCGTAACGATGTCCTGTGAAGAAGTCAAACCATTCTCCTTTTGGCAGCCAGACATTCGTTCCGGCGACGTGGAGCTTTCGGTCCATCGGCGTGACAATCGGGGACACAATGAGTTCACTGCCAAAATAAAACTGATTCGGCACTTGATAAGCCGCTTCGTCATCGGGATGTTCGATATACATCGGCAGCACGAGCGGTAACGCATCGGCATGGTTACGATAATTCATCGTGTATAGATAAGGAATGAGCTCGTGACGCAGACGTAAGAATCGCTTCATCGACTGTTCGGCTTCGATCCCGAAACGCCAAGGCTCTTTCCCGTTGAAGGTGCTGAACGTCGAGTGGAGGCGCATGATTGGACTGAACACCCCGTATGCGACCCAACGCGCGGCGAGCTCATCGTCTTTTTTCCCACGATGATGCCCTCCGATGTCGTGACTCCACCAACCGTAACCGATGTTTGTCGCTGTCGCTGTAAAATACGGCTGGAAGGCGAGCGAGGCCCACGAGATGATCGTGTCTCCTGAAAATCCAACCGGGTAACGGTGGCTCCCTGGTCCTGCGTAACGAGAGAAAATGAGCGGACGCTTACCGTCACGGGCGATGTCGATGGCATGATAATGATTCAGCATCCATAGCGGATCGAGTCCTTCCATCTTCGAGGTCGACCCTTGTTGCCAATCGATCCACCAAAAATCAACGCCATCCGCCTCATGTGGATGATGCATCTGCTCAAAATATGCTTGAATGAATCGTTTGTCTGAAAAATCGAATGGGATTCGGTCCCCCGATTCCGGTTCGACGCCCATGGCCTCGGCCATCGCCACGTACTGATCTTCAAACGCACGGACACCGTCCGCGGGATGCAGGTTCAACGTCACCATCATTCCCTCATCCTTTAGCCAGTTAAGGAAACGCTTCGGTTCGGGAAACAAGTTTTTGTTCCACGAATAGCCCGTCCAACCACTCCCGTACTCTTCGGGAATGTCCGTCACGTGCCAGTCCATATCGATGACACTGACCGAGAACGGGACATCTTCTGACTTGAAACGGCGCATTAACGCCTTATACTCCTTTTCGTCGTATCGCCAGTAGCGGCTCCACCAGTTCCCGAGCGCTTTACGAGGGAGCATCGGCGTCGGACCCGTCAACGTGTAAAAGTCTCGAAGTGCCTGTTTATAGTCATGACCATATCCGAAGTAGTAAATGTCATGGATCCCTTTTCGTCGCGGCTCGACGAAGCGATCATCTGTCATCAAAAACGAGGATGAATCATCTATGATCGCATACCCTTGTTTGGAGAGGATCCCTTCTTCTAACTCCGTCGCCCCGTCCACATGGTCGAGCGTCCGCGCTGTCCCTTTCAGCGTCCGCTCCGGACCGTTGAACATGTAGCGGCTATAATACGTGCTAAAGTTCCCTTTCACGTCCACGTAGAGCGTGTTCGGCGCGAACGGACCTTTCGTATAATACAAATGGACATGTTCGGTGATGATTTGGAGTTCTGTCTCATCTTCAATCACTCGGAATTGTGGAACGTCAAATTCCCGATTCCACGCCACTTGGGTGGCGCGGTCTTCAAAGACACCGTCCTCCGCATATTCCATTCGAATCAACTGACTCGTCAATACGGTGAAGCGATAACAGCTTCCTTGTACGATTGCCCCTTCTCTTGCTTTTGGTCTCATCCACGACTGGTACACATGATTTTCTTCGAATAGGCGCATACATTCGAGCGTTTCCGCTCTCCGTCACTTCCTTCCTGAAATTAGTGCAAACGTTTACACTGAATATGATAGCAATCTCATTTTTGGCATACAACATTCCTTCCCCTTGAATCCGGGCAGAAAACAAAAAAGTCGCAAACGCTTCACGTCTGCGACACATTCTTATTGTTGGAGCGATGGAGCTAGGCGGACACGTGTGCCAGCTTCTCCGTCAATGGCGGCTAAAGCCTGATCGAGCGACGTGATGATGGCGACACGGTTCGTACCGGATTCGGCAAACTGCAGCGCCGCTCTTACTTTCGGCAACATACTGCCTGGCGCGAACTGCCCTTCAGCGATATACGTCTCCATCTGTTCTTTCGACGTTTCTTGAAGTGCCATCTCGTCCGGCTTCCCAAAATTGACATACACATGTTCGACAGCCGTCAAAATGAGTAACACGTCTGCGTTGACGAGGTCAGCCAGTTTCGCAGCCGCGAAATCTTTATCGATGACCGCCTCGATGCCGACGTATCCGTCCATTGTCTCCATGACGGGAATGCCACCGCCACCAGAAGCGACGACGATGTGCCCCGCTTCAACGAGTGTTCGAATGACGGCGTGTTCGGCGATTTTCATAGGGATTGGACTCGGCACCACACGACGATACCCACGTCCTGCATCTTCTTTGAAGACGTAACCTGTCGTCCGTTCGAGATGGAGTGCCTCTTCTTCCGTATAAAACGGACCGATCGGCTTGGTCGGATGATGAAACGCACTATCGTTCGGGTCGACAATACTTCGTGTCACGAGAGAAGCCACATGCTGTTCAAGGCCACGTGCACGCAGTGCTTTGGTCAATGCGTTTTCAAACCAGTATCCAATCATCCCTTGCGTCATCGCACCACAGACATCAAGCGGCATCGCTGGTGTGGCTGTACTGTCTGATTCGGCTTGTTGTAACATCAGGTTTCCAACTTGCGGACCGTTCCCATGCGTGATGATGACCTCGACTCCTTCAGCGATGAGTGCAGCGAGAGATTCCGCCGTTGCCTCAACTGCCTGTATTTGTGCTTCGGCTGTCGCATCTTTGCCTTGCTGAATCGCATTCCCGCCTAAGGCGATGACCACACGTTTTTTCTCCATATCCATACCCCCGATCAAATGACTGAGATATTACCCGATAGTATGCGTACGACTGCGAAGATGGCCAGTGCGGTCAACACACCGGCGACCATCCATTCCGTTTTAGTGAGTGACTTGATGCCATTTTCACGTTGTGCCTTCATGTAGAGAAGGGTTCCCGGTGCATATAAAAGTGTAGTGAGAAGTAAATAATCGATTCCAGCGGCGTATATGAGCCATAGTCCATAAACGGAAGCGACCAATCCAATCGCTAAATCGCGTGTTTTTCGTTCACCGGAACTGTATCCGATTCCGTTCTTCGCCACTTTCACTTGGTAAAAGGCCGAGAACACGTATGGGATCAAAATCGCACTCGAAGCGAGAGAAAAGGCAAAGTTATATGCGGCATCTGAAATCAAGAATGTGAAGAGGAAGAGCTGAATCAACCCATTCGTTAGCCAAAGGGCATTGACAGGAGCTTGATTTTGATTCTCTTTCGTGAACCATTTCGGGAAGACTCCATCTTTGGCGGCAACGAATGGGATTTCTGCCGCTAACAGCGTCCAACCGAGCCATGCGCCAAGGACAGAGATGACGAGTCCCCCGTTGATGAGCATCGCACCCCACGGACCGACGGCCGACTCGAGCAAATATGCCATCGCTGGTTGCGAGGCGTTCGCTACATTTTCGGGAGTCATGAGACCGAGCGACATGATAGAAATGAGCAAATAAATGACGAGCGTACCGAGCAACCCGATCACGGTTGCTTTCCCGACGTCCGAACGTTTCCGAGCACGACCGGATAGCACGACGGCTCCTTCCACACCGATAAAGACCCAAAGCGTCACGAGCATTGTCGAAACGACTTGATCACGCACACTTCCCCACGAGAAACCGCCTTGTCCCCAAAAATCGAAGGTGAAGTTTTCGAGATTAAAGAAGAACAAGGTAATCGTAATGAATGCAAAAATTGGGACGAGCTTGGCAATCGTCGTGACGATGTTGATCATCGACGCCTCATGTACCCCACGTAAGATGAGGGTATGCACGAGCCACAGCATAATTGATGCGCCAATGATCGACGCGATATTCTGTCCCCCTTCAAAAATCGGGAAGAAATAACCGACCGAACTGAATAGCAGTGTGGCATACGCCACATTCCCGAGCCAGGCAGACAACCAATATCCCCAGGCCGAGTTAAATCCGACGAACGACCCAAAGCCTGCCCGTGCATAGCTATATACACCACCATCGAGATCAGGACGGCGCATCGTCAGATTTTGAAAGCTAAGACCGAGCGCAATAATCCCGATCCCTGTAATCACCCACCCGATGAGAATGGCACCCGCATTCGCACCTTGCGCCAAATCGGCAGCCAAGTTAAAGGCGCCACCACCAATCATCGATCCGACGACAAGTGCCGTCAACGCTCCGAGACCTAACCGCTTATCTTGCTTGTCAGGATGTACTCCAGCCGAACCACCTGAGTCATGCTCCAACTTCGTAGACATTCTACTCATCCCTTTCGCTTATTTTGAAGCAGGAGGGGGCATCCCCCCCTCGTCAACGATCAAGCCATTCGCGTGTCTCCGTGAGCGTCGCCGCCATCACCGCCTTGATGGTATGCATCCGGTTTTCCGCCTCATCAAATACGAACGAATGACGACTGCGGAACACTTCATCGGTCACTTCCATTTCCGTCAAACCGTACTGTTCGTGAATCGCTCGACCGACTTCTGTTTCTAAGTCGTGGAAGGCAGGGAGGCAATGTAAGAACATGATGTCTGGATTGCCACTCTTTTGAAGCATGTCCATGTTCACTTGATATGGTCGCAACAGTTCAATCCGTTCTGCGAATGCCGCTTCCTCGCCCATCGATACCCAGACATCCGTGTAGACGACGTCCGCTTGATCCATCGCTTCCTCAATGCTCTCTGTCAAGGTGATCACAGCACCGGTTTCAGCAGCGACCAACTTCGCATAGTTCACGATTTCGTCAGATGGCCAGAGCGATTTCGGTGCACAGATCCGCATATCCATCCCAACTTTTGCACCACCGATCAACAACGTGTTGCCCATGTTGTTCCGTCCGTCGCCCACGTATACGAATTTGATTCCGGCAAGTTCTCCTTTTTGCTCTTTTACCGTCAAAAAGTCAGCCAAGATTTGAGTCGGGTGATACAAGTCGGTCAAGCCGTTCCATACCGGTACGCCTGCGTCTTTCGCAAGACCTTCGACCGTCTCGTGGGCGAAGCCACGGAACTGAATGCCGTCAAACATGCGTCCAAGGACGATCGCGGTATCGCGCACCGATTCTTTCTTCCCGAACTGGATGTCATTCTTGCCTAAATATTCGGGATGCATCCCTAAATCGATGGCAGCAACGGTGAACGCACAACGCGTCCGCGTCGATGGTTTTTCAAAGAGCAAGGCAATGTTTTTATCTTCACAAATCCGATGTGGGACACCTTGTTTTTTCTGACGTTTGAATGCAGCAGACAAATCGATCAAGTAGTTGATTTCTTCACCAGAAAACTCGTTTAGCGATAAAAAATGACGACCTTTCAAATCAAAATTGAACGTTGTAGACATACTGCTTCCTCCTTATCACATTTAGATGTCTTGGCGGATAATCGGACAGCTCATGCAACGTGGACCCCCACGGCCGCGTGATAGTTCGCTCGACATGATTTCAATCACTTCGACGCCTTCTTTACGAAGTAACTCATTCGAGACATAGTTTCGGTCATACGTGACCACGACACCCGGCGCAATGGCGAGCGTGTTCGATCCATCATTCCATTGTTCGCGGGCTGCCGCAATCGGATCTCCACCGCCACAAGGGATCAACGTCGCCTCTTGTAAGCCGAGGACATCTTTTAACACCTTCAACAAATCCGAGTGCTGGGCAATTTGAAGTTCACCTTCCGCGTTTAGCGTGAGCTCGAAAATGTTCATCTTCCCTTCCGGTCCTTGAATGAACGGATGGATGGTGAATTTATCATGATCGACCATCGTGAAGACGGTATCAAGGTGCATGAAGGCGCGTGATTTTGGAATTTCGATGGCGATGACTTTTTTGAAGCTGTCTCCATGCTTGAGTAGGTTGAGGGCGACACGTTCGATGCCTTGCGCGGTCGTTCGTTCCGAGATACCGATGGCGACGACTTCTTTCGACAAGACGAGTTCGTCTCCCCCTTCCATCGCAAACCGATAATCTCGGTCCGACCAGATGGGAACATCATGTTTCGCAAAGCGTGGGTGATAGCGCATAATGTATTGCGTGAAGAGTGATTCGCGGCGACGTGCCGGTTCTTTCATGCGGTTGATGGAGAGTCCGTGACCGATTGCAGCGGCCGGGTCTCGTGTAAAGTAGAGGTTTGGCATTGGGTCCAAAAAGAAGGGGTACGTATCTTCAATCATTTCATGCAGATGTCGACGTTTTTCCGGCTTGATCTCCGCTTTCCGGATACCGGCCATCACCGTCTCAATCAACATTTCGTTATCAAAATCGAGTAAATACTCTTTTAATGTTTCGTAAGAACCGTTGATATTTGATTTGGACTCCGATAAGATATCCGCGACAAACTTTTCGCGCACACCAGGGAGTGATAACGTTTCGGTCATTAGTTTTTCGAGGTAAAGGACTTCCACACCACGATTTTGAAGCGCACTCGCAAAATAATCGTGCTCTTTTTGAATGACCGGCAAATGGGGAATATCATCGAACAAGAGGCGCTCTAAATATTCCGGGGTAAGGTTCTCTAACTCCCGGCCCGGTCGCTTCAGTAATACCGTTTTTAATTCTCCAATTTCTGAATACACATGAATCGGATGTTTCAGCGTCGTATCTTGTGAAATCGGTTGATTCGTCATTGAGATCATCTCGCTTCCTCCTTGTGATTCGGGTGTGTGACTACCCTTACCTTATCACTTTACCAAATTTGCGAATGTCTAATCCGACAGTTCATCTGTTGTCGATTCCGCATCGATATGAATAAATGTTCACTCATGTGAATGAACAAACAATGTCCCGGAAGTCAAGACGATGACAAGGGGAAATAAGATGTATGGCTGATGTATAGCATCGCCCTAAAAAAAGCAGAAAACTTTTTTTATTCACCTTAAAATAAATTGAAAACGTGAGAGATCAGGATGTGAGCATATGAAAATTGAAGAAACGGAATACAACGAACATGAAGCAGCACTTCGCACATTGATTCAAAAGGGAGACCCGGTCGATTTTCAAGACCTCTTTCTCTCCCTCCACCCGGGTGAGCAAGCGGATCATTTTATCGAACTAAATCAACATGAGCGGTCGTTCGTGTATCGAACCATCTCCCCCGAGGTATTCACCGATCTATTTGAAAAGCTGACGTTAGAAGAGCAATGTACATTCATCCAAGAAACACCTCAGTCGTATGCCGTCCGAATCTTGAATGAAATGTATTCGGACAACGCGGCCGACTTGATGAGGGAACTACCCGATGCGTTCATGGACACGCTATTTGAGCAGATGGATGATATCGAGGAACAAGAAGTCAAAGACTTGATGCAATATCCGGAGGAAACAGCCGGATCGCTCATGACGACCGAGTTCGTCGTCCTTCAAGCTGATAAGACGGTCGGACTGACCCTTGAAGAATTGCGTGAACTCGGACCAGATGCCGAAACGATTTATTACCTATATGTGGTCGACCAAGTGCACCAACTGGTTGGTGTTGTCTCCTTACGTGATTTAATTGTCGCACCGCTCGAGGCGAAAATTGAAGACATCATGGGGTTCCGCGTCATCTCGGCAAACGTCATGACCGACCAAGAAGACTTGGCTCGGATTGTCCAAAAGTATGATTTATTGGCCCTTCCCGTTATCGATGATCAGCAAAAGCTACTCGGCATCATCACGGTCGATGATGTGTTAGATGTCATCGAGCGCGAAACGACAGAAGACTTTGAAGAACTCTCCGCGACGAAAGGTTCGTCTGATATCAACATGAGTCCGCTTAAAGCAGCGAAAAAACGTGCCCCTTGGATTGTCAGCCTCATGTTTCTCGGCATGATCACGGCCTCGACGATTGGCGGTTTCGAAGACACCCTTGAGACGATTGTGCTACTCGCCGTCTTCATGCCACTTGTCATGGGCTCTGCCGGGAACGCAGCCACGCAATCCCTCGTCGTCGCCGTGCGCTCGATTGCACTCGGAACCATCAATCGAAAGAACGTCATGAAGATGATTCGACGCGAACTTGGGACGGGTATCATTTTAGGAATCGCTTGTATGATTGTCATTTTCGGCGTAATCACGCTATTGTACGACAACATGCTGATTGGCTTCATTGTCGGAGTTTCCATCTTCGCCGCACTCAGTGTCGCTACGATGATTGGCACGATTGTCCCACTTCTTATCAATCGCCTGAAGTTAGACCCGGCTGTCGCCTCGGGACCGTTCATCACGACATTGATGGACAATCTAGGGCTCATCATCTACTTCACGGTTGCGACGTCCATGCTCCAGTTTTTATGACATTTGAAAAAAATCCGATTATAAAAAGCGGTGCTGCTATTGTCAGCGCCGCTTTTACTCGTCATGTTGTTGAGACTCCTCAAACAAACGCACTTCATTTTCATTAAAAGCCCTGATTTCCTCATCCGTCATCACTTCGTTTCTTTCTTCCACATAAGGATTGTCTTTCAATGATGTCTCTAGTTTGCTCAAGTCAGCACTGAGCCCGCTTTCTTGATAAAGGTTAGGTTTTCCTATCGAAGTCAGTGTCCCTGTCCGATTCACTTTGAAATGTCCCAGTTGTAGACCGACAATCCGATATGCATTCTCCATCACGGGTCCTTCATATCTTTGTAAATACAGCAAAACGGTCTCGTCTCGTTTGACGAGCGGGTCTTCTTCCATATCATTTTGTAAAAGGGTGATTGTATCGGCTGACTTCAGTTGACCATTCACGTCTCGATAGACACGCTGCACTTGAATGTGTGATTCAAAGAATGTGACCGATTGATGTGTAAACGGTTTAGGAGCACTTCTCACTTTGCCGACGATGACAATCGGCGAGCTTGTAGCTAAATCGTCTATGTGTCGGAAGCTTTCGGTCACAGCCAAATCACTCGTGTTTTCTTCTTTCAGCATTTCGCTAAACATGATATAACCTGCTATCACTACAACAGATAACATTCCAATCATCCACTTCTTCACGAGGTCCCTCCCATCGGTCCATCCATCCTCATCGATTTTCTACTCTCGTACGACAAGTACGCAATCGTCCCCACGTTCATGGTTTCTGTATGATTCGATCAAAACAATAGGACTACCTTCTTATAATTTAGGGTATTTCCTACAAATACATATAAAACATAAGTAAGGAATGAGGGGATTTCATGACATTTCAACAAGTACTCTACATACTCGTGACCGGTGCCCTGTTCATGGCGCTCGTCGCTTACGTCTCGTATCGCATGACGAAAGGAAAAGTCGAAAGCGCCGACGATTACTTTTTGGCCGGTCGCGGTCTAACAGGCGTCTTCATCGCGGGATCGCTCCTGTTGACCAACTTGTCAGCGGAACAATTGATTGGCTTGAATGGTCAATCGTTCGCCGGCAACATGTCGGCCATGGCTTGGGAAGTGACGGCCGGTATCGCCGCCATCATCATGGCGCTCTTTTTGTTGCCACGCTTTCTTGGCATCGGGATTTCGACCATTCCTGAATTTTTAAGTCAACGCTATGACGAGGACGTTCGTCGATTGACCGTCCTATTGTTTTTACTCGGATACATGTGCGTCACGATTCCATCTATGCTGTACTCAGGTGGATTAGCCGTCCTGCAACTGTTCGACGTGCCGACCCTTCTCGGCATCAGCTTTGAGCAGTCCCTATGGCTCGTCGTTTGGTTCATCGGCATCATCGGCGCGATTTATGCCATCTTCGGAGGCCTTCGTGCCGTTGCCGTATCGGACACGTTGAACGGGATCGGACTCATCATTATTGGATTCCTCGTTCCGACACTAGGCTTTCTCGCACTAGGGGACGGGAATTTATTGGACGGGATGAAGACGATTGCGACGACGAATCCCGAAAAGTTGAACGCCATCGGTTCCGCTAACGACTCGGTCCCGTTTCTCTCCATTTTCACCGGAATGATTTTTGCGAACTTGTTCTATTGGGCACTGAATCAATACGTGATTCAACGGGCCCTCGGTGCAAAAAACTTAGCGGAAGGACAAAAAGGCGTTCTCTTTACCGGCTACTTGAAATTACTCGTTCCAATCTTCATGTTGTTACCTGGCGTCATCGCGTTTCACTTGTACGGGTCGAACGTCGAGAAGGCAGACCTCGCTTATCCGAGTTTGATTGCCGAGCTGTTACCGATGTGGCTCATGGGCTTTTTCCTCGCCGTCTTGCTCGGTGCCGTATTCAGCTCGTTCAACTCGCTCTTGAATAGTATCGCGACGCTCTTCGTACTCGACATTTACAAACCGAAGTTTAAACCGGATGCTTCTGACCAAGATTTGATTCGCGTCAGCAAATGGTTCGGGACGTTCGTTGCACTCGTCTCGTTCTTTGTCGCCCCGAATCTTATGTATGCGCCAGATGGCTTGTGGGACTTGATTCGTCGCTTCACCGGTTTCTTCAACATCCCGATTCTCGTCATCGTTTTAATCGGGATGCTTGTTAAACGTGTGCCGCCAATCGCCGCGAAGATCGTCGTCTTTTTCCACGTCATCGCCTACTATTTCCTCGTATGGGGGACGAAACAATGGTTTGGCGTCGAAATCGGTATCAACTTTATCCATATTTACGGAATCCTTTTCCTCATCGAGACGGGGATCATGCTTGTCTTTGCGCGTGTACGGCCGATGCTTCAAGCGAATCCGATCCGAATCGAACTAGGACGAGTCAAACCGTGGCGTCATGCCCTTTCGACATCCATTTTACTTGTTGCTTCGATGATTTTCGTTTACCTTGTCTTCTCGCCAATCGGACTCGCTTATGCGAACGGCATCGTTTCCGGATGGTTTGCTCCACTGACAGTGGGACTTGTCGTCGTAACGTCCGGGCTCATCTGGGCATCATACCGCTATGGCATTTCTCGTTATGAACGCTATCTAAACAATTTGGGTGAAGAGCCGTCCGATGTAGAAGAACAAAGTAGCTAAACCAATAGACCTCCTTGAACTTACACGTCAAGGAGGTCTACTTTTTGTTGTCGCTTCCGTTCATACATGGCATCGTCCGCACGTTGCCAAAGCGCCTCAATCGTTTCCGGACATGACGCCCACGCCAACCCGATGGCGACAGAAATCGATTCTTGTTCACAAGTCGCTTCGATTTGACGAACCATTCGTTCACATGCATCGCGAGGCATCATCTCTAGAAACAAGACGAACTCATCTCCCCCTAAACGATACACGGATGATTCAATTCCCTGAAGAATCTTCCCGACCCGTTTCAACAAATCGTCGCCAGCAGAATGCCCTTCCATGTCGTTCACGACTTTCAAATCGTTCACATAGCACGATGATTCCGACGTTACACGCATTTCTTGCTTGAGCAATCGTGTCTTCAAACGCCCGACGATTGAAGACACCGGTCAAGCTATCGTGGCGACTTTCATACATGAGACGTTCACGCTCGGTCATGGCTGCTTCGATGTTCCGAATCACACCTTGAACCGCTACGATTTCACCATTCTCATAGATTGGCGTCGTATATTCCTCGAACCATACGTAAGCGCCGTCATTCGTGCGCCATCGTTGAAGAATCGCTTCTTCATAATTGACGCGTCCCGCCACTTTATCGAGTAATAGTCGCCGATCGTCCGGGTGGATTCTCCGAAAACACGCTTGTGCATCTGAATAACTTTACATCACCGTCCCGTCTCCGAGATATAAATCTAAAGAAGGACTGATGTATCGGAAACGCCACGTCGGTTTCGTTTCAAAAATGTAAATGACATCTTTCGTTTGATTCCCGAAATGCATAAACGAAAGAGACTGTGAATGTGGCTGTGGACGTTTATATAGCCACAAGGCAATTAAAAATCCAACGAGTATCCCCCAGAAGAATAACGTCATTGAATCCACTTCCTCTCTGTTCGCCCATATCGTACCACGTTCGAGGTCAGACACCTGTCTCAATTCCTGTTATTTGGTAAATGTTTTTTTGAAAATTGAGTAAATTTTAGAGAGATTGTGATGGACATGATATAGTCGACTTATTGAATCACTCAATACATGGAGGTTTCTCATGCCACATTTCACACATCCATCGATTGACGAGACATTTTCGGGTGTCTATTTGCTCACCAATCGAAACGGATCAATCCACCAGTCTTACGGCTATGCGAATCGCTCAGAACAGATTCAACATGACGTGACGACACGGTTCGGGATCGCGTCCGGTTGCAAGTTGTTTACAGCAATCGCGATTTGCCAGTTAGTCGAGCAAGGGAAACTATCCTTTTCCACCTCGCTTGACTCATTTCAAACATTTGCCTTACCTCATCTGTCACCAAACGTCACCGTACATCAGTTGTTGACGCACACATCAGGAATCTCTGACTATTTTGATGAATCCGTCTCTGATGACTTTGAAGCGCTATGGCGTGATATCCCGATGTATCGGCTTCAACAGTTACGTGATTTTTTACCGTTGTTTCAACAAAAATCTATGAAAGACGAACCGGGTTCTCGATTCTCCTACAATAATGCAGGATATATTCTGTTAGGGTTGATTGTAGAAGATGTGACCGGGCAATCTTTCACCGACTATGTCGAACAATCGATTTTTCATCCTGCTGGTATGATTGATTCTGGATACTTTTCACTCGATGCCTTGCCTTCTAGAACAGCACTCGGTTATATTGACCACTCGGACGGCACATGGCGTACAAACCAATATGCGATTCCAATCAAAGGAGGAGCAGATGGTGGCGCGTATGTGACCGCTCAAGACATGACTAAATTTTGGAAATCGCTGTTTTCACATCAGCTTCTTGATACCGCTTCTACGTCGCTTCTTTTGACACCACACGTGACGGTTAATGACCGCGGCGGGAGTTATGGATACGGACTTTGGATTCAACATCACGCATCGGGAGATGTCTATAAATATCACGTGATGGGCTATGACCCTGGTGTCAGTTTCCATTCTGGTTACTATCCAGAAATCGATACCATCTCGGTCATTTGTTCAAATCAATCAGATGGGGCATTCGACGTCATGAAACAGATTGAAATGCAGATTGGAGAACGGATTGAATGAACATTCGTACTTATATGGAATCAGACTTTGACTCGATTCAACAACTTAATCGCGATGAAGGTTGGAGCCAATTGGTAGAACGTGACGCGTTGACCCGTGAGGCATGGCGTCAATCAAACGTCACCTATGTGATGGAGTCTGAAAATGGGAAGATTGTCGCTTATTTGCGCGGATTGACTGATACGACAGTCAGTTTGTATGTTTGTGAACTGTTGGTCGCTTCTACATATCGTAGACGTGGTCTTGGCGAACAGTTACTCCAACACGTCCATACACTTTATCCAGACACACGGCTTGAGATGCTCGCAAGTCAAAATTCCCACACATATTACGAGAAATTACGGTTTCGTCCGTTCTACGGTTTTAGGAAAACGATTCACGAATAGGAGGAATGTATATGAAACTTGCTCTCATCACAGGCGCATCGCGTGGTCTCGGCCGTTCCATCGCTCAGGAACTACAAGCTAGAGATTACGAGGTGGTCGGGCTCTCTCGCTCACAGGCGGAAGACGTTACGTATCGGCAACGATCAGTCGACCTATCAAACGTCTCGGGGATTGATGCAGTCATTCGGGAGATCACACCGTTTCTAGAGCGGGCTGATTCGGTTTTGCTCGTTCAAAATGCAGCATGGATTGAACCGATTCATCGTGTCGGACAATTAGATGGTGAGAAAGTGACCGCTCATGTCCACGCCAACCTGCTTGCGCCGATGCTATTGGCGAATGCGGTCCTCGCTTTCAACAAGCCGACCGATTTGATTCATGTGACCTCTGGCGCTGCTAAGCGTCCGATCTCAGGTTGGAGCGCATATTGTGGCACGAAAGCAGGACTCGATCATTTCACAGAGACACTTGCACTAGAGCTAGAAGGAACCTCACATCGTGCAGCTCTATTCAATCCAGGTGTGATGGATACGTCGATGCAGGCGGAGATTCGTTCTTCTTCGAAAGAGGCGTTCGCTGACCTTGAACAATTCCGTTCATACGAAACAGAAGGACGACTCCGCTCTCCTGAGACGGTTGCTCGTGTATTTGCTGAACAGTTAATTGACCGCCCCCTAGAAAATAGCAAGACCTATTCGATTTACGACTTGATTAAATAATTTACCAGGTCAAAAAAAGAAACACCCTTCTCTCGTCAAACCGTCTACACTACATGCATAGATACGTGAAAGGGTGAATTTTATGAAAACCATTGCTGGAGGATTACTGCTATTTGGACTGTTCAGCCTCACCATGTCATTCACAATGATTGGAGATACCGCCGTCGTCGGGGCGATGGTGAGTGGTGTCTCAATTTTATGTAGTGTCGGCTTATTATTTGGAGCGACTGAACTCAGTCGGATTCGTCACGACCTGCTCCACGACAAAAAAACGTCTCTCCCATCTGAATGAGGGAAAGACGTTTTTGATTCAATCTTCTTCGTATTCCTCTAATAGATCATCAACATCGTATTCTTCGAAGTCGTCTTCATCAATAAAGATATCGCGATCGTTCACGACATGAATCGGACCATTGGCCACATCGATTCGAATCGTCCACGCCCAAGGAATGCGTAACCGGTTATAGACACCTGTCCAGAACTCCATTGACTCTTGCTCATACTGTTCAAATTCTGTCAGAAGTTCTTTGAACGACACGCCTGTTAACTGGAAGTTTGAATCTTGGAGCCGTTGAAGCGCATGATGCTTCGCTTCTAATTCGGCCGCTCGAACCATTTCCTCAGCTGTCGCCATCTCCAGGATCGTCCCGTCCGGTGGGAGAATATCGTATACGTTGAACAATTCGCCTTCTTCTACTTCTACATCGTCAAACTCATAGTCATCGTGCCGCATACTACATTCCTCCTTACGCAATTTGAATCCCCTCTATTGTACCACTCTCTACCCGTTTCCCCCTAAAGATTCGTGCATATATTTCATTTTGTGAGGGAAAGACTGTTAGAGTGAAGACATCCATAGGAAAAGAGGTTAAGCAGATGAATGAATCATTCCAAGCACTCGTGCTCGACCAGCACGAGGAACGCCTTCATGCCGAAGTAAAAGAAGTACAAGCCGATGTCCTTCCGAAAGAAGAGGACGGAAATGTGTTAGTGGAAGTTCACTACTCTGCGTTGAACTATAAAGACGCGCTCGGATTAACGACTTCTGGTAAAATCGTCAATCGCTATCCGTTCATTCCGGGATGCGAATTCGTTGGAACTGTCGTCGAATCAGACCACCTCGACATCAAAGTTGGCGACGAGGTAATCGCCACTGGTTTCGGGATTGGGGAACGGCACTTCGGTGGATTTAGCCAGTATGCGCAAGTACCGGGGAAATGGCTCGTGAAGTTACCGAAAGGAATGAGCATGCGAGATGCAATCGCCATCGGAACACCAGGACTTACCGCCATGCTTTCCATTGATGCACTCGAACACGCAGGTGTGCGTCCGGGTGAAGAAGTACTTGTCACAGGCGCGACAGGTGGTGTCGGAAGCTTCGCGATTACGTTGCTTCGTCGTCTCGGCTACCATGTCGTCGCCTCCACCGGCAAAACAGATTCACCATACTTACGCTCACTCGGTGTCGAGACGATCATCGATCGAAGCGAATTAGAAGGCCCTGCCCGTCCCCTCGCCAAGCAACGTTTCGATGCCGCTATCGATTCGGTCGGTGGAAATACACTCGCCAACATCTTGAGCCAGATACGATATGAAGGTGCTGTCGCCGCATGCGGTCTCGTCGGAGGCGCAGAGTTGCCAACGAGCGTCTATCCGTTTATTTTACGCGGCGTGAAGCTCATCGGCATTGATTCGGTCATGCAACCCATGGTTCGTCGTACGAACGCATGGGAACGTCTCGAAGAACTCATCGATCCGAAAGTTCTCAATGAGATGATCCATGAGATTCCGTTACACGACGTCCCTCGCCACGCCGAAGCGATGATGCGTGGTGAATTGAGTGGTCGCACCGTCGTCCGTCTTCGCTAAGCCCATCAAAAGAGGCTGAATCATTCACGATTCAGCCTCTTTCCTCTCTATTCTCCATGGTGTTGAATCAGATAGTGAATCCGGCAGGTGCGTCTTTCACGACGACGAGTACTTTGCCTTGGTCTAACTTCTCTTCGAGACGCTCTGATTCTTCTTTTGTGAAGCCGAGCTCTTGAAAATCGGCTCGCAGTTCGTCTCCTTTTTTGCGGAACACATTTTTGGCGGCTGTCCCCAAACCGACGTCACTTGCCGAGACGGTGTTCGCATCGGCATTATCCGCGACACGTTTACTCCGATCATCGTCATGTGTGATGACGTAGATGTTGGATTCATCAATCCCATTTGTTTTCATCGATTGAACGGCGGTGACGACTTCTTCATCATTTGTAAATTCTTTGTACAAAACTGACATGTCTATTCTCCTCCTTCAATTCTACTACATTACTAGTTATTACCTTCCTTCACATTCTTCACACATTAAAAAACGATGACAAACGTCATCGTTTTGTTAAACGGCGGGCTCTTGGCCTTTTCGTTTTTTCAATTCTTCCAATAAAATGTTTGATTCATTAAATGGAATCGACTGTCGACCGATTCGTTCAATGTGGTCATGTCCTTTTCCGACGACCACGACACGCTTTCCTTCTAACGCTTGCGTGGCCGCATGTCGAAGGGCCTCTTCCCTTGCTTCAAACGTCACATACTTCACATCCGGTTGGATACCTTTTACTAAATCACGAATGATTTGTTTTGGGTCTTCCATGCGGACATCATGTACGGTGACAATCACCTCATTCGAATAGCGACTTGCGATACGTCCCATATCTTGACGTTTCGTAGGATCACGGTCTCCTGCCGCACTTAACACGACGACAAGTGCACGGTTATCTTGTTGCAATGTAGACAAACATTTCTCTAGCCCGTCTGGTGTGTGGGCATAGTCGATATAAATCTCAGCATCCTCTGTAGCTAAACGTTCCAACCGCCCTTTTGGCAAGGTGAGTCCTGGAACATTTGAAACAATGGTCCGTAGCGCCATATCGGAAGTCGACACAAGTCCGATTGCCGCTGCTAAGTTCGCCGCATTGAACGCCCCCATGAACCGAACGGGCACTTCGAGCTTGAACTCCTTCATCCTGACGAGTACCGTCTCTTCACGCCAAATCACTTGGATGTCGGCTTCGATTTCCTCTTTTGTACTATACATAATGGCTTGACGTGTCGGCGCAAACTCAGCCATGACATGACTAGCCGGATCTTCCGCATTTAACACAATCGCCTCACCGTTCGTCACTTCCACCTGTTCAAACAATCGCGCTTTTGCCCGGGCATACTCATCCATCGAACGATGGTAGTCCAAATGATCATGCGTCAAATTCGTAAACGCGGCCGCATGAAAGTGGATGCCCGCTACGCGACCTTCCATCAAGGCATGCGATGATACCTCGAGTACGCAATCCGTGACGCCTGCATCGACCATCTCTGCTAAGATGCGATGTAAGACGACGGCTTCTGGTGTCGTATTGGCTGTCTCAACCGTTTGATTATGAAAACGCGCGCCAATCGTACTAACGATTCCGGCACGACGTCCTGAAAGACGCAACAAGTCATAAGTCAATGTCGCTGTCGTAGTTTTTCCATTCGTTCCTGTCACACCGTATATACGCATCCGATGAGAGGGATGATCATAAAATACACTCGCAACCGCTCCTGCCGTCTGTTTCGTATCGGCAACAACCACATTCGGTACATCGAGATCGAGTGGATATTCTGAGATGACCGCACTCGCACCGTTGGCGACGGCGTCTTCTGCGAACTTATGACCGTCAACCGTATAGCCGCGAATGCAAATAAAGACATTCCCTGAACTGACCTTCCTGGAATCGGTTTCGACTCCGGTCACCCATGGATCAAAAATGTCATCCATCTCATTTTTTAAAATGGCGGATAAACGTTTCGTTCTCATGCTGTGTACGTCCTTTCTCATGGGTGTCGCTAGGTTCATAAAACCTTATCGTCATGTTACTAGATTTTAACGGCAATTGAGATGACAAATATATTACTTCCCGTTTTCAAAGGAAAGCAATCACTTCACAAAAAAAACCTAGACGTTTCACTCACGTACTAGGTTCCTCCATTTTGAATGCTAAATTGTGTTTTAGTAGCTCCGCCTCAAGGACAAAAAGGGCATTCGGTCCGATTCCATGCCAACTCGCAACCTCACGGCGTGTATAGGGACACAATTCATGCAGAGACTCGATTCCTTTAGCGACTAGTGCCCTTTTAGCTGGCGCTGCTAACGTTGGTAAGGCAATCATCCAATCTCCGCCTTTCGCTTTCTAAATCGTCCGTTGATGGGAAGACAGGCAAGAACTTGCTCGATTCGAAACGTTCGTCTCGCTTGTTTATTCAAATCCCATGCCACCACGTACTCCCCTTGCACTTTAATCAGTTTGACCCGCCGCTCTGAAAATGTCCCATGTCGATCGACATACACCATTTCTGTGACTTGTCCCGAACGCATCCATCGTAACAATTCTTCTCTCATCCTGTTTTCCCCCCTTTGTCTTCATTATACAGAACATTTGTTCTCATTTCTATTGATAAGCTGTTCGCTGATTCAAATTTCGATTATGATGAAGGAAATCAAATGAGAGAGGAAAAAACCGATGACTTATGTATTATTACTGATCTTGGCTGCCTTTTTATTCGGGGCAATGATTTTCGCTGCGCTCGCGTTACCAAACCTTCGCAACATTTTATTCAATCGTGGCAGTTTGTTCAATCAACAGAGCGAAACCGTCACTTGTCCGAAGTGTAAAACATCATTCAAACGCGCGCCGGGAGACGCACAAACTTGTCCGAATTGTTATCACACTTTTTGAATCGTTGAGGGGCATGCATATTCGACTGCAATTCTTCATATTCCTTGGTTTGAACGGGAGCAAATGAGTGAAAGAACAGAGAGGATGCTTTATCTGAGTAAAGTTCCTGATTCTTTTATCGTTGAAACCTTCATTCCATAAGAAAGGAGTTGCATATGCTTCCTACACTCGATGAACACCTCGTCGATCAAGTTCGTCTTAAAAATCGCCAAGCCTTAGAACATTTATACTCACGCTATGAAAAACTACTTTATCGATATGCGCTTCATCTGAATGACCATCCTGCAACTGCAGAGGCGGCCTTGACCGATTTATTTTGTCGGATTTGGCAACAACGTCTTCACTTCAATCCACATTCCGAAACGATTCGTGCGACCCTCATCCGTTCATTAGAGGAAATCATGCACTATATGAAAGAGGACAAATCAGATTCCAATACTTCTAAAATCCCTTCTGCATAAGGTTTTGTTGTCATCTCCGGATACATCTGTTTTGCCTGTTCGGTCGCATTGCCCACTAAATAGCCTTTCCCTACATGCGCTAACATCCCAAGGTCATTCCCACTGTCGCCGAACGCATATGTTTCTTTGCGTAAGAAGGAAGCAGTGGTGCATACATATCGAACACTCGATTCTTTTCCGGCATGCATTGGATAAAAATCAATATCCCATGCATCCATCGGATCACCCGCTTGCGGATTGCATTGGCTGATGTTGACAGCAATCCCTTCTTGATCAGCTAGCATGCGAAGCGTTTCGCTCCAAGACCCGATTTGGTCACGTATGTAATAGCTACGGATCCAAGGACTCGTCCCAAAACCCGGTTGCGCTTCTAGTTCAATCCGCATCTGTTCAATCTGTGACGCAACACGTTCCACACGAGATATAAAATCACTCGGGAATAACGCTTGATAGGATTCTTCTAAAGAAAACGTTCCGTCTAGGTCAATATGATACAATTCCGTACCTAAACTTGAAGCGATACGGTGAGGCCAAAAGCGAAGGTTTGCCTGTTCAACTTTTTCACGTAGCGATTTGAGTGAACTACCTGTCACCCACATCGTTGACAATCGATGGGAATATTGTTCCAAAAAATCTTCGAGCCGACGAACGGATGCCAATTGTTCCGGTGTACATGCATGAGGAAAGTAGGTCTCATCAAAATCAAAACATATGAGGATGTGTCCCTCATTCGTAAATCGCTTCATGATATCGTCTCCTTATCGTTTTCTCTTCCTCCTGTAGTACAATGAAACAAAGGAGGCATCTTATGATTTCACGAATCTCTCGAGCTTATTGCCAAATGAGTAGCTTGATTACCGGATTTTTTATTGTATTTGCTTTTCTTTTTGGCATTCGCACATACTTCTTATGGACGACGATGAGCTCTCCCTCAACTGCGATTGGCTTGATGCTGATGACGGCGATTGGACTAAGTGTCATCACCTACCTTCTTTCAGAGAAATTAAGATTATTCATCTATTCGAAGCTTCCGGATCAAGCAGTGACATGTTCAATAAATAGTCACACAAAATAGGCATCCATTTTTCGATTTTATACGTTAGATCAATACAAGGGACATCCCTTCTGCGCAAAGGAGTATGTTATGACTGACTTAGAGTTATATGAGCGTGTCAGGAAAAAGGACAAAGAAGCGCTCGAAATATTGTATGATCGATACGAACGCATTTTATACGCATTTGTCCTACAACTGACAAAAGATCGTGATTTGGCCGAAGAAGCCATGCAAGAAGTATTCATCAAGCTCTGGCGTGGCGGAGGCGTTTACGATGAGTCAAAAGGAAAATTTCGTTCTTGGCTCTTCACAATGAGCCGTCATGTGGCCATTGATTTAATTCGGAAGCGTAAACCGGATTTACAATTAGATGAATCTTACGCTGAGGCCATCCCTTCCGACTCACCGTCCGTCGAGAAAGAAGTCGAGTGGCAAGAAGAGCGCGCCCAAATCGAGACAGCCATGGCCACATTACCAGCCGAACAACAGCAGGTCGTTCGACTCATGTATTTTCAAGGATTGAGCCAGCAAAAAATTGCTGATGCATGCGGCATCCCGCTCGGAACGGTAAAAGGAAGGATTCGACTGGCGCTAAGGCAACTGAGGAAACAGTTATCCCATGAATTCATCGGAAAGGAGGTAGAACAATGAACGCATGCGACCAATTGATTGACTACTTCAACCAACATTTAACGGAAGAAGAACGAATGAAATTTGAACAACATCTGGCAACGTGTACTGACTGTCAAGAAGAGCTCGAACAACTTGAAGCTCTTGTCGGTGGCGTCGCGTTCTTGTCTACTCCGACTGAGCCACCCCGAGGCATGAAAGCACGTGTCCTCGATCGTGTATTCGAAGAAGAAGACAATGAACCCGTCATAACAACCGACACTTCTGCATCAGTTCCACCGGCGACACCGTTCAAACAGAAGAAGAAACGGAACGTACCGGTCTGGGGAATGGTCGCTTTAGCAGCGGCACTCCTCCTCTCCTTAATCGGGAATGGATATTTGCTTACCAATCAGCCTGATGCCCCTGCCATCGCGTTAACCGAAACGATTCCACTCGACGGCGAATCGGAAGGGACCGCTTACCTTGCAGAGCAGGACGGTGCGACACAACTGATCGTCCAAACGAATGGTCTAGCCTCACTCGATGCCAATGAGGTATATCAAGTATGGCTATTAAAAGATGGTGCCCCGATTCCGACCGGCGCTTTTGTCACCGATGACAAAGGGAACGGGACGGTTATCTACACACTCGACTCAGATGAAGTCGACGTCGACTGGGATACCGTCGCCGTCACAAAAGAACCGAATCGTGGCAATGAAACGCCACAAGGTGAAATCGTCTTAAGTGCTAGTCTTTAATTCTTGAACCGGACACATCCGCTGTCCGGTTTTTTGTTATGATGAACCAAAGGAGTGAATGGGATGCAAAAACCAAAAATCGGTATTGTCGGACTTGGAAATATCGCTCAAAAAGCGTATTTACCCATCCTTTCGATTCATCCCCGAATCGAGGTAGTCGGTGCCTTTTCCCCGAACACATCTAAGCGAGACATGATTTGCCAAACGTATCGAATGACCTCTTTCGACACGTTGAATGAACTCGCCTCATCCATCGATGCAGCGTTCGTACATAGTTCAACGGAAACTCATTATGACATCGTATCGTATTTATTAGAACACGGCGTCGATGTTTATGTTGATAAGCCCCTCGCCGCAACAATCGAGGAAGCGGAGCAGCTCGTCATTCAAGCCGAACGTCTTGGGCGTAAATTGATGGTCGGGTTCAATCGACGTTTCGCTCCGATGTATATGCGTCTACAAAACGAGTCCTCTGCTCACATGATTGATGTGGTAAAACATCGCGAGAATGACGTCGGCCCTAAGGATGCGACCTTCACCTTACTCGATGATTACTTACATGTCATTGATACGCTACGTTTCCTCGCTGGTAATGAGCTCATACTCGTCTCGGGTCACGTCGAAGTCAATGACAAGCATGAGCTTCGATTCGCCCGCCACGTGTGGCAAGATGAGCACGGAATGCACACGACATCGATGCACCGTTCAGCAGGAGTGAACCATGAGCACGTCTCGATCGTACGGGATGGGGAACGATTGTCCATCGAAGAGATGGTCACGCTACATCGTTTCAAGCAAGGTCGGCATGAAGTCGAAACGTTCGGTTCATGGGACACGACACTCGTGCAACGTGGTTTCCAAGGCGCGATTGACCACTTCATTTCCGCACTCATCGATGATACAGCGATTTCAACAGACGGTCGTGTTGCCCTTGAGACACAACGACTTGTCACAAATCTAATCAAGTGAAGGAGGGCTATATATGGATTTCTTTTTCTACATCATGGTTATGGTGATTGTCGTCTCGTCAGTCGGTGCCAATACGATTATCAAAACGAGAGAAGCACGTGTCGAAGAACGACGATTGAAGATCGAAGAAGAGAAACTCGCGATCCAACGGCTTGAACTCGAGATGAAGCGCGAACAAGACAAACTCGACCATCATGGATTTTAATCAAAAGCGGTCACCCTCCAAAATGAGGGCGACCGCTTTGCCATTACAGATGACGGTTTGAAATTGGCAGTTGTTGTCTTCGTTCCACGAGCGTCGACCACGTCACAGCCGTCATGATACAACCGGCACCGATAAAGAAGTTAATATGGAGCGTTTCGTTCAAAACGAGCCACCCGAGTGTCCCGCCAACCAAGGGTTGAAAGAAGAAAAAGAGTGACCCGACACTCGCATCCATCAACTCGAGTCCTTTGTTCCAGAAGAAAAACGCTCCTGCCGTCGATACGACACCGATATAGAGAACACTAAGCCAAAGGACGCCATTTAACTTTGGCCACCCTGATTGCATGACCTCCACACTCATCAAAGGCGTCATCAATAACCATGCGACTCCGATCGAAAATGTCGTGAGCGTCAAGGTCGACAACGACTGTGTCCCGATTTTCACATAAATCGACATAAGTGCCCACGTCACGGCAGCTAGAACAAGTATGAAACTGCCTACTCGATACGTCCCTTCCCCTTCCCAACCGACGACGATGAGAACACCGACCGTTGCCAGCCCAAGCGCTCCAATCTTGACAGGAGTCAGTCGTTCTTTCAATAAGATTCGGGCAAATAAGACCATGAAAGCTGGTGTCGCTGCGGTCACAAGGGAGCCAGTATGTGCATCCGATAGCTTCGTTCCAATAAATTGAAACGAAATCGAAGCGACGTATCCGATGACACCGACAAGTCCGATCCATTTCCAATCTGCCCTTCCAATCGATTCCCGTCCAAACCGAAACCAAACGACGAATAAGACCATAAATGCAACAGCGTATCGTAACCAGACGAACGTGAACGGTTCAATATATGCGAGTGCATATTTACTGACCACATACATTCCTCCCCATATACTCGCCGCAAGGGTCAAACTGAGTGCTCCTAGCCATTCTTTCCTCATTTTCTCGCCTCCTCAATGGCGACTATATACGACGCCTTCGCTTCGATTTCCTCTATTTTCATTGTCAGGTAGATGAAAAACGCTTACAATCAAGATGTAGATGAATGAAAGGAGGGAGAAAGGTGAAATTTGTCGGACGTACGCATTGGACAACTGAACATTTGTACATTTTGCGTGCGATTTTTCACGATGTCGCTTAATCAAGGGACCCGTCTGTCCTTTTTTAGACATTGCTGAATATACGACAAAGCGCCTCTCTCTTTCTAAACCGAGCGCTTCTTTGCGTTCGGTTTTTTTGATAGGCCCTAACCTTAGGAGGAACCTATTATGTTGATCGATCTTCAACACATTCAAAAACAATACGGCGGGCACGCCGTTCTCACAGATGCGAATTTATTCATGAACGAAAACGAACGAGTCGGTCTTGTCGGCCGAAACGGCAGTGGCAAAACGACGCTGTTACGAATCCTTGTCGGCTCTGAAGAGCATGACGCCGGTACGATTTACCGCCGACAACGACTCTCTATCGGCTATTTGGTGCAGCTTCCTGACTACCCTGGACGCAGTGGTCGTGACGTCCTCTATACTGCTTTTGAGGAAGTGACTCGCCTGAGTGAAAAAATGTCTTCCCTCGAGCAAGAGATGGCGACGTCCGAACAGCTCGAACGCCTTCTCGAATCATACGGTGCCATTCAAGAACAATTCGAACATGCGGGTGGATATGTCTACGAGTCAAAAATCAGCGCAATGATTGATGGACTCAAATTGACCTCATTCGTGGACCAACCGTTCGATACGCTAAGCGGGGGCGAGCGTACAAAAATCGGTCTCGCCTTAGCACTCCTTCAGGAACCAGAGCTACTCATTTTGGACGAACCGACGAACCATCTAGATTTAGAAGCGATGACTTGGCTCGAATCCTATTTACAGGATTACGATTCAGCGCTCCTCATCGTCTCCCATGACCGGGTCTTCTTAGATGCGGTCGCCACACGAATCGTCGAGTGCGAGGATGGAGAATTGACGAGTTATCCTGGGAATTATACGGACTTCGTTGCCCAAAAAGAAAAACAGTTGCTTGACCAGTTTCACGCTTACACGGAGCAACAGAAGAAAATCAAAAAAATGAAGGAAACGATCCGGCAGTTGCGGCAATGGGCCAACGAGGGCAATCCGCCGAATGAAAAGTTCTATCGTCGCGCCAAATCGATGGAAAAGGCTCTCGAACGAATTGAACGAATCAAGCGACCACAACTCGAAGCCGAGCAACCGAATATCCAGTTCACGACGAACGGGCGAACCGGGCGCGACGTCTTCGAAGTAAATGATATGACACTTATCTATGATCGTCCTCTATTTGAAGACGTGCACTTCTACACAGGGTACGGGGAACGCGTCGCCATCGTCGGACCGAACGGGAGTGGAAAGTCTTCGCTTTTGAAAATATTGCTCGGTGAAGTTATCCCGCAAGCCGGAACCGTAAGGCGAGCCGACCAAGCCAAAATCGGCTATCTATCGCAACACATCACATTCGACGAATCTCATCGCTTAATCGAGGCGTTTCGGGACCGGATCGCAGTCGATGAAGGCAAAGCGAGACACCTTCTCGCTCAATTTCTGTTTTACGGCGCGAGTGTGTTTAAACCGGTCACGAATTTGAGCGGCGGGGAGAAGATGCGACTCATGCTTGCCATCCTCGTCCATGAAGAAATCAATGTCCTTGTCCTAGATGAGCCGACGAACCACCTCGATATCGAATCGAGAGAGGCACTTGAAGAGGCACTCGAACGTTTCCCTGGAACGGTCGTTACGGTTTCCCATGACCGCTACTTCTTGAATAAGCTATTCCCTATCACGTATTGGCTCGACGGGACGATGACACGTTTCGAAGGTAACGTCGCCTATGCCCTCGACAAACGTGGACAGGAATCGAAAGATGCACCTAAAACGGAACACATCAAACAATCAAAATCGCTGAAGCAGACGAAACCTGCTCCATCTACGGTTGATGAGGAAACTCACCTAACCCAATTAGAGACAGAACATCGGGCACTGCTCCAACGGATGAATGAATTGGATGACCTTGATGAATTGATGGCGTTACAACGACAAGTTGATGCATTGCAAAAAGAAATCGATGACGTGATGACACGTTTGCTCGAATCTTTATAACCTAATATAGAGAAGCGGCACCCAATCAAGGGCGCCGCTTCTTTTGCTCGAATCGAATCTGTATGAAATAGCCGATGACCGCGATGGTCATCAACCCAATTGGGAGTATGCGGTAAAGACCTTCCATCGTTCCCGTTGTCAAAAGAATCACTCCACTAAGGAACGTTCCGAACCAATATAGCTTTGGCATATGATCCCTCCATCGGTTGCATTCACTCAATAGGATACCACAAGAAAAGCGCCCTCACTCGGCGCTTTTCTTGATTCTCTAGTCCCCGGACTTTCATCCAACCAAGCCCTCGCTCGATTGACCGTCCCATCCATGATTTGGTTCGACTAGAGATGTCCAAGCCAACGTGACGCATCATTCCAATCCGTTCATCGTCCATTGGTTCACCAATTGTTTTTCATTCGAAAACATGAAATCGAATAGGTGACTCATAGACATTTTGATCGAATGGGCACGAGAGGACTTGGCACCTATGATGTCCACTTCTGACGCGGATCATGTGGAATTCCGTATACAAACAGTCTGTCTGGTATACTTGCTCCGATGGCAAGCAGAGGCCGACGTATCATCGTTTGGAATACACGATTCACGTTCATATGGACGTTGCCCATCCCTTTCATCCATAAGCGACAGGTGACGAAAGTGCCTCCCCGTTCCCCACTCATTTCAGAAAGTGAATGGTTACATGTATACAATATCCGTTTTAAGTGAGATTCAATCCTCGTTCACGACTTCTCCATAATCCAATTCATACATAATGCGTCAGCGCATAAGCGACCCCGTCCTCTTCTACATCCTTTGTAATATGCGTGCTCAAATCTTTTAACGGATCCACAGCATTCCCCATCGCAATCCTTGTTTCTGCCACTTCGAACATCGACACATCATTCAGATTGTCTCCGATGGCGACGACATCACGCATCGGAATCTGATAATGCTCAGCTAGCTGTTTCAATGCTGCACCTTTACTCGCATGAGGATGTCCGATTTCAATTTTCGTCCACCCTGCTGTCGTAATCAAAATATCGTTCCGCGGTTCATAGATTTTACGCAACCGGTGTAGCTTTCGGCGATCGAACGAATAGACAAATACTTTGTACACTTCATCTCGTGCAAAGTCGATGTCTGCCATCGAATCCATATACGTCAGACCGAATTGCTCATTTTGAATTTCAATCTCACGTTCCGCCCACTCGCGAGTGAACGATTGATCGTGTGGCAACACCTCATCGAGTTCCCGCTTCAGTAAATCGCTTCCTGAACGGAGAACCTTCACTCCCGCATTCGTATAAAATTCAACGTACGCATCGTCCGCATCAGCGATTTCCCACAGTTCATCTACGATTGTCTGATCCATCGCATGATAGTAAATTCGCTCGTTCTCATAGAACCCGATTGCTCCGTTACCTGACAAAATCGGACAGACGAGGTCACTTCGCTTCAACAGCTCCTCGATATCATGAATCGAACGTCCTGAACAAATCGTGACGATATCACCCTGTTCTTGCCGACGACGAATCGCCTCCTGGTTTGCCTTTGTAATCACGCCTGTGCGCGATAACAGCGTCCCGTCTAAATCAATCGCAATCAATTTCATATCGTTCCCTCCTCTTTGGTTCTTTTCCCGATTCAACTATACAAAGCACGATGAAATGCGTCTCCTGTTTGCAATGTGGAGATTAGGGAAACGTTTATTAGTGCTACATAATATTTTTTGAAAGGGGACATCTATGAAGGATTCTAAACAAAAGCCACGTTTGAATCGCGTCTTTTACATCTCAGCAAGTTTGATTGCCTTACTCGTTCTATTTGGAGCCATCGCTCCAACCACGTTTGCTTCAATCGCAGGATCTATTTTTGACTTTACGACTCGCTCGTTCGGTTGGTTCTATTTACTGTCCGTTTTCTTGTTTGTGCTCTTTTTAATCTTTTTGGCGTTTAGTAAATACGGAAAAATCCGTCTCGGGAAGGATGACGACCGTCCCCAATACCCATTCTTCACTTGGATCGGTATGTTATTCTCCGCCGGATTCGGTGTCGGACTCGTCTTTTGGGGTGTTGCTGAGCCGATGAGCCATTTCTTCACGCCACCGTATGCGGATACGGAGGCATTGACAGTCGAAGGGGCACGTCTTGCGATGGCCTATTCGTTCTTCCATTGGGGTGTCAGTCAATGGTCCGTCTTTGCGATTGTCGGACTGATCATCGCCTACTTCCAGTTCCGTCGTAATGCGGATGGACTCATCTCGACTAGTCTCTCACCGCTTATAAAAGAACGCCCGTACAAACAACCGTTGAATCAGACGATTGATATTTTAGCGGTTATCGCCACTGTCATGGGTGTCGCGACGTCGCTTGGTTTAGGTGTTCTTCAAATCAATGGCGGACTGAACAGCGTGTTCGGGCTCCCGAACACCGCTTGGATGCAAGTCGCCATCATCGTCGTCTTGACCGCTCTCTTTTTAACATCGACGACGACAGGGCTCGATCGTGGCATCAAGTGGTTGAGTAACATCAACTTAGGTACCGCACTCGTGTTGATGGTCTTCGTCTTCTTTGCCGGTCCTACCATTTTCATTTTAGAAACCTTGACGCTCGGTCTAGGTGACTACTTACAAAATTTCATTCGCTATAGTCTTCGTCTACAACCGTATCAACAAGGGACGTGGGTCCGGGATTGGACAATCTTTTATTGGGCATGGGCCATCGCCTGGTCCCCATTTGTCGGAGCGTTCGTCGCACGTGTCTCACGAGGACGTACCATTCGTGAATTCATCGTCGGTGTCCTCATCGTTCCTCCGTTCATTGCGCTCCTTTGGATTGCCGTATTCGGGGGCACTGCCCTACATCTAGATTTATTCGAAGGGACTTCCATCGCTGAAGCCGTCAATGCGGACGTGACGAGCGCATTGTTCGTGACGTTTGCCGAGCTCCCATTCAGTTTCATCTTGTCCGTCTTGTCGATTCTCTTGATTTTGACGTTCTTGATCACGTCGGCCGATTCTGCCACCTATATCATCAGTAGTATGACGACGAACGGTAGCTTGAATCCGCCCCTCCCCGTTCGAATCGCTTGGGGAGTTCTGTTAGGAGGAATCGCTGCCGTCTTGTTGCTTGCGAGTGGCTTAGAAGGACTTCAAACTGCGTCGTTGATTTCCGCCTTGCCCTTCACCATTATTCTGCTCTTGATGGTATTCACATTATTTAAGTTACTCCGACAAGAGAACGTACGAAAAATAAAATAAGCTGTATTTTTAAACGCTCGGGAAGATCCTTGAGCGTTTTTTAGTTTGACTCGCCGACATCTCGTTGTTTGTTGACTTCCTTATGTCCGATTGCTACGATTTTGACAACGTATAAGCTTTAAAGGGGGATTATGGGGAGATGAACGATTTCACACGTGCTTACGCACAACAACTAGACAAACAAGACCCGCTCGCATCATATCGGGAAGAATTTTACTTACCGGAAGACGGGATTTATATGGATGGGAATTCACTCGGGCTCTTATCGAAACGAGCCGAGCGTACGCTCCTTGAATCGCTCGCGGACTGGAGAGAGCTCGGGATCGATGGTTGGATGTCCGGTCGCCATCCTTGGTTCAACTTGTCCGAAGAGCTGGCTGCATTGAACGCGCCGCTCATCGGTGGAAAGTCGGAAGAAGTAATGGTCACCGGTTCGACGACCGTGAACTTGCATCAACTTGTCGCTTCGTTTTTCAAACCAGAAGGCAAACGAACGAAGATTTTGGCAGACGCCCTCACGTTCCCGTCTGATATTTACGCCTTGAAGAGTCAGCTCAAACTTCGTGGACTCGACCCATCAGAGCACCTCGTCCAAGTCAACAGTCCAGATGGGCGCTTCTTAGCAGAAGACGACTTGATTGCCGCGATGACTGACGAAATCGCCCTCATCGTATTACCGACCGTCCTCTATCGGAGTGGTCAGATTTTAGATATGGCTCGTCTAACGAAAGCGGCACACGAGCGTGGAATTTTGATCGGCTTCGATGCCTGTCACTCCGTCGGTGCCATCCCTCATGACTTCCACGACTGGGGTGTCGACTTCGCATACTGGTGCAACTATAAACATTTGAACGGGGGTCCGGGAACGGTCGGGGGCTTATTCGTTCATGAACGTCACTTCGGCACGACACCTGGACTCGCCGGATGGTTCGGTTCGCGCAAAGATAAACAGTTCGATATGGACCATACGATGACACCGGCCGAACATGCCGGTGCGTTCCAAATCGGAACACCACACGTTATGAGTCTTGCTCCTCAACTTGGCGCGCTTGAGATGTTCAACGAGGTCGGGATGGAAGCGATTCGTCAAAAATCACTCGCGCTCACGACGTATATGATGGATTTGATCGAAGAGATGCTCGCACCTCACGGATTCTTCATCGGTAGCCCGACTGACACACGACAGCGCGGCGCTCATTTGAGCCTCGAGCATCCCGAAGCGGCACGCATCTGTAAAGCGTTGAAGAAACATCACATCATCCCTGACTTCCGCGCACCGAATATCATCCGTCTCGCACCGGTCGCACTATATAATATGTTTACCGACGTATATGACGTGATCTTGACGTTGAAGAAAATCATGGACGACAAAGAATATGAGGCGTTCGAGAACGTCCGCGAAGTGGTCGCATAAGGGGGAACTGTCATGAGTGAACGCACAGAACATAAAGTAGAAAAATCGATTCAAACGGATTTCTCAAAAGACATGTCGTACGGGGACTATCTCCAACTCGACCCGATTTTATCAAGTCAACATCGCCTTTCTGACCATCATGATGAGATGCTGTTCATCATCATCCACCAGACGAGCGAGTTGTGGATGAAACTCATTTTGCATGAATTGACAGCAGCCACGACGGCTATCACGAACGGCGAACTCGAACGTTCGTTCAAGATGCTCGCCCGCGTCTCGAAGATTCAGCAACAACTCATCCAGTCATGGGGCGTTCTCGCGACATTGACGCCGGCCGAGTATTTAGAGTTCCGAGACCAACTCGGCTCGTCCTCTGGTTTTCAATCTTACCAGAACCGACAAATCGAATTCGCGCTCGGCTTCAAAAACGCACGGACGCTCAGTGTTTACGCGCACGATAAAAAACTGTATCCATTGCTCGAAGGCTCGCTACAAGCTCCTAGTATTTACGATGTGACCGTCCGCGAAATGCATCGTCGGGGTCTATCGATTGATGCGAGCGTGCTCGAACGTGATGTCACCCAGGATTGGGAATGGAATGAAAGTGTCGAGAAGGCATGGGTCGAAGTCTATCGAGACGTCGACACGTATTGGGACTTATATGAGCTCGGTGAAAAGCTACTCGATATCGGGAGTCAGCAACAAATGTGGCGCTTTAACCATATGAGTACCGTGGAACGCATCATCGGACAGAAGATGGGGACAGGCGGCTCGTCTGGTGTGAACTACTTGCGTCGCGTGCTCGATCATCGCTTCTTCCCAGAACTGTGGACGGTCCGGACATCACTATAAGAGGAGCTGAATGCAATGACTTGGATTGATGTATCACAGCCACTTCATGCCGATGTTGCGACATGGCCGGGAGATACAACATTTTCGTATGAAATCGCGTGGCCGATGGCAGAGAGTGGTTCGGTCAATGTCGGGAAGATGACATTGAGTTTACATCTCGGGACCCACATCGATGCACCATTTCATTTTGACGACCATGGGAAGCGCGTGATCGACCTCGATCCGTCCGTATATATCGGACCAGTCCGTGTGATTCATCTACCGCATAAGGCAAAGATTGAAGCATCTGATTTAGATGGTCACGATTTGACTGGGGTAGAACGCCTCATCTTAAAAACGGAGGGTTGGCCAGATAAGAGTGTCTTCCCAGAAACAATCCCTGAATTGACACCAGCTCTTGCCGATCGTCTCGGGGAACTCGGAATCTTCTTGATCGGACTCGACTTACCGTCCGTTGATGCGATTGACAGTAAAGAGATGGGTGCCCATCACGCATTAGCACAAAATGGTGTGCATATCCTAGAAGGACTCGTTTTAGACAATATCTTACCGGGAGATTATGACTTGAATGCCGTTCCTCTCCCAATCGTCGAAGGGGATGGAAGCCCCGTTCGCGCATTGCTTCGTCCTATATTGTAAAGAGATAGCCGGAATCGGCTGTCTCTTTTTGGATTAGACAGGGATAGTTCGATGTTTTGCGAGATGATGAGAAATTCCATTTGAAGAGAGGACATTCGATGTAGATTCTATTATTACCTGGCGGTGATGGAAAAAGACTATGGCCACTTCCGAACAATTCGAATGCTAAACAATTCATTCGTTTATTTCCTAACAGAAATGGGACGAAACAATCAATGCTTGAAAGAGTTTACAGTCAACTAAAATACAAGATTTAGACACTAACACTTTCATGATCACAAATGTTCAACAAAAGGATTGTGTCATTCATCAAGTTGGTACAGATACTAATATCATTTCCGAACCAACTCGTCGTGATACATTTCCCACTATCGTTCTCGGGGCAAGCTCTTTAAAACATATGAACAACGGTACACAATTTCTCAATTCCCCATATAAATAAAAATCACCTCACGAGCTCTACCCGAAATCAAGGCATCGTGAGGTTTCTACTTACTTATTTGATTAATTCGAGTTCAACTGGAATGTTTTCCTCTACTGTTTCACCTTTCAGATGGTTGATTGCCGCTTCTACACCCAATTTACCAATCTCAACGGGCTTTTGCGCAACCGTCGCTGCCATCGTCCCACCTTCGACCGCTTTGACGGCATCGTCTGTCGCATCGAATCCGATGACTTTCACGTCACTCATTCCAGCCGCTTCGAGTGCTTGAACGGCACCGAGTGACATCGACATCGTGTCGTTTGAAGTTTTCAACAACCTGTTGACCGAACGGATCACTTCCCACGCAACCGACCATCTGAACAGTGCCGCCTAACTTGGAAGCAGCGATCGCTTGATTCGCACCTTTTCCCCCTGGAACGGTGCGGAACGACTCACCGATTACCGTTTCTCCTGCTTGTGGTCGTTTGTCGGATGTGACGACAAGATCCATCGATATACTGCCAATGACAACAATGCGCTTCATTCTTTATCTCTCCATCCGCTTTGTCGTGTGTCTTTCAAGTAACATGACCGGTAATAACATCTCTTTCGGTCGCGTGTCTTTTTTCTCAATCAAATCGAGCAATCGTTCTGTCGCCACTCGCCCCATCTCATAGATAGGCTGGACGATGGTCGTCAGCGGCGGAGACGTCATCTCGCCTAATTCGATCCCGTCATATCCGATGACCTGTAGCTCTTCTGGGACACGAATGTCTCGACGGACTGCTTCCTGTAATACGGCGGCTGCAATCACATCGTTCGCTGCGAAAATGCCATCGAATGGCCAAGCATGGTCGAACAGCTCTTGGGACGCTTTCAATGCGTCTTTGAACGTGAACGTGGACTCGGTCATCCCGACGAGCTTCTCTCCCGCTACTTCGACAAATCCTTCGGTTCGGCGTTTGACCGTTTTGAGATGATCCGGTCCGGCAATGTGTGCCAGTCGTGTCGCACCACGTTGTAACAGCGTGTCGGCCGCCAACTTTCCACCCTCATATCCATCTGATACAACAGCGTCGATTCCCGCTTTTACGATTCGGTCTAGTGCGACCATCGGTAAATCTAACGTCTCATAATTCGGATTGTGCGAATGATTTGTTGTAATAATCAGGCCATCGACGTGCATCGTTTGCAAAGCCACTAAATACGTCTGTTCTTTTTCAAGTTGTTCATCCGTGTTACATAAGACGACTTGATACCCGTGTTGATTGGCGACATCCTCAATCGCCCGAGCCAACTGTGGAAAGAACGGGTTCGTGATATCTGGCATGATAAGTCCAATCAAATTCGACGATTTTTTATAGAGCGAACGAGCGACTCGGTTCGGCGCGTAATTCAGTTCCGCAATCGCCTTTTCGACCGCTTCTTTCGCCTCTTCGCTCACATATCCGCTTTTATTCATAACGCGTGATACGGTCGCCACTGAGACGTTCGCATGTTTTGCTACTTGTTTGATGGTCGCCATTTGACATCCTCCGTTCTGGAAACGCTTACAAAAACATCTTAATGTGTAACCGGTTACATATCAAGGGATTTTTATGATTTCATGAAAAAACACATTGAAATCGTGCTTCAATGTGTAGAGAACGTCGGATTTAATTGGACATGGACGAGGTTTTCTACCGTTCGTCCGTCGAGCCGGGTCAATTCTTGTGTTTTCGTGAACGCATAAGTGAACCCACACTTCTCAACGACGCGTCGCGATTGGTCATTGAAGCTGAAGTAGCCGCACCAAATCCGTTCTAGTCCTAACGCTTCAAATCCGAATCGGATCATCGCCTGAACGGCTTCTGGTACGTAACCATTTCCCCAATAATCTGGACTGAGCACATAACCGATCTCACGCTGTGCATCATGTTGAATCGACGGGTCTGGTCTTCGGTCGTGTAACCCGATGCTACCGATTACTTGCCCGGTCTCTTTCAAGACGATGGCCCATACATCTGCTTCCTCGATAAACAGTTGAATGACGTCCCTTGTTTCTTCAATCGATTCATGAGGTGCCCAACCGGCCATCGGTCCGACTCGCTCATCTTTTGCATAATGATACATATCCTCTGCGTCCTCTAGCGTAAATGCTCTTAAGACCAACCGTTCTGTCTCCATCTTGATCATATCAACCCATCCTTTTCCTTCAAGTTGTTTCCTCGACCGACCTAATGGGAAACGTTAGGCGAGGAGGAATGAACATGCCATTTGACTATGATTTAAATTTTGATGAAATCGACTTCCGAAAACAACCCGAACTGTACCGGGTCGGTCGTGGCGAACAAGGTGTGCTACTTGTCGAACCGTATAAAAGTGAAATTTTGCCTCATTGGCGATTCAAGACGCCCGAGATTGCGAAGCAATCTGCTGAAGAAATCATGGAATTGTTTGAAGCGTATCGTGCGAACGACGATTTCGTCGGGATGGACATGTCCCGAAAGTTCATCCAAATGGGTTACACACGAGCCCGACGTTATGCTAATTATAAAGGCGGTCGTAAATATAAAGAAGATGGTGACATCCATGAGCGCGAAATCGACGAAGAGAAGGCAGAGTCTGCCCGCATCTTCAAAACATATTGGGATCAACTTCGTGCCGATGAGGATTATTTGCGACGTAAAAAGGCACATCAGAAACAATATGGTTAATCGCGTACCATCACTTGAAACGGAATCTCATTTCGCTCGAACGATGTGATCGTACGAAATCCAACCGTTTCGTATAGATGAATCGCTCGTTCGTTGAAGGAGGCGACGGTCAAGCGAAGCGGTTTTCTCCGTTCCATCGCTCTCTCCATGACGTATGTCACAAACGATTTTCCATATCCTTTCCCCGTCAAATCAGGTCGCATCCCCAATCCGATGTCCGTGAAATCTGACGAATATGGATATGTCGAATTGGGCACTTGAGCCGGGGAACCGATGCAATAAAATCCAATCAGCTCATGCTCCTCTACAATCACCTGATACGTCATCAACTCGGCGATTCCCTCTTCAGAAGGCGATTGATTATAGAAGTCATAAGGAGCTCCATAGGTCCATTCTTGAATTTGACATGCCCATTCACGCGTCATCGGTCGGTGATGCATTCGTCTTCCCTCCGTACTCTTTTCACGATTTCTATGTAAAAAAGATGAGGTTGCCCTCATCCTTATTTTCGAGTCCATTCTGCCGTCATCGCTACGTCTGCTGCATGCATGAGATTATGAATTGGACAACGTGCCTCGACAGCCTTCCTTAATGCTTCGATTCGCTCATCCGATTCGGTCGTATCCAATACGATTTTCATATGTGTCGACTCAAAGTAAGTTCGGACACCTTCCATCCCTTGGAATCCTCGAGGATCGAGCGTCCCTTCTGTTACAAACTCGACCCCTTCATACTCAAAGTTCAAATCCTGGGCGGCATAGGCAATCATGATGGTCGTACAGGACGACTGGGCACCGAGAAGATACTCGAGTGGATTCGGTCCCTTGTTCGTCCCACCGAGTCGTTCTGGCTCATCCACGATAAATGGGGTGTGATCGCCTACACGCACAGTCGTCTTAACGCCTCCGGCTTCTCCTTCGGCGCGCATCGTTACTAATGGTCTTTCTGACATGTTGCATCCTCCTCTCCATAATCAAACACTACTATTTTCCCTTTATTTCGGACCATGTAACGCCTCGTCATAGATGGCGTAATCATTTTTTCCATCTTGCTTGATCTGATACATCGCTTGATCCGCTTTATGGATCAACGTGTCTAAATTTGTTCCTTGGTCGGGAGCATGACTGACCCCAATACTCGCACGGATTGGAATCGTCACATCGGACGTGTGGTAAGGGTTTTGATTTAACGTCATCTGAAGTTCGTGAATAAATGCAAGCACTTCCGATTCTGTTAAATCCACTAAATAAATATAAAACTCATCCCCGCCAACACGAGAGGCCAAGCCAACGTCTCGTGTCGACGCTTCCAGCAATCCACCCAAATGAGTTAAGAAATAATCTCCAATCTGGTGACCGTACGTATCATTGACTGCTTTAAAACCGTCCAAATCAATAATCAATAAAGACAGCATCGAGGAACTAAGCAACGCCTGGTCTGCGCGTTCATAAAATGCACGTCGGTTCGCCAGCTTCGTCAGTGGGTCATGATAGGCAAAGAATCGGATTGTTTGCTCGGCCTCTTTAAACGAGTGGACATCCCGAATGATGATCATCCCGTGAATCGTGCGGTCGATATCGACGAAGTCCCCATCAATGACGACATACCGTTCTTGGCCGGATTTCGTCATAATCTTCGTTTCGAACTCCAAAAACTTTTTCCTTGTTCGAAAGTGTTGACTGTAGTGCTCCATCCACTTTATCTTTTTCTTTTCTGGCAATAAATCAATAAAGCGTTCATTTATGACACGCACCGTATGGAACAAGGTTCGTGCGGCCGGATTGGCGCTCTCTACTCTGCCGTCCGGGTCAAGCAGTAAAATTGCTGAAGGGTTCAAATTATATAAGGTCCCGTAGCGTTTCACATAAGAGCTCAAAAAGTCCAATCGGTTCATCGCAATGACCAAAGCGACTGCCCAAACGAGCCCTCCATACATATAAGAGTACGGCGGGATGAGACCACGGAATTGAAAATAACCGAACACGATATCCCATACCAAGATAACAATCGCAGTCCAAAACAGCATGCGCAATACGCGTTGGTGTTCTCTTCGTTCCGCACGCTTCAATGCATAAAAAATGAGACCAATAATCAATAGATGAAAAATGTTTCCGACGGTCAACGTAGTTAAATACGATGAGTTGAACTCAGGATAAATCCAAATGCCTACTTGTTCAAACTGTTGACTGTTGATAATATTCTCCTGTCGGACATACGTCAACACAACAGGAATCACTGGTAAATAGACGACCCATGGATACAACCACTTCGGTGCCTTTGCGCCGACGCCTGTGATACTTAATATGAAATGAACAGAGAAGATAAAAATGAAAATCCCAGCGTTCCCAAACCAATAGGCAATGAGTGCCGGACTGTATTCAATCGGCGATAGATGGCGGACAAATTCAGCCAAGAAGAGCATCGAATAACCGAACACAAACAGGCTCAGCAAACGATGCTCGACTTTATTCGGATTTCGTTGAAAGACATCGAGTGCTAAAAAGCCGAGTAAAAATGACGGCAACAAATAGACCACCAGATAAATGAACATCTCGGTCATGCGGAACCTCCTCACCTGTTCGTATTCTTCTATTTCGTTATCCTGCGTTCTTTTCCCTCTTTAACGCGACAAAAAACGGGATGGTTTTCTCATCCCGTTTTTGATGTCACACACTTATAGCGTTTCTTCGATTGGGGTATCCCCTTTAATCAAATCAATTGCTTTGTTCTGCACGTTTGAATGGTTATGAAGGACATGCACCAAGAATGATGCCACGTCTTCGCGTGGGATTTCTCCACTTCCCTCGAATTGCGTGTTCACTTTTCCCGTTCCCGCATCATCTGTCAATGCGCCCGGACGAACAATCGTGTATGTGAGTCCACTCTGTTCGAGTAAACGATCTGCATGATGCTTCGCTACGTAGTACGGCTTCATCGAATCTGGCCAAGCCGAGCGATCCTCCGCTTTCAAGGCACTGACCATGACGAAGTGTTTGATGTTCCCGTTCGCTTGTGCTGCTTCGATACTCTTCGCTGCACCGTCTAGGTCGATCAAGAGTGTCTTGTCTGCTCCAGTACTTCCACCAGAACCTGCCGCGAATACGATGACGTCCATTCCATCGATGGCTTTCTGTAAATCTTCTACCGAACCTTCGAGGTCACCGAGTACCGAATTGTACCCTTTTGACTTAAAATCCTCGAGTTGTTCTTCTTTACGCACCATCGCCGTGACGTGATGCTTTCCTTCCTTGTGTAACTTCTCCACCAATTGATGGCCAATTTGACCGTTTGCACCGATTACAAATACGTTCATCTGTCTTCCTCCTCAAAAATGAATTCAGAGACAAGCGAAACGCCGGGTAGCCGTTGCTACATCCGGTGCAGAAGCAATGGCAGAAATGACGGCAACGCCGTCTGCCCCGTCACGAATGATTGAAGGCACATGCTCTGGACGAATACCTCCGATCCCCACAATCGGAAGCAGTGGATAGTGATGGCGAACTTGTTGAATCAGTTCCGTGCCACGCACATGTCCTGCATCCAGTTTACTTTGCGTCTCATGAATCGGACCAATGCCGACATAATCTGCAAATGGAAGAGCCGTTCTGACTTCCTCCATCGTATGGACAGACACCCCCAACCATTTATCTGGTCCTAGCCGTTCTCGAACCTGTTTGGCAGGTAAGTCGTCTTGTCCGACGTGAATGCCATCCGCGTCAATCGCGAGCGCCAAGTCGACGTCGTCATTGATGATGAACGGAACACCCGTTTCTCGACACAGACGGTGGAGCGTCCTTGCCATTGCTTCTTTTTCATCTCCATACAATGAATCTTTACCTTTTTCGCGAAATTGAAAACATGTCACACCACATCGAAGAGCCGTTTTGACGGTCGCTACCAAATCAGATGTGTCCGTCGTTCCACACACAAAGTAAAGGCGAAGCTGCTTAGCGAGCGCTTGTTTCGTACATGACGTCAACGGTAATCACCTCTTCTTTCGCTAAACGATGTCCCCAATGATTCGTCGGTCCATGCCCCTGTCCAAGCGATAGTCCATGTGCAATCGCCTGATGAATAAACTGCTTCGCATCTACGACGGCTTGGCGTAGTGTCTTCCCATACGCTAGTTCGGCCGTCAATGCGGCAGAGAACGTACATCCCGTCCCGTGCGTATCTTTCGTTTGGATTCGAGGTGCTTTTACACAGAACGTTTCAGTCTCGCTCATAATCAAATCAACGGCTTCCACATCATCCGTATGCCCACCTTTGATAATGACGGTATCGACACCAAGTGCTCGAATCGCCTGTGCGGCTTTCATACGGTCTGCCTCGGTTCGAATTTCCATTCCTGCCAGCACTTCTGCTTCAGGAATATTTGGGGTCACGATGGTCGCCTGTGGTAGCAGCTTCGTGCGCAGTGCTTCGACTGCACTAACTTGCAACAAGGAAGCGCCACCTTTCGCCACCATGACCGGATCGACTACTACATGTTCGAAATGATATCGTTCGAGCCCCTTCGCTACCGCTTCAATTCGTTCAGCGTCCACCAACATCCCGGTTTTACAGGCGGTGATGTTAAAATCATCCGCTACCGCATCAATTTGTCGGATAATCATTTCCGTGGAAATCGCCTCGATTCCATGAACCCCAAGTGTGTTTTGAGCGGTAATCGCAGTCAACACACTCGTCCCGAACACACCGAGCTCTTGAAACGTTTTAAGATCGGCTTGAATACCGGCCCCTCCTCCTGAGTCAGATCCTGCAATCGTCAATACTTGCGGTCTCATGATGTCGACACCTCAATTCGATTCGTCGGAATGGTATGCTGTGCCAATTGATGGAGCGCATTTAAAAAGTGAATCGGGAAGTCTCCCGGTCCTTCCGCCCTTTCACTCGCCAACTCACCGCAATAGGCGTAGCCTGACATGGCGGTCACCGTCGCTTTAAGGGTGTTCTTTTCGACTGCTAAGCAAGCCCCTACCACTGCACTGAGTAAACATCCTGTACCGGTCGTCTCGGTCATGCGTTTCGTCCCGCCATGTATTTCCATAACGACGTTCCCGTCGCTTACCATATCTTCTTTTCCAGTCACGGCCACGACACATCCGTATCGTCTCGCTGCTTCAAGCGCCAATTGTCGAGGCTCGCATGCACCGTCACCAGCATCGACACCACGAGCCGCCCAATCGACGCCAATCAATGTCGCAATCTCTCCTGCATTCCCTCGAATGACCGATACACGAACATGACGCAAAATGCGTTCGACCACATCTCGTCGAAATGACGTCGCTCCGACACCGACCGGGTCGAGTATAATCGGGCATCCCGCTTCGTTCGCAGCCTGACCTGCGCGAATCATCGTCGCTTCCGTCATCGTTCCAAGTGTACCGATGTTAAGTACGAGCGCATCGCTCACGAATGTCATCTCCGCTACTTCTTCGATTGCATCCGCCATGACAGGAGAGGCGCCGATGGCGAGCAATCCATTCGCCGAAAAGTTCGCCACGACCGTGTTCGTGATATTGTGAATCAATGGCGCCTGCTGTCGAATCTCATTCCAAATCTCATGTCTCATTGGTTGACCTCCTGCGACAATGACCACGACTCAAGCGTCCAAGCCATTTCCCAAAAAGCGACTTCGTAATAGCAACTCTTCAAGAATAGTTTCGTATAGCGCACGCGCTCTTCTTCTGTCGCTTGACCAGCCAGTTCATCCAACCGATCAATTTGCTCTTCCACCAGCTCACGGAACCACTCCGAACCATACGTCGCAATCCAAGCCGAATAAATCGGATGATCAGGACGCTTGTCTTTAAGACGTTCTCCAATCTCGTAATACACCCAATAACACGGAAGGATTGACGCCAATACGTCCCCGAGAGTCGGTCCTGCTTGTTGCATATGAAGGGCATATGCATAAGCGGTCGGTGCTGGCTCAAATGTCGCCAATTCGACATCCGTCACGTTGAGCATCGTAAAGAACTCTCGATGAAGGGAAAGTTCCGCCTCAATCGTGTGTAGCGCATGCGTCAAAAAGCGGCTCGATAGTTCCATCGTCGGAGCGAGGGTTGCCCCTTTGGCCTGCACTTTTGAAAACTGATTCAAATAGTATGAGTCTTGCATGACGTAATGTCTGAATTTCTTCTCATCGAGCGTCCCTTCTCCGAGTGAACGAACAAATGGGTGATGAAAGCTTGCCTCAAACAATCCATCCGCCTCTTGACGTAAGTGATCTGTAAATTTCATAATAACTCCCCCTTATAAACTGATAAAAAAGACGCCGCCTCCCATAACGGAAGCGGCGTCTCGAACAATCATATCTAGGTGAAGCCATATGAGTCGTCTCGCCCACTTCCCTACGCTAGCGTGAACTAGATCAGGTTCGAAGGGTCTGGACCATGTCCATCTCAGCCGCGTGACGCGACTCCCCTAGTGGCAAACATTATGAAATTCAGTCGTCTTCGACCACATTCTATCAATCTTTTTATGAATTGAAAACCTTTTCCCAACTAGACTGTCAAAACGTATTAATTATTCTATCGCCCCGTGATGAGTAAGAACATATTAAATGCGACGAGACCAAGGGGAAGCATCGCAACCAAAATGATTGGCCATTTCTTTAAACGAATGCCGACAAAGAGGACAAGACTTCCGACTAGAAGAGCAATAAATGTCGTATATGGGTTCATGAAAAAACGCTCCTTTCTCTATAAGGAGCGTTTCCCGGCTCTCGGCCTCATTAATCGTTCGAATGTCGAAGTGTAGCACATGCGGCACGGACGCGTCTGGCTTCTTCTTCCCGGAAGACGAAATCACCTTGTTCCGCGACACGCTGCGCGCAAAAGAAGAAGAGTGATTGCAGGCGGTCATGTGTGTCTTCAATGGCACTCAACTCAGCTGAAGCGTATGTTGCCGTGAGCATCTCCCATAACTCTTCTGGCAAATGGTCGCGGATCCCGTCACCGGACTTCCCGAGATTCACGGAGAATTCCGTCGCATAGCCAATGTTCCACTCCATCATCTGACGGAGCATATTCCGCATGATATCGAGGTGGTCGAGCGCGTATAACACTTGATGCCGCTTGATTCCTTTGATGACATAGAGCGATACCCACCAAAACTCATTCCAACATGCGGCATATTCATCGGGAGACGGACGTTTCACGCGATACGACAGGTCAGAAGGCGTGACGACTGGATGATGATCTCGGTCGAAGATAATTTGACTGAGCGAGTCGGCTTCGAGCATGGTTTCAAGTTGATCCACACTCCGAATCGTCAAATCAATCCGATGTCCGTCTACATATTGCACTAAAAACGTTACGTGTCGTTCGGAATCAGCCGTTTCAGGTGTCTGCATGATCAAGACCTCTCCAAACGTGTCAATCCATGAGCGATCGGCCGCAACCGCTCGGACGTCTTCCACATAAAAGGCAAGGTCGACATCCTGGTACGGGTCTGGTCGGATGTTCGGATTGACGAGTGAGCCGTTCAAGACGACCGTTCGAATGTGTTCACGTTCTTTTGCGAACGCAGTCAATTGCTCAATGATTTGTTCTGATTTCATTCTACAATCGCCCCCAATGAGCGCGCGACTTGAATCGCCTGCATCGCGTCTAGTTTTGTTTGTTGTAACGTCACGTTCGAAAAATCAACCCCGTCGACGAGTGCTCCTTTGAAGTCGGCACCACGGCACACCGCATGTTGAAGTGTCGCCCGTGACAAGTCCGCCTGATGCCAGACCGTTTCGGTCAAGTCCGTTCCATACAGGTCCGCCTCGACCAAACGAACGTGGGACCAATCCATCTTCTTGAGCGACACGTGACGAAGGTTGACGAATGACCAATCCCCTTCCGTTACCCGGACGCCTTCAAACTGACTCTCCTCAAAGGAAGATCCCGTCATTTTACATTGCTCAAACTCACTCGTGAACAAATTGGCACCATGGAATTGACAGTTCAAAAATGAACTCCCGACATGACGGGACGCATTCCATTTTGAATCCGTGAAGTCGCAGTTGATGAACTGACAGCGTTCCGTCTGTAGTTCCGTCGCATCGACGTATGTGAAGCGACAGTTCTCGAACGTGACGTGTGACAACACTTCGTCACGGAGTGTCACGTCACGAAAATCTTCATCTCGATATTGCGTATGTGGTTGAAACATATGATCTCTCCTTCAGGTATACTAGAACAGATTACAATGATTGGAAGTGATATAGATGGATCTCGTATTTCCTACTGAACACGGCGTTTTCAATTACCGCGTTGCTGGTATTTTTGTGAAAGACGGTCACTTATTGATTCACCGAAACATCCGAGATGACTTTTGGGCATTACCCGGGGGGCGCGTCACGCTCGGTGAAGAAGCCGCAACCGCCCTCGCACGCGAGCTACATGAAGAGTTGAACATGCACGTGACTGATACCACGTTCGCCTTCGTGCACGAGAACTTGTTTACCTATAATGACCAGCCGTTTCATGAGATTGGACTGTACTTTTATGTAGACGGTGACCTCCCGCTCCAAGAAGGAGACTTTTATGGACCTGAAGGAGATCACCTGATTTATCGTTGGATAAAGCTTGACCGTCTTCAAGACGTCACGCTCTATCCGGAAGTACTTGCTCAACTACCAAATCGCTTGCCAGCTCATTCACTCAATCCGGCTTGAACGTAGAGAAGCGATTTTAACTCGTTTAAATGTTGAATCTCATACGTTGACTCGATTGTCGCGGCCACTTCGTTTGGATTGAACCAGCAAGTATCCAAACCATACATCCGCCCACCGGCGATGTCTGCCGTGACCGAGTCACCGATAATCAAACCCTTCTCTGGCGCTACATTCGGGATTCGGTCGAAGACATAGTCGAAAAACGGTTTCATCGGTTTTTGCGAGCCGGTCGCATCCGATACGAAGACATCTTGGAAGTACGGCAATAGTCCAGATGACTCTAACCGTTTGAATTGCGTCTCCGTCACACCGTTTGTGACGATATAGAGCGGATAATCGTTGCTCAGCTTTCGCACGACCTCCAAAGCACCATCAATCATGTGCACGCCTGCATGTAAATAGTCCCGATATTGCTGTTCGACATATGGTCCATCGACCGTGAGACCGAGCGAATCGAACAGTTTCGTGTGACGACCGATGAGCACTTCTTCCCGGTCCACTTCGCCGCGCTCAAACGCACGCCACAGGCCCGTGTTGATGTCGACATAGCGCGACTTCACCTCATCCGTCATCCGGACATTGTAGGATGCAAGTAACTGTTCCAAGGCGACATGTTCACTTTGTTTAAAGTCTAGTAGTGTGTCATCAATATCAAATAAAATCGCTTCATAACGTTTCATATCTCTTTCTAACCCCTCTCTTCGTCTTAACTGTACAGGAAGTAGAATCGAACATCAAAAAAGGGAAATATCATGCATCCCCCTCTCAATGTCTATTAGATGACTCGTTTGATTTTTGACCCCCATGATTAATCAGAATCACGAGTGTCCCAATCAATATCACGACCGACCACATATGAACAATCCCCATAAGATTTAACGGCTTGAAGAAGTATCCCCAATCGTTCTCAAACAAGTAGGCAAAATAAACCGACACACCATATGATCCAAGCAAGGAAGCTAATACAAAGCGTATTCGTAAATGTCTCAAAGATTGCTTCGTTACCCACCAAATGACAATCGGTACAATTAAATATCCAAATGGAAAACCCCAAACATAATCCATTGCCGCCACAAAAAACGCCCAAGGCACGAAGAGGAATAAACTCACACAGAAAGTTTTCATCGTCTGCTCCTAAATTTGTTGAATTTATTTGATTCAAGTTTACCAAATCCAAAACATTGACATGTTTATTTTTCTAAAACAAGTGAATACTTCTTATGGTGAAGAAAAAATAAAGGAGTGTTCAAATATGCATACAGATTTTACGAACATGTACATCAATGGTGAGTGGGTAAATGGCTCAAGCGAGAAGTCGATTGACAACGTTAATCCATTCTCGAACGAGACTCTCTTCTCGATTCAATCAGCGGATGAAGAGGACTTGAATCGTGCTTATGAAGCAGCAAAAGCGTCTCAGACAGACTGGGCCGACATGCTTCCACAAGCACGCCGTGAATTGATTGAGAAGTTTGCCCAGCTGACGATGGACAACAAAGACTTTATCGTCGATTGGCTCGTGAAAGAGTCCGGTAGTACACGCATCAAAGCAGAGAGTGAGTTCGCCGCATCAATGGCCATCATCAAAGAAGCCGCGACATTCCCTTTCCGTATGGATGGGCTCATCAAACCATCGATTGTGCCGAATAAAGAGAACCGGGTATATCGCAAACCACTTGGGGTCATCGGCATCATCAGCCCATGGAACTTCCCGTTCCACTTGGCTGTCCGTTCAATCGTGACAGCTCTTGCAACCGGGAATACGGTCGTCGTCAAACCAGCCACTGCGACACCTGTCACGGGTGGGCTTCTATTCGCATCCCTCTTTGAAGAAGCAGGACTTCCAAAAGGCGTGCTCAACGTTGTCGTCGGACGAGGGTCTGAAATCGGGAACGCGATTGTCGAACATCCAATTCCACGTCTCATCTCGTTCACAGGTTCGACTGAGGTTGGTCAAGGGATTGCAGAAAAGGCAGGTCGTTTGTTGAAGAAAACAGCACTTGAACTCGGGGGAAATAACGTGTTCGTCGTGCTCGATGATGCCGACCTCGACCGTGCCGTCGAATCAGCCGTCTACAGCAAGTTCTTCCACCAAGGACAAATCTGTATGTCGACGAACCGAATCCTCGTCGCCGAATCGATTCATGACGAGTTCGTGAATCGTTATGTCGAGCGCGTTAAACAGTTGAAAGCAGGTAACCCGAATGAAAAAGATACGCAAGTCGGCCCGCTCATCGACCACGATCAAGTCGATCGCATCTTAGACCAAATCGAGAAAACGGTTGATGCCGGTGCGACCGTTCATACTGGCGGGACAGCGGACGGCAACGTCCTCGAACCGACCGTCCTCAGTGGCGTCACAAATGACATGCCGCTCGCGAAAAACGAAATATTCGGTCCTGTCGCGGTCATCCTTTCGTTTAAAGATGACGAAGAGGCTGTCCGTCTTTCGAACGAATTACCGTACGGATTGAGCGGTGCCGTCCATGGCTCGGTTTACCGTGCAACCAATTTTGCACGAAAAGTCGAAACTGGCATGATTCACGTCAACGATCAGTCGGTCAACGATGAACCGCACATGCCGTTCGGAGGCGAGAAAAACTCTGGCCTCGGACGCTTCAACGGTGAATGGGTACTCGAAGAGTTCACGACGCTTCAATGGGTGTCCGTCATGCATGAACGTCGCGAGTACAAACCGTTCTTCTCGTAATACAAAAAGTGTTTCGGCAACTCGCCGAAACACTTTTTTAGATTTTCTTCACGAACTCCGACTTCAGTTTCATCGCACCAAGTCCCTCGATTTTACAATCGATGTCATGGTCACCTTCCACTAGTCGAATCCCCTTCACTTTCGTTCCTTGTTTGACGACAAGCGAGGTCCCTTTCACTTTTAAATCCTTAATCACGGTGACGGTATCTCCGTCTTGAAGCGGATTTCCATTTGCATCTTTGATTTGTGACGCCGCTTCTGCTTCTGCCGCCTCACGCGGTGACCATTCATATGCACATTCCGGGCATACGAGCAACGGACCATCCTCGTATACATAAGATGATTGGCATTTAGGGCAATTCGGGTACTCAGTCATTCCATTTCCTCCATTCGATTCACTCGTTCCAGTATATCGTATGGTGGCTCCATCTTTCTAGACCGTTCATCCTTCTGTAGGCGATGCAGGACCGTCTAAATCAAGTTGATAAAACGATAAATCGAGCCATTTGCCGAATTTATATCCGGCATTTCGAATCGTACCGGAATGAACGAATCCAACTTTTTCATGCGCACGGATACTCGTCACGTTCGATGCGTCAATTCCACCAATCACCGTTTTCATTCCTCTCACTTCGGCGATACGGATGATTTCTTTTAACAGTTTGTTGCCAATGCCTTTCCCGCGGTAACCGGGATGCACGTAGACTGAATGCTCGACCGTATAATGGTACGCTGGCCACGGACGGAATGGCCCGAACGTCGCAAACCCCATGACGACGTCATCCTCGACCCATACGATGATTGGACAATTTTGTTCTTTCTTCTCCTCATACCATGCCACTCGATTCTCGAGTGTCACCGGTTGATAGTGATAGACGGCCGTACTGTTTACAATCGCATCATTGTAAATATGTAAAATCATTTGAAGATCATCTCGTCGACAATTGCGAATCATCCCCATACCACCTTTTCGTTTTTTTCATTATACGAATCCCCTCTTCAAAAGACACGAAAAAAGTGACCGGTCCCATCAACCGGTCACTCAAATCATGCGGCTAAGCGGTCACACATCGAGGCGCATTCAGTACAAACTCTTGCGCATTCTTGGCAATGTGCGTGCTTGTGCTTCCCACACTCCTGTGCACATGCTTTGCAGATGACCGCACACGCTCGCGCGAGTTCAGGAACGAATGCCGAGTCACGCGTCATCGCCTCGGCAAGAAACGCACAGGCAGCGGCACATTCGCGGTCGAGTCGGATACAATCGACCATCATCTGAACATCTTTTTCTTCTAAACAAGATTCCAGGCAGTAGTTGCACGTTTCTACACATTCGTGGAGCATTTCCAGTTCGTTCGCATAGATCCGGTGAGCCATACATCATTCCCCTTTCGCTTCCTCAACTTTAGACACATTACTCCTGTTCCCTAATAAGCGAAAGAAAAACGACCCGGTTCAAGAATCCGGGTCGTTCACGAACTTACGATACAAGTAAGCGATTCGATTCAGCAGTGACTCATCATATTGTTTCGGCATGAAACGATAGCGATACAATCGATACATCCGCTTCAAGTCTTCCCACTGATGATCGATTTGTTGCCCTTGTCTGAAACGTGCCAAATCAATCAAGAAAATCTGCCCGTTCGGTGTCAAAATGATATTACGCAAGTGAACATCCGATGGCGTTAGTCCTAATAACCGTGCTTGTCGAAGCGCTTCATCCACTATCTCGATGTAAGAAGGGTCAATCCAGACGCCTTCCGTCAGACACTCAAATAGCGTCTTTCCTTCGATGTAATCCATAACGATATATGACGCACCGGACTCATAGCACTTCGGAAAGTAAGGGAGTCCCTTTAGTTTTTTATAGATTGCTGCTTCTTCGGTTGCGATTTGTTCATAGCCTGGAAAGAACACTTTAATGACACGATTCTTCTCCTTTAAACGAAACACGGCCGCACTTCGTCCAATTCCATGTAATCGAAGATCTGGGTGCATCGCGGCTACCTGAAACGAGTCACCCACCCGCTCGAAGGTGACGTCCGCATATTGTTCATAGTCACTCATCTGTCACGCCTCTTTCCTATTTCTCTTCTCTCTCATCATAGCGCATACAAGCTCATTTGACGCCAAAACTGCTCGAGTAGGTGACAAGTGACGTCTTTTCTCGTAAGACGTATAATGAAGAGCGACTGACAACCAAGGAGGAGTTACTATGCAACGCATCGCTTTGACAGAAGAATTATCATTCTCACGCATCGTCCATGGAATGTGGCGTCTCGCTGATTGGGACATGACCCCACAGGAACGCCTCACGTTTATCGAACAATGTCTCGAACTTGGCATCACGACATTCGACCATGCAGACATTTATGGCGGTTACACATGTGAAGGTTTATTTGGAGAAGCCTTAAAGTTAAAGCCTGAACTCCGAGATCAAATGGAGATCGTCACAAAGACAGGAATTAAATTGACGGGGTCATTCAACCCAGGTCAAACACTCAATTATTACGATACGACAAAAGAGCATATCATCGCGCAAGCAGAGCGTTCGTTAAAAGAGTTGGCCATTGACCACATTGATACATTACTTATCCACCGTCCAGATCCGCTGATGAATCCGGATGAAGTTGCCGAAGCCTTCATCACCTTGCGCGATAGTGGTAAAGTACGTGAATTCGGTGTATCTAACCATGTTCCGGCTACACAGAACTTGCTTCAATCTCGCCTTCCATTCCAACTTGTGACGAATCAACTCGAACTCTCTCCGATGCAATTGAAACATTTTGAGGATGGATCGGTCGATTTGTGTCACGAAAAACGAATGCCACTTATGGCTTGGAGTCCACTAGCCGGTGGTCAACTCTTCAAAGATGAACAGTATGCACCCCTTCGTGAAAAACTCGAGGAAATTCGTGCACGTCACAATGCAAGCGGAATTGATTCGATTGTGTATGCATGGCTCGTCAAACACCCTGCGAACATTATGCCGATTATCGGATCCGGAAAAATCGAGCGCGTTCAGACAGGAGTCGACGCCCTTCAAATCGACCTCACTCGTGAAGAATGGTTCGAAATTTTGAAGGCGGCACGCGGTCGAGATGTTGATTGAAGGAAACTTCATCAAATAAATCCCAGTGAATTATAAAGTGATAATTTAGAAGAATAATCGGCTTTTTTCAATGTCTCGTAATATCAACGTTTTTTCGTCAAAAATCGACATACAAAAAAAGTTAAAAAGTAAAAATAAGTCATAAATGGTTTTATACCCCGTCCAGTTCAAGTTGGACGGTTTTTTTGATTTTTTTTTGAAATAACAAATTAATTTTCCTAAGACTAAAGTCACAAAAAATTGGTGCTAGAATGGTGAAAGTGATTCATCGAAGGAGAGTACCGATGTGAAAAAGTACCTGATTTTCAGTACCCTCGTCATCCTGTTTTTCTTATTCGGATGCGAGGAAGAACGCGCACTCCGACTCCAACCCGCTCCTGAATATTATCAAGGACGTGCCCTGTTACCAAACGGACAACAAATTGAAATGCCCGAATCGGATCGTGCAGCGATTATCGAGTTATGTCAGCCTGACAACGCGATTCAAAGAATTCCAAGTGGTGAAAGACATTGGCTCGGGACGGTCACATTGAACCAACCGTTGACTAATGCCGCCACCGAATCTTCTTTTCCAACCGCAACTTTTTTCACTGTCGAAGATAAATCATATGTCCAATGTCAACTCGATTCCGTCACATATGCCACCGAAATTAACACGCTTCCTGAAAGTTTAAACGATGTTCAATATACGGCCGAACCTTATCCGGATGTTCCGAAATTCCGATTTGCTGAGCCCCATGAATATGAGCATTTCGCACAAGAGATGAAAAAGCCGATAGGTAATGAGCCCTATCCAGAAAGAAAAGGGATCGAGCATACACTTTTCCATATCACGATGCCTTTCAGTGGTGAATTTGAACTGACCTTTACATCGTCCGAAGCCAAAGACCGCCTCGTCATTCCTGTCGAATCAACAAGGCATCCCTATTTGTCACTCGGGCTCGGGACAGAAAAGTCTGATGAGGTGTTACAATACGCGATTTATACGAGCCGAGATCAAAATGACTATCAAGAAGTATTGCGACCGAAAGAAGCGCATATTTCACAAATGTTCGGAGCCAAAACAGCTCCGCAACTCCCTTCGGTTCTTGTACCGGGTCACGAGTATCCACTCTACAGTTTTACGTTCATGAAAAACGGAACGGCCCATCGTCAGAACGTCTCCTTGACGTATCATGAACCCAAGTTGTTGTATGGAAAAGAATTGAGTGAACAAATTCACGACAAATTAAGTAGTCAACGTCATGTCATTTTTCATGACTTGGCACTCCTTGGAACGGAATCAAAAGATGCCTCCTTCCTACAACATGTCGGTCAAGATGAAATGGAATTTATTTTTGGCGCCATCAAACGAGCTAACGCGACCGCCTATGCAGGCAAGACCGCTTCCACACCTTATGTGACCCTATTTCAAGGGATATGCGCCCAAACGTTTGATGTTAGCTATGATGGTGCAGATGTGTACGTGACCAATTCAGAGACAGGCGCCCATTTTAAGCTACTACGTGAGGATGCCATCAAGTGGTATAACCTGTTTGAACAAAACACTTAATCTGACAGATGCGAATGCGTCTGTCTTTTTGCATATTCATGAAGCAAATATAGTACGATGAGACATATTTTTTGGGAAGATAGGAAGAGAAAGGAGTGAATCTTTGTGACAAATCCATTTATACGTGACGTGAACCATCATTGGCGCGTCTCCTATCGACAAAACGGGTATCCCCATGTGCAACAGGGCTGGGTGTTACCTCCAGAACAAAAAGAGGAGTTCGATCCATTTATTTTGATGGCAGAAGACTGGTTCAAGCGTGGGACGTTTTCGGACCATCCCCATCGTGGGTTTCAAACAATCACGTATGTCATCGATGGTCGTCTAGAACATATTGATAATCATGGGGGACATTCGATTTTGGACGCCGGTGATGTTCAGTATATGAACGCCGGATGGGCCGCTAGACACGCCGAAGAAGCGGTCGACGATGATTTGATCCATACGCTGCAGCTCTGGTTGAATTTGCCGAAGTCGTTAAAAACAACAACCACTTCCTATCAGAACGTATACGTCGAGGACGCACCCCTCGTTCCTTTCGACGGCGGGCAGCTTCGTGTCTATTCCGGCGAAATCGCGGGTGTAAAAGGGCCGATGGAAAGTCTCGTCCCCATCACGATGACAGAAATAACGCTGAAAGAAGGTGGCGAATACGAACACATCTTGCCTGCGAATCATAACAGCTTTTTGTACGTACTCGCTGGTTCAATTGAAGTTGGGTCTTCCAAAATCCCGCTCAGTAAAACTGATGTGGCGACACTGACGTTCGATGAAACATCTGAAGCGATGAGCACACTTCAACTGAAGGCCACGACGCGTACACGGGTGCTCATCTATTCCGGAAAACCGATTCGCGAAGACTATATTGCGCATGGTCCATTTGTGATGAACACGGAAGAAGAAATCCGCCAAGCTTTCCGCGATTATCATAGCGGCGAGTTCGGGCCCCCAGCCGTCAAATAAACAAAGGGAGCCTCTCGACTAGAGAGCTCCCTTTTCTGATTATGATCGATCTGGTTGTAGGACCGTCTGTTGTGTTGGAACATGACCGATCGGGACAGTCCGTTCGACGAGAACGTAACGCTTGCCCTCCACTTCAAACTTGCGGTCGCCAAGGTAGTGAGCGCTCTTTCCATCTTCGTATAGTTTCGACAAGATAGCAGGTACGTACTCTTCTAGTTTTGTATAGTGCTCATCGAGGGTCATGACGATATTGCCACCCTTATATCCGAGCCAGTAACTATAAAAGAACCAACCTAACGACAGAACTCCGAGAATTCCTAATCCAATTGTGAGTAATTCCATCATGTTATTCCTCCAATTTTTTCATAACAATCTGACGTTTTGGGGTGAACCCGATTTCGCCATAAAACGAGGCGGCATCCGTATTACTCATCCAGTAATCTAGTTCAATCGATCTGAATTGGTGGTCAAGCGCCCATTGCTCCATCCATTCCATCACACGTCGACCGTAACCGTTCCGTTGATACATGGGGTCGATACTGATGTGATGAACATACACCACGCGAACAGCTTGACGAAACGCGTTCGCCTCACTCACTTTCTCTTCGAACCATATGTAACCGATTGGAGTTGCTTCAAGCTGCATCACCATATAGTGATGGCCGGGTCTTCCAATCAGTGTCGAAAAGGCTTCGTACATCTTCTCTTCCTCATACTCCGCAAAAAAGGTCGGATTCATATGGACGTGATGCTCATGGATGGAACGATTCAACCGTGCGATGAGACGGGCATCAATCGTAGGGATAAATGTGATCTCCATCATCAGGTATAGTTTGAATGGTTTCGATCTTCGTTTACACCGTGCGGTTTTTCAGTTCCGCGCAACGTATGCTCACTCGAAGCCTCCGTTCCTTTCCCATTTAGGCGACGTTGAAGCGGACGGGCCAAAAAGTAACCAATCAAGAGCGAACTAGGTAAGACGAGAAAAAATGTACCGAGCAATGTCAACATGTACCCTTTGTCCGAGTCTCCGGCAATCGCGCGGAGGACAAAGAACAGACCGACGAAAACAAGTGCGGCCAAAGCATATTCCACACATTTCCCGAGAAATCGTTTCACACGACATCTCCCCCTTCAAGGTTTGATGTATTATACGACCATTTCCATAAAAAGGTTTCACACGTCTTGATTTTCTTTATACCACTTCGTCGCCAACCGTTCCGTCTCGATGACCCAGTCATGCTTTCCTTGAATGTATCCTTCCATGTCTTCTGGGTGCTGTGCCGCAAGTTGAAGCTTCAGCTCACCATACGCATCGCGAACGTCAGGATAAGCTCGCAAGTAATCCCGGAAGGCAAGGTGTCTTATGACATCCGGATTCCCTTCTTCAAACACATGCACGTGAACCGTCCGTTCTTCTTCTCCTTTACGGAAATAGCGACGCTTCGGAATCCCATATTCACCAAGTCCACGGTACCCGAGTGCCTCCATCCGCTCCGTGTAGTCATCGACTCGTTCGATGTCCCGTACGACCGGCATCATGTCGATGATTGGTTTTGCCGCCAATCCTTCGACCGATGTACTTCCAATGTGATGGATCGCGACAAGCTCCTCTTCGAATAACCGACTCAATTTACCAGCCTCTTCTTCAAACTTTTGATTCCATTCTGGATTGTATTTCACTACTTCGACTTTTCTCATGATTCGTTCCTCCTTTTTTAAAAGAACTCTTTATTCTCATCATACCCTTTCTAAACATCGCTCGACATGAGGGATTCCACTTCAAATGGTTTGTACACAAATAAAATGGGAAACCTTATATTAATGACTTGAGAACTGGAGAGTGAATGGATATGTTGACTGAAGAACAAATCGAAACGTTTAAAAAACGATTATTGAAAGAAAAAGCAAAAACCGAAGGATACATGGATAATCGGGAAGAGACATATGATGAAGGAGAGCTCTCTCATTACGACAACCACCCTGCCGACTCGGGCGAAGAGCTCTTTTTACGAGAACGAGACCAAGCCCTTAATGAGCTCGATGAAGAGTTCTTGAGTGACGTCGATAAGGCACTATTAGCCATTCAGAATGGGACGTATGGACAATGTGAGGTGTGTGGGAAAGACATTGAACTAGACCGTCTGGAAGTCATTCCAGAAGCCACCCTTTGCATCGAACACGCTCGGGCACAAGAAGAGGAAGAACACGCGCATAAAGTCGATCGACCGGTTGAAGAAGACGTGTTGAACCCGAACGAGACGGCTCGACGCAAAGAGTTAGACGGAACGGATCAACCTGGTCAAAAAACAGACGCCTTCTCCCAAGTAGAAGACTACGGAAGCTCAGATACGATTGCCGACAGCGAAGGCAACCACGATCCGACGCGCGAACAGTAAAAAATGCCCTGACCTCATTCGAGAGGCTCAGGGCATCTGTCTGCTTAAAACGTGGCTTTTACCGGAGAAGCACCACCGAGGCGCTCCGCCAGTTTCATCGGGTCGACGGCATTCCCAGCTGAACTAGCTGAGAAATTGTAGTCCCCTTTATAAATCTCAAAGTGTAAGTGCGGACCTGACGAGTTGCCCGTGTTTCCGATTTGACCGATCGGTTCGCCTTGGCGTACTGACTGACCTGTCTTGACATCCACTTTGTGCAAGTGTGCATACATGGTCGTCCATTTTTGACCGTCTACGTTGTGTTCGATTTGTATGTGGTTTCCATAAGGTCCACTGGAGCTGACTTTTGTCACTTTTCCAGCTTCCGCGGCGTATACAGGTGTACCTGTTTTGGCAGCAATATCGAGACCGTTATGGAATGTGTATCCGAACTGTCCACTCGCCGAACCGAACCCTTGAGAGAGGCGACCTTCCGCCGGCATTAAGAACCGATCGGGTGCCATCGCTTCATACCGTTTCTTTAAATCACTCAACTGATTCGTTTGTTTCTTATATTGTTTCGACTTTTCGTCATATGACGCTTTCACGTCTTGACGTGTCGCTTCAATTTGCTCTTGTTCTTCTTTCAGTTGCTCCAATGCTTCATTTGCTTGGTTTTTCTTTTCAACAAGCTCTTGATGTGCTTCTTCCGCTTCAGCGGCTTCCGCTTTCGCACTCGGCAACACCGAAGAAACGACTTTTGCGAAGAGCGACTGTTCTGCCGGAATGAGTGACTCCTCCACTTCTTCTAATTCTTTAGAAGTTCCTTCAATTTTATCTCGCAATGCCTCCGCCTTATGGTCGACTTGCTTCAACTTCGTTTGAATGGCGTGAATGGATTGTTTCGTATCTTTAACCTGCTGCTCCGTTTGTTGCAATGACTTTTCCGTTTGAACGAGGTCTTGCGGGGACATGTTGTCGGCAGATGCGATTTGTCCTTGGAATAAGAGAACACCAACACCCGCTGTCATGATGAGTTGTTTCCACATATATATAATAAACCCTCCAAATTAATACATTCATGAGCTTCAAAAAAGCTACATGTGCGAATATACCACTGGGGGTTAAAAAATTCAATATATGAAGTTTTTCATTTTCATGTCATACATGACAGCATGATGTGATATTTTCAAGTGTCACTTCACAAGGATTTCACTAGCGTTTTTTTGTATAGTATCCCACCCAGACGATACCACCGATGGAAAGGAGTGTTACACTCACACTAACTACTAGTATACCTCGCGACAGGTCGGGTGAAAGATTTGTTGTCAGCGCAATCAGGGTCGCGGTATTTCCACTAATCAGCGCAATGATACAGATGACCAACAACCGCTTCATCAAGCGTCCTTCACCATTTCAAATTGAGCAATCTCGTCTTGGACAAATCCCAATCGTCGTGCCGCTTCGACCCATTCAGGACGGTCTGATGTCAACGTGACATGAAGTGGCGATCGGCTCGCGGCCGCCCGCAATAGCCATTCCGCTTCTTCTGCTTGTCCAAAAACATCGAGCAAGACGTGATCGCGGTATAACAAAAATCCTATTCGATTCCCTTCTACGACTTTCACTAACTCAGCAGCTTGTTGGGTCACGCGCACATCGCGTTGCCAAATCGGAACGTGACTCGCCGCCGGATACAACTCATCAAATAACGTTTGAATCGGTTCATACGTCATGTCTGCGTTCGTTTCTAATGACACCGCTTGGAAGTAGAGAATTTCTCGAGTCGTTTCGTAACCTAGTCGTTCATAGAGAGACACTGCCGCATCATTTCCTTGAATGACTTCGAGTAAACGAGTGCCTACTGCCGCCTCTTCAAATCGTTTCATCAATTCTGTCGCGACTCCTGCTTTTCGGACATGTGGGGCGACAGCAAGCCCACCACAACGTGTCTGCCATCCTGAATCAAGATGTGCAATCCCGGTTAACACGACACCGACAGGTTCTTCACCATCATAGGCTACAATGGAACGGGACGGCTGATTTTGATCACGAACAAGAAAAACATCTTCGAAAGTCTGCTCATCGAATTGAAACGGAATGATGTAATCAGAAAAACCGCTCATAAACGCACGATATAAATCTTGTAATGGTGGATTTTGACGGTATGTAAACTGTGTCGACATATAATTCCCCTTTCTGAATGAAAATCAATAAAGCCCGAAGGAGACTCCTTATGAAAATTACGCTCGAATATCGAAATGATACGCATCAATCGATTCTCGATACGTTCGCACTACCGACGGACCAAGAAAAGTATACGACCCTGCCCAAAGACATGGATGATCCATTACCTGATGGCGTTCATCCGATTGTCATCGTCGCATCGAAACCAGTCGGGATGTTCTTACTGCATGACAACGAACGCGTCATTTCCTATACGACCGAGTCGAATGCTTTGCTCTTCTCCGCCTTTGCTATTAACTATGAGGACCAAGGGAAAGGCTACGCTAAAGCGGCACTCCAAGCACTTCCGCAGTTCGTAAAGCAACATTTACCTCACATTCGTGAAATCGTCCTGTCGGTCAATCTAAAAAACGAAGCCGCCTTCTGCCTTTATATGAGCGTTGGGTGGAGCGATACTGGACGTCGAATCGGTGGACCGATCGGCGAACAGCGTATTCTTTCCTTAACGATTTAAAGCATCCATTCGTGTCAAACTCTCAAATATGTTTTGCCAGTAAGTCAGACGATGCGCAACTAAATCGGCTTGCGTGATTTGAACAAGATGATTTGTCATAAGAGAGCATCCTTCAATCGTACACATGCATCCTTCTGTCAGCGACCTCAGTTCATTTCTTTGAACAGCTACGACATCCATCACTTCCTGGTCGTCAAAATGAATCGGCTCACCATGATAGAGATAGCAATACGTATGTGCAAACTCGCGATCAAGAAACTCGTCCAGTTCAATCACGTCTTCAAAGATTCCCATAAAGGTGAGCTGTTCGAGCGTCAATGACAGTCCGAGCTCTTCTTCAATTTCACGAACGCCATTCGCTATTGTCTCATCTGTTGCGAGGTGTCCCGCTGCCGTAATATCATATTTCCCGGGGAAATCCTGTTTCTCCATGCTTCTTCGCTGAAGATAAATGAGGTCTTCTTTCCAGAACCAGCAGTGGAACGTCTCATGCCAATCCCCGTCAAGATGAACTTGATCTCGCTCCTTCTCCCCTATTTTCCGGTGATTCTCGTCAAAAATAGTGAGGTGCTCCTTCATTCCGACACCCCATCTTCTAAAAATCGGATAATCCCATTCGTCGTATCTAACTCAACTTGAATCCCAATCGGGAAAACGTGTGATGGAAACGTGTGACCGATATCGACATTCGTCAAAATCGGAAAATCTTTTTCTCCGATGATTTCAAGCAACAAGTCGTTGAATGAGAAGGGAGCTGATTGATCTTGAAAATGCTCGTGCTTCCCGATAATCAGACCCGAAATCTCATCAAACACACCCGCCAGCTTCAGCATACTAAGCGAACGTTCTTCTTCAGCCATCGTCTTAAACGAGTCTTCTAGGAATAGAATCGCGCCTTTCAAATCGGGATAATAATCCGACTTGAAGAACCCAGACATCGTGTTCAGATTCCCGCCAATCAACGTTCCTTGTGCCTTTCCATCCTTCAGAGAAATCCATCCTTCATTCGGTTGGAACGTCTTGACACGTTGTTGCGTCGACCAATCGAGCATCTCTTCCGTCCATTCATCAGGGATATGTAACTGAAACGGAGCCGTTCGTTCTAAACAGAGGATGTCTTTGACATATTGCTCCCCCGTCTCGAACATCCCTCCGTATTCACCGAATGAGGGGACGATTGCCGGACCGTAAAATGTGACGACGTCCGTTTTGGCATAACAGGCCATCAAGATTGCCGTGACATCACTATATCCCATGATGATTTTTGGATGACGTCGGAGTTGTTCATAATCGATATATGGTAACACCGAGTTCGAATTTGTTCCACCAATTGTACTGATGATCGCTTTCACTTCAGGATCATGTAAAAATGCGTTCAATTCGTCAGCACGATCCCGAATGGACGAGGATCGATATCCTTCTGTTTTATATGTACACGTGCCCTCTTTCACCTTGAATCCCATCCGCTTGAGCTGTTCAACCCCACGTTGGTAACGCCCCTCAAACTGAACAGGTGCCGGAAAAGAAGGCGTAATGATCCCTATCGTATCCCCCACTTGCAACTTTGGCGGTTTATTCATGATCCCCACTCCCTCGTAACATCATTATGACCGCATTATACCGTAGGAGTGGTAAGTCATGCTTCAAAATAAATCAGGGTCTTCCGATAACGTTCTCACTTTTCGAACTTTCGCCGGGCGTCCTGTCCATCCGAGTGCCACAAAGAAAAATGCACCTGCGAGTACGCCGAATAAAGCGGTCAACCCTACTTGAATCCCAACAAATCCATACTGTTCTCCCAGTTTCACGAGGAAGAGCGGTGCGAACAGGCAAGTCATACTGAGTGAAAAAAGACCTCCCCATACCCGTCGCTTTGCATTACCAATGGTGAACCAACCGAACGCGATCCATACACAAGCAACCAATCCTAGCGCACTAACCATCATCCACATGCCCACACCTCACCTTTTCGTTTTCCTTTCTATTCCCCATTTTTCTTGTGATTCCTACTATTTTTTCAAGTAATGAGAGAATTTCCGGGTAAAGGTAAATTAGACAAGATGCGAAACGGGACAACAAAGGAGTGAGGTGTGCATGCGTTCACGATTAACCTTTGCCTTAATCTTTCTCGGTCTTTTTTTAGTCGCCGTTTATTGGATGAGCACGTGGAATGACAATATGGTCGAAGGACAGATTGAACGAATCGATATCCCCCAAATATTGATTGAATCTACCGAATCCTCTAAAGAAGTCACATTGCGTGTCATCTTAATCAATGATCAAACCGAAGTCACCGGCATCGTCAATAGCGTACAAGGGTTACAGAGCGGCCAACTGGTGACAATCGAGGTCATCCCGACGGATTCGAACTTGAACATCGCACGCACCATCGAAGTCACCGCTCCATGATTTTTTGAAATGAAGCGTAACTTTTCCAGAACTGTGGAATATGAGAACAGAATCATAAAAAGGAGTGATCGGATTGATTTCAAATAAATTACTATCTGGAAAAGTAGCGTTTGTGACCGGGGCAGCCTCCGGAATCGGACGTGCCGCGGTCATCCGCTTCGTTCAAGCCGGAGCAAAAGTCGCCATTGTCGATTTGAATAAAGAAGATGCGATGCGTCTCGCAAGCCTTGTCGGGGAAGAACGCGCTATCGGCATCAGTGCAGATGTGTCGGATGAATCCGCAATGAAAGAGGCCTACGAACGGACAATGGAACGATTTGGTCAACTCGATATCGTCTTCGCGAACGCCGGTCGAAACGGGACCATCACACCGATTGAACATTTATCATTGGATGATTGGAATGGCGTGGTGGAAACAAACCTCACGGGAACCTTTTTGACCGTCAAACATGCTATTCCCCATTTGAAAGAGAATGGCGGGAGTATCATTATCACTTCATCGATTAACGGGAACCGCTATTTTAAAAATTTCGGATTCAGTGGCTACGCGACGACGAAAGCAGGTCAAACCGGCTTTGCGAAAATGGCTGCTGCGGAACTCGCTCAATTCGGGATTCGTGTCAATTCTATCTGTCCCGGGGCCATCGATACGAATATTGACGATTCGACCAATCGAGACGATGCGTTGCTCGAAGAAATTGTCATTCCAATCGAATATCCACTTGGGAATCAACCGCTTGCCGGAAAATCGGGCTCCGCGAAACAAGTCGCCGATGTCGTCTTATTTTTCGCGAGCAACATGTCGAGCCACGTGACCGGCTCTGAAGTATACGTCGATGGGGCTGAATCACTCTTGTAATCGAAAAGCAGGTCACCTCACCCGAGGCGACCTGCTCATTTAAGGATTGGACTTTTCATGACCGCTTTTTGATAGAACGGCTGAAATCCAAGCCGTTCCATATTGCGACCAGACGCCGAATCGACTTTCGTCGTAACCGTCAACAGATTGCATCCAAGTGCTTTCGCTTCGGCAATTCGTTCCAAAATAAGTTGTGTCTGGTACCCTTTTTGCCGATACGTCGGAACGGTGCTCGTCAGAAACAATTCTCCAATCCCGTCTTGCGTGGCTAAAATCCCACCCGCTACGACAGCATCCTCTTCTCGCACGAGATAAGCATGATTACTCGGTAGTGCGTAAAAGCCTTTGGCTGTATCAACCGTCTCTTGAAGGATTGTGCCCGACTCGGCGAATCCAGCCGCAATGGCGTATGCCCACTCATGGAGTGTCTCATCCTTCACTTTTTCGACCTGGGTCGGTACAGATGTGGAGGCATGCTGTGTCAAATCCAACGTCCATACGTCCAAAAAATGATCGAGCGTGTAGTTACGTTCTTGCAATAAGCGGAGCAAGGAATCTTCCGCTAATGGGCAAACTTCAATATGTAAACGTGATACGTTCTTCCCACGCACCCATTTTTCCATTTGATGCAGGTCGTAAAAGCTTGTCGGCCGATTCAATCCGAATCCGACCGCAAAACTCATATTTCCCATTTTGAACACGTGTCCTTTTCCTTCTACGTGTAGTTCCGCACCTTCATAGGGAGGGGTTTGTTTACGATATCGAATGTAAGCAGACGTCCCCTCTGCTTTGATGCGTTCGATACGCCTTGCCAATTCTAAACGATTCACGCTGTTCCCTCCCTTATATATTCTATGTTGAGTGTAGCACATGTTCACGGTCGAATGAGATGACCGTATTGAATCAGCCGTTCCCGGACTGAAGGGACGAGTTCTACACACTCAAGGACCGTCTCCCACTCTTGTAATGTCACATCGACGACTTCATCTACTTGCAGTAATAGTTGTTCGAGGTCAATCGGTTTCTCGCACACGAGACAATACATATCCAAGAAATATGTGCCCCGCTCAATCGTTGTCACGAACCGGAGTTGCTCAGGCAATACATATAGTCCTAACTCTTCTCTTAGCTCACGGACCGCACCTTGTCGACTCGTTTCCCCAGCCAAAATCGAGCCGCCCGTCCCTTCCCACAGAAGCGGATACGTCTTATCCGGATGACGCTTCGACAGCAATAATCTCCCATCTGGATCGAACGTGAACACTTCGATGACCGTGTGAAACGTATGCGGCTCTAATTCATCCCCACGAAAGTGCGTTCGACCGAGCGGTTGCCGGTTTTCGTCGAGTAAATCCCATACTTCTCGATTCATGGACGAATCTCATCAATCACGAACGAAGAGGAACCTTGAATCTCTTCGATAAAGTGAGATCCGAATAGCATGGCTGGTGTAAAGCTTCCGGCAAGCATCCCACCCGAACCGAGCAACCGCTTGACGACGGCGAGCGCCCCGTAAACAGTGAAGGCATACGTACTTGCCGTTTGAATACGGACGACTACTTTTCGTCCTTCCTCATTCGTTGCTTCGCCCCATACGTACGTCGATGATTTTTCACGTACAGCCTCGTCTGGTCCCGATACGTTTTCGTCGACATAACGGAGCAAGCGTTCCTGCACGGCCTCTTTTCCGAGAATCGGGCTGAACCATGACAAAGCGCGAGCAGCATAGGCGGCCGCTGTCGGTACAGGAACCCAAGTCGCAATATTTGGAATGTCCGTCGTGTAGTAGGCGGTCGAAACGTCTCCCCACGGAATCGCAATGGCGGTACGGCTTCCGCGACCAAAATCAATCGTTCTCCGCTTTGCCCCAATTGGAAATGATGATAATTTGCCGTTCACACGTTCCACACTACTCGACCCTAGTCCACGAACGGCCGTCTTCATGGTTCCTGGTGAGATGCCGGCTGCCGCCGAAAAGCCAAGAGCGAGTGTTGTCGCATCCGGTATCAACTCTTTTAATTTCCGCGCGACACAGTCGGTCGGAATGACATCAAATCCGACACCCGAGCATAAAATCACACCACGTTCTTTGGCTTGAGCCGCTCGCTGTTTAGAATGGACATATTCGAACACGTCGATTTCCCCGGTAATATCTAAGTAATGCGTACCTGTCTCTAGACATGCCTCGATCATCACTTGGCTCGTATCCGTGAAAGGACCTGCACAATGAAGGACTAAATCTACATCGTGAATCGCCTCGATTGCGGCTTCACGACTCAATGCGAAAATCGATGTTTCGCAACCCAGTTCATCTCCTAGGCGATGAATCGCTCTTGCGTTTCGTCCGGCAAGAACCGGACGCATTCCGTCACGAGCGGCTTGTCGTGCAATCAGCTCACCCGTATAGCCATTCGCCCCATAAATCATCCATCTCATTTTTACCCCTCCTTATGTTAATGTATCCTTGTTCGTTTCCCTAAAAGAAGTTGAATCGAACGAAAAGATCTTGGATGACATCTGTGATATACACACTTCCCGTTACAATAAGCAAATATCCGATTGGGATGAGCAGACTTTTCACTGTTTGTAGTTTTGTTATGTCTCCCCGATGCTGTAGTAGACGATCCACCAAGTAAAACAAGGTCGCTGCGAGAAGACTGAGCCATGACAAGACGAGCCCGAATAGTATATGTAAAACAAGCGAAGTGAACCACCTGAATCGTTTCGAACTGAGTCGATTCGCCAACCAGTCACTGCACCATGAGGTCACGACACCGTAGGTCAACATAATCGGAAAACTGACCGCTACATAGGCAACCGTCATCAAAAGGAAGCCATTCAGTACGCCACTCATTCCTCCATTTTCTCGCACACCCATCATAGTGACCCCACACGCTAACAGAATCGCATAGACGGGCGAAGCGATGGATGCTGTGACGATTTTACGATTCCACATCTGCACTCCCCCTAATCCCTTCCAACTTTACACGACCTGTTCTGAAAACGCACAAAAACCAGCCTAAATTCAGGCTGGCTTCGCGATTTGTTAATTGTTTGCAACTTCTCCGGCTTTCGTACGGACCGATTGCATCGCTTCCGTCCATGGAAGGAGTTGGTCGAGCATATCGTTTACCGATTGTGCTTGAACTTCTTTCGGAGCGAAATGCGTACCGTTCTCGAAGTCCGTGAAGAGTGAGAGTGCAGGATGGACACGTACGTGAGCGATTGACAATTCACTCAAAATGCCCCGTAAATGTTCTGTTGCCCGTGCTCCACCAACAGAACCGTAAGAGACGATTCCGGCTGCTTTGTTGTTCCATTCGACGCGTAAGTAGTCGAGTGCGTTTTTAAGAGATGCTGAGATGGAATGGTTATATTCTTGGACGATGAAGATGAATCCGTCCATTTGCGCAATTTTCTCCGACCAGGCTGCAACGCCAGATGCGTCCTGACCCGCTTCGCCGAGAAGTGGCAAGTTGTAGTCTGCGATGTCGATGACTTCATAGTTGGCATCGCCACGTTTGTCGGCGAGTTCTTTCACCCATTCCCCGACTTGTGGACTGACGCGACCTTCACGAGTTGATCCGAGTACGATTCCGATGTTTAACATAGTAGTTCCTCCTTGGTTATGTTGTGATGCATCTGATTTTCCAAACAAGCGATTTAAGAAACTCATTTCATGCCCTCATATTCTTTCTCAAATGTTTTCGTGCTTCTGACCGTATCGATTGGTCGTACCATCGCCTCGATTTGCGAACGTTTCGCTTCGAGGAACGGCGGGAGTGACAACTTCTCACCGACCGTCTCGTACGGCTCGTCTCCCATGAATCCAGGTCCATCTGTCGCCCATTCGAACAAAATTTGCGGCGCGACACGTGCATAGGATGATTCAAAGAAGAAGCGATCGACGTAGCCAGAAGTCGGCAAACCGAACTGTTGGAGACGTGCTGTCCATTCATCGAGGACGCTACGGTCTTCGACACGGAATGCGACATGGTGCACGGTACCGAACCCTTGACGCGCTTGTGGAGATGTCTCGTCGTGAATGACGATCACTTGCGCTCCGTTTCCACCTTCACCTCCTTCAAAGAGATACACATCACCTTCTCGCCCGATCTCTTTAAACAGCATCACTTGCTCCATCACTTGTTTGAAATATGTGATATCTGCGATGCGAATAAAGATTGGACCGAGTCCCGTAATCGCGTATTCAAGCGGGATTGGACCGTTCTTCCACGGCTCGCCCGACGCGATGCCTTCGTTGAACTCATCCGAGATGAGTTGATACGCCTGCTCATCAAAGTCGATGAACGAGAGCGTCTTCTTCCCGAACTGTTCTTGAATCCCTTCGTGCTCGACGCCGAGACGGTCGAAGCGACGGACCCAATACGTCAACGCTTCATCTGTCGGTACGCGGAACGACGTTTTCGCGATTTCATTCGTTCCGTGCTTACCTTTCGGGATACCTGGGAAGTCGAAGAAGGTCATATCTGTCCCTGCGTTTCCTTTATCGTCCGCAAAGAATAAGTGATACGTTTGAATGTCGTCCTGGTTGACCGTTTTTTTCACCAAACGCATGCCTAACACGTGAGTGAAGAAATCGTAGTTTTTTTCGGCACTACTCGTGATTGCTGTGACGTGGTGAATTCCTTTAACATGATTCATCATTCTCTCTCCTTTTATATCTTGATTTCAAGATACATGATTAAATTTTTTTGCGGCTTCTGCCCGCTTTCCTATTTGTTTCAACTGTTCAATCGTTTCGTTTAATTGCATCCCTTCAAACACAGCGTTCATATGCTCCGTATGCTTAGGGAAAATATCTTGCATCAAACGCTCTCCGTCATCTGTCAGCGCAGCGTATGTGATGCGACGATCGCTCGGACAAGCCTTACGAATGAGATATCCTTTTTCTTCTAACCGGTCCACGACGTACGTCATGCTTCCGCTCGAGAGGAGAATTTTCTTCCCGATGACTTGAATCGGTTGATCCCCTTTATGATATAAAAACTCGAGTACGGCGAACTCGGTCGCGTTTAACCCGTAAGACGCCACTTCCTGCTTCACCAGGTCTTGTAACGACTGAGAGGCACGTAACAGCACAGTAATTGTTTTTAGTGCATCAGATGGTTCCATCTGTCTCCCTCCTTTGTCCAAGAGAGCCATTAACTTAAATTCAAATATCTTTAATTCGAGATAAATATATCATGCGACAATTCTTCCGTCAATCGATTTGATTCAAAAAAATGAGACGGGTTGTTCCCATCTCATTCTCCTCGCCGAATCACAGCCATTTCGCGACCGAATCGATGGCCTTCATCAACAAATCCTAGGCTTTCATATAAGTGATGCGCTGCCTCGTTCTCGGGGTGATAGCCAACGACAATCGGTTTCCCCTCGCCGATTTCTTCAAGCATCAGCTCTGTCGCTTGTCGACCAATCCCTTTGCCTTGATGAGCATGGTCGATCATGATTCGGTAAATCCACCATGCATCCAACTCTTCAAGCTCTGTATTGTACATGAGGAAACCGACCATCGTCTCTTCCTCATAAATTGCGCGCGGGCGTAGCGTCGGTTCGTACATCGCTTGAAGTAACGAAATCGCATTCGGCTCCATATACGACTGTTGTTGGTCACTTAATGCCAATTGACAGCATGTATACCAATTTTGTGCATCGATCGGGCGTAATGAAATCATGTCATTCTCCTTTAGTCATATGTCTCATTTAAGTTTCTTGCATAAAATGCGATGGCACGTCGGTACCGCGTGATGCTCTCGTCCGCTTTCGGACTAGCGAGCAGCTCAAGTAATGTTCCCGTCGCTTCTTCATGGCGACCGACGTTGTAATGGGTCATCGCTTGAAACACTTTGAGCGCCCCGTGATTCGGAAATTGCTCGATTGCCTCTTCAAATAACTGTTCCGCTTCTGTGTATCGTCCGAGTGCCCGATACGTACTGCCGAGTCCGAGATATGATTCCGCCAACTCTTCCCCCGTCAACCCGAGTCGGATGGCCCGTTCATAATGCGGGACCGCTTGACGTTCTTCCCCGAGCGAGTCATAGCACCACGCGCAGTACGCATGTAACCTCGGATTCTTTTCATCTTTCCGCAAGAGCGACAAGAACAGTTGCTTCGCCTGCTCGAGTTGTCCCTCCTCACGGAGACGGACGGCTCGATCAAAGTCATGGTCTTCTGGCGCGTCGGTCACCTTCTTCGCAAAATCTTCGTCTAACCATGATTGGAGCGCTTCGTAATACTTGCCGATATGCACTCCATCGACGAGTGCATGATGGGCTTGGACGGATAACGGCATGACCAGACGCTCGCCTTGGCGTTCGAACTTGCCCCAAGCGATGCGTGGCACGCTGTCATGTTGTTGCTGATGCGTCGGGTGCATGATACTCGTGAACGTGACCCACGGAACACTCGTGATATACAGTAAGTCGTCGGGCTCGTCATCCCCGACCACGACTTTATCGGCAGCTCGCTCCATCCGCGTCGTCACTTCCTGTAAGAATGTCGGTAAATCTTCATAGAACGTAGCCGCACAAAAGTTGAAGACATCCTCGTCTAACATGACCGTGAACGAAGGGTGGACCACCTCGTGTTCGACGACCTCTTCACCACGGATACGATAGCGCAATTCCGGAGTCGCGTTCGCCGCTCTCACCGCACCGTATAAAAAGAGTTTGAAGAACGATTGATTGCTCTCCTTGGCATATGTATATAGGTTCGTGACATCTACGTTTGCCGTCACGTTGAAATGTGGCGCATCAAACGCTTTGAAAAACTCGAAGTGCTTACGTCGTGCCCACGTCTCGATTTCAATTTTTTTCATAAAAACTCCCCCTCCTACGCTCTTACTGTAGCAGAGAGAGTGAATTCGCTCATAGCTTTTGTTTTAACTGTTCGTAATGTCCTTTCGCCAAATCAAAGTAGATGAAGTCTCCACGTTCGATTCGTTCGAGCGTCGCTTCGAACTCACGCCATCCACGTTCGACCTGTTCAGGCGTCAATTCGCCGCTTTCAGCTGCCGCCTTGAACTCATCCTCATCCTTTTTGACGATATCCCCGTTCGGAAACACGAGAATATCGAGCAACAAGTCGTCCATGTACGGAATGCCATTTTCTTCGCCGATTCGGTCGACGAGGTCGATATACCATTGCACGATTTCACCGTCAGGGTTGAACATGACCGTCACACCGAACGGTTCATTGTCCGGGAAATATTGGAGCCAAGCAAACCCGGCATCCGCCACGATGAATTCTTCCCCTTTATGCTTTTTATATAATGGTGCCCGAACCTCATCGATTTGGAATAAGGCGACGACGCCTGAAAATTGTTCCGTCTGAACACGAATTTGCGCGTAGCGGTTCTTTAAAATCCGTTCCCAGTCTCGTCGATTCGCATACTTTCGTTTTGCCATATGGATCTCCCCTTTGGTCATCTCTGTATGATACAGTTCGCCAGAAGAAAGAAAGTTCCTTGTTAGTCATACAGGTTATGCTGATTGAACCAGACGAGATGGCTTTGTTTCAAACGTTTCCGTTCAACCATTCGGACGAACGCGTCTGTCGAGATGAAGCGGTTCCCAGGATGAAGGTCGGCCAGCAACATGAGGATGATACGTGTCCCCCGTTCCCCTTCCTGAAGGGAGATATGCTCCATCTTTCCTTCACCATTGAAGCGGTTGATGAACAGTTCGACTTTACACTCCTCTTTTAAGAGTCGGGTCGTCACGTACGCGACTTGGCTAATGATCGACTCGAAGTCGTGATGCAACGTGTAGCCGGACGGCCCACTCAAATCGACTGCGAATGTGAACGTGTCGAGCGACGTCTTTTGAAAGACTTTCGATTGGACTCGTCCAAGTTTTGCCGTCGCGACCCAGTCGATCTCTTTGACCGGTTCCCCTTCGTAAGGCTTCGAACCTAGAACCTGAAGTGGATTCCGTAAAGGTGATGCGGTCAAAGGACGGTCACCGAGTGCCAATCGTTTCGTGCCGACCGGAGGATGTAACGTGAGGGACGGCAACACCGTCCATCGTTTCTCGATCGGGCACTCAAGAAGATACGTCCCGAGATGAAACGGGAGCGTCACAGCAAGTACGCACTCTTCGATATAAGCTGGTCCCCGGAATTCAGCCTGCACACGAAGCACGTGACGAGCCTGATCTGTCCGTAACGTCAAATCCAGACTGTTCGGGGACCGGTCGTGGTCTGGAAAGCTGAGCGCTGTATTGGATTTCATCCGAATACGAACCGGAAGCCCAAGTCGTTCGACGGTTTCACTTCCATCTAAAATCAGTTGTACCTCCGTTTCATCCCCAACGAAAAGAAGGGATTCATGGGTATGTACGTGGAGCCGAAGAGCACGTTCTAACTGCTTGCGTGTCCGCTCAAAGAACCAGACGATGCCTGCAAGTAAACAAAGCGCATACCCGACGATTTCCATATACGGGACGAATACGAGAATTATCCCGGCGAATCCATAGACCGGAATCCACTCTTTCTGGAGGGCGTTATGTGTCGAGAACGTCATCATCAGCCCTCGACTGGAACAGAAACGGTGTCTAAGATGTAACGGATGATGTCCTGTTTCGTTGATTTGATGCCTCCTTCAAGCGTCAACGTCAGACGATGTGCCAATACATAAGGTGCCACGGCTTTCACATCTTCCGGAATGACGTACAATCGATCGTTCAGATAGGCATAACTTTGAGACGCTCGCATGAGCGCGATGGCTCCTCGTGGACTGACACCGACCTCGACAGATTGGTGTTCTCGTGTCGCATGAACGAGCCCGAGTAAATAATCGAGGACATCATCTTGAATCGATACTTGCTTCACTTCCTCCTGAGCACGGCGTAACTCGTCTAACGTCGCAACCGCCTCTACGGTTTTCCGTGTTTGGCGCATGACTTGTAAGAGGAGTTCTCTCTCTTCCGCAACATCAGGGTAACCGACCGGAATCGAAATCAAGAAGCGATCGAGTTGGGCATCCGGTAAGGGGAACGTCCCCGCTGATTCAATCGGGTTTTGCGTCGCGATGACGAAAAATGGTTTCGGCATCGGATATGTCTCTCCCCCGATGGAAACTTGTCGTTCTTCCATCGCCTCAAGCAAGGCGGACTGCGTTCGTGGAACCGCTCGGTTGATTTCATCAATCAAGACGATGTTCGCAAAGATTGGTCCTTGGCGATGATCGAACGTCTGCGTCTGCATGTTGAAATAGTCTGCTCCGATCACATCAGACGGTAACAAGTCGGCCGTGAATTGAATCCGGGAAAACACCCCGTCGAAGCTAGCCGCAATTGTTTTGGCAAGTAACGTTTTTCCCGTGCCTGGCACATCTTCTAATAGAATATGTCCTTCCGCGAGTAACGCCGTACAACAGAGGCGTACGACATCCTCTTTTCCTAAATACACTTCGTTCAACTGTTTGATGACCTGCTCCATGCCCATATGACGACCTCCATTTTTTGTCTTAATCAAACTTTACCTTTTTATGGTAAGATAAACAACAAATAGTCTGAACATTCAAAAAGGAGGTAACTTCTTGCGCTGGACGAACAAGTTTTTTCTCATGATTGCCGCCACACTTCTCGTCACCTTTACAATGATGGTGGTTGCGACCGGGATATTCGAATGGCTCTATAACCCGGAAACGATACCGGTCGAGGAAAATAATAGTCCTCCTACGAATTTCAAATCAGATGAAGACAGTAAGCTTTTAATAGATGAATCTAAAGCAGATTATCCGTATGAATTAGATCCTCGAAAAGGAAAAATAAAACCTCTTGAGAGATTTACGGGCTCTGGAGAGTCCACACGACGAAATCTCGGTTTATTGGTCGCTTTGATTGCATTCTGTTTGCTCGGTTTTTATGTCTATCGAAAACGAAAGCAACGTTTGGCGCGCGCACGAGATCATGTTGATTCAAGCATAGACCCGCTTGTCGAATCGCTACTAAACAAGAACGCTTCGTCCGTTTCGACGCTCACAGCGTTCACGAACGTCCCGATTCGCGATGCGCTGATCACATTTAACCAATCTCTCCTACCAGCCAAGCGATTGCGTGCTCATGAGACATTGCAAGAGTGGTTCCAACGCATCGATTTACCGATGAACCCGTCCGTTTATCATGCGGTTCGCTACGGCACCTCTTCAGGTGTGACGATTTCTGAAGAAGATACACTTCACTTCAAGAGAACACTCGATACTTACGCGACACGTCCTCACCCCGAGTGAGAATGTGCACAGGTTCTGCTTTTTCATCATGAATGATAAAATGGTGGAAAATGTCAGTTAAGGGGATGGAAACATGAAACGATGGGCGATATTCGGATTAAGTGCACTTTTACTCACGGGTTGTACAGATACGGTGTCAGACAATCCAATCCCAATCGAATCACCCGATGAACCCATCACCGAATGGACGCGTGAGGACTTTAAAGACGTCTATGACCAATACGAACAAACGAAACCGCTCCTTACTGCCCTTGAACAACAAGGAATCAAACCGTTTCGGGAGACGTTCGAACGGGTCATCATCGCCGGCAACGGTCTCGAGCATACGTATGCGGATATTTACCCATTTAAGCTCGATGACGGGACGTATGCTACCATTTTCGACAGTCAAGACGGAACGGTGATCAATGGTTCTGAGTCGGTCGCTCCGCTATTCTGGCAAGAGGAATCCTTCCTTCAATACGTCGAAGAGATTGAAAATCGGAAATTTGGTACAAGTGCCCCACCTACCGATGTCGTCCTCACGCAAGATGAATTCCAAACGGTCTATGACCGCCATGCCTACACGTCAGCCCTCCTCGTCGAACTCGATGAAGCGGGCGTCGAACTGGCACGGGAGCCAATCGATGACGTGATCATCGCCGGGAACGGCGTGACCGAAGTCACTGCCGACTTGTTCGTATTCGATGTCGAGAGCGGGTATGCCATCGTATATGATCAGGACGGAGAAATTTTAAAAGGCCCCGAATCCATCTCACCTCTCTTTTGGAACGAGAAGGACTATGAGGACCTGTTAGCCAAGAATGAGGGATAATTTCGCCCCTTTTCCGATTTTAGCTATGCTATACTCAAATCAATAAACGACCACTAGGGGAGCCTTCGGGCTGAGACGGCATTTGCCGGACCCTTTGAACCTGATCTGGCTCATACCAGCGTAGGGAAGTGGCTTGGGATACGTCTCTGTATGTCCACGCCATTTTTCCGTCTGGAAACGTGGCGTTTTTATTTTGAAAGGAGACTATTCATGCGTATTCAACAACTCACTTGGATGGCAATGCTCGTTGCCATCGCCGTCGTCGGTTCGATGTTCATCTCGATTCCTACAGGTGTCGCCCGCGCTTATCCGATTCAACATATGGTGAACGTGATTGCCGCAGTCACCGTCGGTCCAATCGGAGCCGTTCTCGTCGCTTTCGTCACCGGACTCATTCGCGTCATGACCGGTACAGGATCACTGCTCGCATTCCCTGGTGGCATGATTGGCGCGTTTCTTGCCGGCATGTTCTTCGTTCGCACGAACCGCGTCTATGCGGCCGCTCTCGGAGAAATCATCGGGACTGGGGTTATCGCTTCGTTGATTGCCGTCCCGTACGCAAAACTGTTGATGGGTTCGACGTTCGGTGCATTTTTCTTTGTCCCGGCGTTCCTTGCCTCTAGTTTGACGGGTGCGCTTCTCGGTTGGCTCGTCTTGTCGCGTGTCAAACAGTTGCGACCGAACGTACTCAAATAAAAGCTCCCTTTTTGGATGAAAATGGTAAACTATAGACAACATCTATAGAGGAGGGGTTTTATGTCTCGTTTCAATCAACTTGTAGCGGGTGGTATTTTGTTGTTTTTGTCCGGACTCTTATATACGCTCGAACGCATCGCACTCTACATACGTTGGTACGCCGAAATCTCAACCGGGAGCTGGTTGGAAAAACCGACGTTTGTCGATCCATTTCTCCAAAACTGGTTCGTTACCTTGTTTCTCTTTGCCGCTATCCCCTTCTTCTTGGCAGCTATGAATGTCACGCAAAAAACAAGTCCATCCGAGAATCCGACCGACTCATGACGGTCGGTTTTTTGTATGATAGACCCAAATCGCTTCACCGTTCCATTCATCAATTAAGCCACTGTCGAAAAAGCCGTTCTTCGCATAAAATCGTTTCGCAGCTTCATTCTCTTGATGGAGGCTGAGGATGATGTCATCCACGTCGTATTGTGTCTGGATGAATTCCACTGCCATGCGTAGGCACTTCGTTCCAACGCCTTTCCCCTGTTCATGTTGACCAATCATGAAGCGGTCGAGCCATACATAACGTTCTGTCTGGTTTTCCGCCCCGACCATCATGAAGCCAACCGGTCGCTCACCTTCATAAAATGCAAAGCTCTGCCAATTGTATTTCGTATCCTCAGCCATCTCTTGAAGGGATTCGGCATTCGTCTCGATGAATCGTTCTTGGTTCTCGTCTACTGTCAGAGCGATGACCGCCTCTCGATTGACTGCATCAACCGGTTGAATCGTGATTTCATTTCCTTTCATGCTTTCACCTCATTGATTTTCTCTTTCTTCCATACGATTTCTCCCGTAAAAAGTTTCTTCTCCCGTATCTTCGAAAGCATGCATTCGTTACACTAGACGTACGAGACCCGGATGGACATACGATCAGCCTCATCTCAGAAGAATTGACTTCCCCGTTCCACCGTGATCGAGTGAAAGAGTTGCAAACGAAAGGAAACAACCAATGAAACAAATCCATCATATCTGTATCCAAACCCCGGATTATGCCGCATCGAAGTCATTTTACGAAGCGCTCGGTTTTGAACTCGTCCAGGAGTCGCCAAACTTTCATACGCGTGACTTCAACAGTTGGCTCAAGCTCGGTGATTTTTATATTGAGCTCCAGACTGCTAAAGCGGATGAAACGTTACAAGACTACTCGAAACATGCGGCCGGTCCCGTCCATTTCGCCCTCTATGTAGATGACCTCAAAGCGGAAGTCGCACGACTCGAACAACTCGGCGTCACGTTTTTACCGAAGCACGGTGGCAACATCTACTTCGTCGTCGATGGACATTTAAGTAAATTAAAAGCACCGGAAGGAACCATCATTGAACTGCGTGATACGTTCGAGATTACATAATCAGAGCTTCACAGTTATCTAACAAAACCAGGTCCATGTTTGCATGGGACCTGGTTTTGTTATGCACTCTTAAAGACATAGATGTCCTATTTGAAGTAAAACGAATGCATCACCTCGGTCATGAAAGCTCACGATTTTTTCTAAATGACCGTTGAAGTGAAATGAATTGTGCGACCAGAAGTAACCCATTTGAAAGAAGTGTCATTGCTAACAAGTCCACCCAAGAATAAATCACTACACCTGTCACCTTTAATGCTATTGCCACTCCAGCAAACAAAACAGCAAACTTCGATGTAGAACCAATCAGTTTCCTTAGTTCCATTTTATATTCAGATTTCTCAACAACGTTTGCATACTCCATACCTGAGACAATATAACGAATCCATACATAGAGACTTAGAATTGCTATAACACTCAATAAAATATATGAAGACTCAGTGTTGAATATACCTGAAAATCTATTCAATAGAACGACTACTCCCAAAAATCCAATGAACAAAACGAAAGCCTCGGCTATAAAGTACAATATCCGCCTTTCTTTATATTCGTCATTTGGTAAAAACATTGTGACCCATGATTTTTTCATCTTTTACTCCTCCCAAAATAAATCATTTAACGTGACGCAAAGAACCCTCGCAATGGCAATACAGAGCTTCAACGAAGGATTATATTTATCTGCTTCGATTAAACCGATTGTCTGTCTAGTCACACCGATTGCCTCTGCCAAATCGGTTTGAGTAAGATTCTTTTCTACTCGATGTTCTTTTACTCTATTTCCCATGTCTGTCTCCTAATTTAGTTGCGCAATACCTAAAATGTAATATATATATTCCATTAACGCAATATATATATTACATATTTTTGATTACGAATGAATCTCCATCACACTTTCTACGTTTTCTCTGTTCATAAGAAAGGAAAGGATACAGTAACTACATCTTGAGTTAGGAGATCACTAATGAAATATCTCGATTATTGGAGCTACTTGTCACTCTCTCTGGCAAAGCTCTTCTTTTTTAGCTGGTTGACCGCGACGGCGTTCGACTTCTCGTTTTTCCTAATCAATTTGGCGACGATTTTGCTCCTGACGAGTTGGGCACTCGCCGTGTCTTATCCGATCCGCCGATGGATTTTATACGTTTCTCTGTTCCTGCACAGTACCCTGCTCGTCTCGGACGTCTGGTACTATCGCTATTTTGAAGACTTATTATCCGTCGCCTTACTATCTGATATCGGGCAGATGGGAGATGTCGGGGGTGGCTTCTTGACGCTCATCCGCCCAATCGATGCGTTCTTCTTCATCGACCTCATCATCTACGGTTTGATTTTGCGTTATATGAAACGTCATCCTGTCCGTGGAGGAAAGCGGAACGGAAGACGATTGGCGCTCGCTGGCTTCACACTCGGGTTTCTTCTTTTCACGATTCCGCTCACCCTCAGTTATCAGCGTGGAGAAAAGTGGATCGCAGACGACCCCATCTCGAATATGCGTGAATACTATCATCTTGGATTTTGGGGCTATCATGCGATGGATGTCGCCCGAGGCGTCGAACGTGCTATGGGATGGAACGAAGCCCTGACAGACGAAGAGCGTTCTCAAATTCAAGCACTCTCTTATCAAGAATTAAGTGCCCCAAGTCCAGATACGAACGTTATCGTTTTACAACTCGAATCATTCCAAACATCCGTCATCGATCAACAGATTGATGGACAGGAACTGACCCCGAATTTGAACCGATTGCGACGTGACATGCTTTACTTCCCGAACGTGTATCATCAAACGCATGAAGGGCGAACGTCTGATGCAGAGTTCATCGTCAACACGTCACTTTATCCTGTCAAATCTGGTTCCGTCTACACGCGTTTCCCGGGAAATCAATTCAGCGCGCTTTCTCAATCCTTGAATGAGGCGGGCTACGATACGGCAGCCATGCATTCTTTCAGAAAAGACTTTTGGAATCGAGATGATTTTTACGACAACATCGGGTTCAATCATTTCTTCAGCGACAAAGACTACCCCGACCAAGGCATCATCGGGATGGCACTCAACGACCAAGAATTCTTAAATACGTCGGTCGGATTTATGGAAGAGTTGGATGAACCATTTTACGCATTTTTAGTCGCTTTAACGAGTCATACACCGTACGATATCCCGGAAGACGAGAAGCGGTTGGACCTATCTGATATCGACGATCCCCTTCTCGAAAACTATTACCATACCGTTCATTTCGTCGATGCCGCTGTCGGTCAGTTCATCGAACGATTGAAACAAGATGGTTTCTGGGATGAGACGCTTCTCGTCATGTATGGTGACCACGATAGCGGTCTGACGGCACCAGGAGAAGAGATGGCTACCCTCGAAGAAGTGGATTCGACGGTTGACGCGTTTCAACTTGACCGTGCTGTCCCTCTCTTCATCAAACCACCTGGACCGATGACAGGAGAAGTCATGGAGGCGAGTGGTGGACAAATCGATATCGCCCCGACGATTCTCGATTTACTTGGAATCTCTCCAGCATATATGCTTGGCGACTCCTTATTGAATGATACGTCAAATCTAACCGTCTTTCGGACGGGCGCTTTCCGATACGAAGATCATTACTATGAACCAGACTTGACCGAACGTGCTGGTAACGGCACATGCTATTCCATTGAGACGGAAGAACAAGTCGCATTCGATCGATGCGCCCCTTACATCGACCGCGCGGCCAGTCAGCTCCGGCTCTCGGATACCATCATCGAGAAAGATGCCCTCTCGCAAATGAGTCCATGAAAAAACTCCCGAGCTATTTGTCTCGGGAGTTTTGTTCAGTAAGCTTTACGCAATGTCGCGATATCAAGCTTTTTCATGGGCAGACATGCCTGTACGACCTGTTCAATCTGCTCTTGCGAACCTACCGTCATCATCTCTTCCATTTCCCACGGGATGATTTGCCAGGAGACGCCATAGCGATCTTTCAGCAAACCACACTCCTCTGCTTCCGGTACAGCCGATAGCCGCTCCCAGTACGAATCGACTTCTTCTTGCGACTCACAAAACGCAATCAGCGACTGCATCTCGTTGAACGCGAATTAATGATTTTCCGCGCTGTCCATGGTGACGAACTCGCGTCCGGACAAGACGAAGCGGGCGTAATTGAGCTTCCCTTCCAACTTCGGGCCGTCTGTCCCCCCGTAACGAATCATATGGTCTTCCAGCACGTAAGAATCCGGGAAAATCGAAATCCAGTCATTCATCGCCGCTTCAGCATGACCAAAGACGTCCCCGACGAACAAAAAGCATGGGGTCACCGTCTGGATGTCCATCCCGCCGCTATGCATGATTTGCCAGGATACCCCGTGCTTGTCTTTCAACCAGCCATAGCGCGCGCTGAAATCATACGTGTCAAGCGGCATGAGCACCTCTGCCCCCTCACTCAATTCGCCCCAAAGCGTATCCACTTCTTCCGACGTCGGGAACGTGACCATGTACGAGATGTAGGGATTGCGGTCCTTCAACGGACCCGCCCCAAGCAGTTGCAAGAACTGTCCCGACAGCGAAACGGTCACAATCGTCGTCTCACCTGAAGGCGTATCCATCAGTTTCGTCGTATAGTCGATGAACGAATCGGGAAACTTCGAGACGTACCACCCCGCAATCGCTTCGACGTGACTTTCGAACCAAATACACGGGATAATCGATTGGGTAATCATTAGATTTCCTCCTTTCAGACTTCACGTAGACGATACACGTCTCTCACGGCGAGCAATGTCTCCACTCGTTTCCGGTACGCCTGATAATGGGCTGAATGGATATGCGCGTCGAGCGCCGTCTCGTCCCGATATTTCTCATAGAACACGAACGTGCCCGGGGCATCGATTGACTCATGGAGCACATACGTCAAACATCCTTCTTCTTGTCTCGATGGGGAAATGACTTCATCGAGCGCTTGCCTTAACTCTTCCTCTTTCCCCGGATATGCCTTTAATACAGCGGTAATCACGATTTCCATTGCAAATTCCTCCTCCGTTTTACATGAACGCAATACTTTTCCCGTTTTAGAAGAGATGTATACGCAAATGGACACGCCGATTTGTAAAGGCGTGTCCATCGTTTAGACGAGTTCGTTCGCAATCTCGTTCAGTTCTTCAATTTGATCTTTCAACGAAGCTAACGCTTCTTGTTGTGAAATCGTCAACACATGAACGTCTTGGCTGTTCGTTTCGAGTGCCATCGTCAACGCCGTCATATCACCCGTCACTTGATGGACTTTGTGTAATTCTGCGGCGGCGATTTGGAGCTGACTCGACGTCTCATCTACTGTTCCTGCGACCGTATTTGTCGTTTGAATCATGGAAAGGATCGACGCCCCACTCTTACGGACTTGTTCTTCCTGCGTCGATAGACGTTCTGTACTGCCATCGATGGCACGTTCCGTCACTTGTACCTCTTGCATGACGAGTTGGATAATGTCATTAATCTGAGCTGATGCTTGTGCCGTTTGAGCGGACAAATTTCGAATCTCCGTCGCGACGACGGCAAACCCTTTTCCGTGTTCACCTGCTCGTGCCGCCTCAATTGAAGCGTTAAGAGACAACAAGTTCGTCTGAGACGAGATTTGCTGAATCGTATCCGTGATGGTCCGCACTTCTTGGAAACGCTCCGCCAATCCTTTAAAGGCTAGATTCACTTCACCGATACTTAAGTTCAGCTCAGCAAGCGACCGTTCTGTCGAATCCATATTGTCATGTGATAGTTGAGCGTCTTGTAAGACACCGTTCACGTGCGAGGTTGTTTCTTGAAGCTGTTGTTGCATCCGTTCAAACGCCTGTACAGTGGATTGAATTTGTGAGGCGATATTCTGAATCAAAATTGCTTGTTCAGACGTTCGTTTTGTCATCGAACCAATTTGGGCCGTGACTTGTTCTGAGGCGTTCGTGACGGAATCAACGGAATCATTCATTGTAAATACCGCGCCATGAAGCGTTGTCGCACTCGCTGTCGTCTTCGCCATGGTGAGTTCGACCTCACTCGCATGCTGTTCAGCTTGTTGTTGTTGTGTAAACGTCTCGTGTAATAATTTTGCCCCAAAGAAAGAAACGAAGTAGGCGCCAGACAAAGCCATTGTGAGCACAGTGAACCAAATGACGAGATCGAGCGGCGTTTCAAATGAAAAGCGCCCAATCAATACAGCTCCGACCGATACGATAAGCGCGAGAATGCTGCCGTACAGCACAAGATGCCGATTCAAGTACATCAACATCAATACGATATACAGAAAGACGATATTTTGAATCGCAGTACCTGGCAGCGTCAAGATAATTGCTGAAGCTGCAATGTACATCAACGTGACGAGCCCATACTTCAACCAAGTATGTTCCACATAGAAGCGATGGCCCAGCCATGATGCGGCTTGAATGACACCACCTATCAGAATAAAATTGACTGCGCCTTGCCCCGCGAGCTCCCCCATCCAATACAAAACACCCATGATCGGATAAGAAAGGAAAAACAAAATGATTATCATCCGCGATACGAGTAACGAGCTCATTTTCTCAAAATGATTTACCATGATTGTTGCCTTCTTTCAATAAAAGTAAGAGTCTATATGTATTTATCGACACATGCCGAAAATTTTTAAATCCATTTCTCGCAGTTTTGTATTGACTCAACAAATAAAAATAGGACAACATATGCCAGCATTCGCTGCACTTGTTGTCCTATGAATCCCTCACAATTATCTATCTTCAACTTTCCGTTTAAATGGCCACCATACCCCGTCCCCGAAGGAGACGGTGATTGCCGGGATGAGCAGCGGTAACACAATCAATCCGTATAGCAACAAACCGGTGATGACGATTGTCGCGATCTGGACGAGACTGAGCACGCCTGACGGAATCATGGCACCGAACGTCCCGGCGAGGATGACCGCGGCGGTCATAATGACGGTACCCATCTTCGTCATCGAGTGGATGAGCGCCTCACGGACCGTCTTCCCATTGATTGTTTCTTCTCGGAATCGATCTAACAAGAAGATGGAGTAGTCAATTCCAAGGGCAATCAACATGACAAATCCAAAGAACGGAACGGCCCAGCTAATCCCGTCATAGCCGAGTCCTTCTACAAAGATTAGCTCTGTGATTGCCGCTGACGTATAGTACGTCAAGAGAAGCGAAGCAATCATGTAGAGTGGCATGATCATCGAGCGGAACAGTGCTGTCAAAACGATGAACAACGTCACGAGCATGATGGCTACCGTTCGATTGAAATCATTCGTCGATGTTTCATTTAAATCGCTATTGATACTTGAGATCCCGGCATATCCGATGGTCGCATCCGCATACGGTGTTCCCGTCACGGCACGATTCATCGTCTCTTTGATTGTCTCAACGGTATCAATCGCTTCTGGCGAATACGGGTCCATCTCTAAGACGACCTCGAGCTGAGTCGCCATTCCTTCATCGAAGACATATCGTTCGACTGCAGGTGAGAACTCATCTGATGTGAGCGTCCCTTCCGGAAGATACACGCCTGTCTCCCGAAGCGCATCTGCTTCACTCAACTGTTGTAAGAACGAAACGGCTTCGCCGAGACCAGACTCAATTTGTCCTAGCCCGTCGTTCGCTTCCGCGACACCTGTCGCCAGTTGCGCTAACCCGCTACCAAGTTCACCGACCTGAGAACCTTGTGCATTTAATGCGGACGCCGCTTCGTTGATTCCTGACTCAATTTGTGTGAGGCCAGCTGATACTTGACCGAGCTGTCCGACTGCGGCCGGGATGTTTTGAGTCGCTGTCAATCCTTGCCCAATGAGACCAAGTTGACCATTCAACTGATTTAGTCCCGCTGCTGCTTCTGCAAGCGGTGCCCCGGCATTGGTTGAACCACTTGGCAATTGCTCGACGATTGCGTTCAATCCTTGCTCAATCTCATTCAATCCAGTTTGAACATCCCCGAGACCCGTCTGCGCTTCAGACAAGCCATCGCTGACTTCACTGAGCTGCGTATCGACATAAAAATCGTCGATGATTTCACCAGTCGGACGTGTGAGCGCACGGACACCATTCACACCTTCAACTTTTTCAAGCTCACTTGCAAACTTTTCGATATAGGGAACTTCTGATTCTGTAATGGCTTGATCTTGTCTCAAAATGACTTGTACCGGAAGGGATTCCCCTTGACCGAACCCTTCTGAGATCAAATTCAGTCCACGAACCGAATCGTAGCCGTCTCCAATCTCATCGACCGTATTGAACGAACGGGCATCGTCATATGTGAATAAGACAGGTACTGTGATCAACCCGACGACCAAAATCGAAAAGAACGGGCGATTGACCGACAATCGGCTCAAGCTAGCCCAAAGCTTGCTGTCATGATGCTCGCCTGCCTTTTTCGACGGCCAAAACAGTCGCTGTTTGAGCGTCGCCATAAAGAATGGGACGACCGTGAAGAGAATCAGCAGCAACACCGCAATCCCGACTGCGACGGCGACCGCTGATTTAAAGATTGGAAAATCAGCAAATCCGATGGCGGCAAAACCGACGAAGACCGCGAGCCCACTGATGAGGACCGTCCGTCCTGCCGTCTTGTACGTATTGACGATGGCGTCTTCGATGGCATGTCCTGCACTGAGTTCTTCTTTATAACGGCTAAGAAGCAGGATACAGTAGTCTGTCCCAATCCCGAACAAGATGGCGACAAGAAAGATCTGCGTGTAGTTCGACACCGGGAACCCGAACCAATCCACGAAGAACGCGACAAAGGATTGGCTCAACAGATACGTGAATCCGACCGCAATGAGCGGGATGAACGGGGTCACGATGGAACGGAAGACGAGAAGGAGTAATCCAAAAATCAACACGACCGTGATGATCTCTGTCTTTTTCAACCCTTCCTGTGCACTTAGATTCACATCATTGTTAATGATTTCTTCCCCGGTGATATATACTGTCTCCTCTTGCGGGAGCACGTTTTCACGGACATCATCAGCAAACGCATTGATTTCTTCCGTCGTACCTTCTACCGTGATGGGGACGAGGACGATGCGTCCGTCTTCCGAGACAAGCTGTGCCTCTGTCTCTTCACTTTTAAACGGATTGAGAACATCCGTCACGACCGTTTCGTTTTGTTTAAGTTCTTCGATGACACGTGCGACATCTGTTCGCTCCGTCTCTCCGATTGATTCAAACTCATAGACGAGGGAGATGGTCTTGTCACTCTTCCCGGCTTCATCTAAAATCGCTTGTGCGCGTTGTGAGTCCATGTCGTCCGCAAGTTGGAAGCTCCCTGCCTCTTCTGCTTGTTTCGTTAAGTTCGGTGCTGCGACAAATAATGCTGCCGTCAATACGATGAGGGAAATGAAAATTCCCCAGCGCCATTGAATGATTTTATGCATGTGTTATTCCTCCCCGATTCGGAGCAATTGCTTTATTTTTCGGAACGTCCGAACAAACTGCTCGATTTCAATTTCGTCTACTTCTCCATCGATGAGGGATTCCACATATCGATAGACGGCACCGTCCACTTCTTCGACGAGCCGTTTCCCTTCTGGGGTCAATTCAATCAATCGTTCCCGTTGATCTTGTCCTCGTCGACTCGTGACGAGTCCTTTTTCGACCAACTTTTTCAGGCGATTCGAAACCGCACTTTTATGGACACCTTGTTTTTGCGCCAATTGCCCAGCAGGAGTTGGTCCAAACTGATCGAGTAACTTCAACAGTTGGAGCTGTTCACGCGAATACTCGCGCCATACGTCTCCCTCCATCGCTTCGATGACATGTTCCGTCCCATGGAACATCACTTCTTCAAACAGCTGCACCGCTTCACGCATCAATGCTTTCATTTTTAGTTTACCCCCCTAAACTAGATGGTTATAGTTTATGCCCTAAACTAAATAGCGTCAAATAAAAAGACCGATAAGGGATGCCCTTATCGGCCCATGTTCTTTTCGATGGTTTCTGCCACACGTAACCCAGACAGATAGGCACTTTCGAATCGCGTTCGTCCGGATGGATCATCAGCTTCAAGGAAGACATCCCCTGCTAAATAGATGGGATGATGGCTTACTTGATAAAACGGCTCATGCCATATATCTTTCGCTTGCGCGTAACGCCAACGTTTTAACTGCCGTGATTGGATACCGAGGTCTCCGACTTCTTCACGCACTAACCGCTCTATTTCAGCAAGTGTCTCTGCTTCCGGTCGCTCATACCACGCCTCACTCCACGCCTCTTCCATATAGACACTTACGAGTGGTGTCGCAGAGATTCCTTTTTGGCGATTATCGACGATTTTTAATACACCAGGTACCAGTTCTTGATCGAGAATACCGTCTGCTCCAATCTGCACATCACCGGCACATTCAAAAAGACCGACGAACGTCGGCGCATATACGAGACGAAGTAGCGCGGGTTTGATCTGGTCGACCAAACTCCCTAGTAGTTCGAATGACTGTGGAAGCGGTGCCGTCATCACGAGTCGATCATAGGAACGTGTCGTCACGTCTGTCTTGACTGTGACGGTTCCGTCTTCTTCTACTTGAACGTTCTCCACTCGTTCATTCAATTGTACGGTCAAATCTTCAGACAAACGCTTAGCGAGGGCATTCATCCCATCAATCGCGACATAACGTGGATAAGGGTCGGCATACCAGACCCGCACCCAGTTTGCATTCATCCACGACTGTACCTCTCGTTCGAGCTCTTCTCCACGCACCGTGAAATATACCGCGCCATGGTCTGCCCGTCCATCACCGATTCGACGCGTCGCCAAGCGTCCCCCGACGCTTCGACTCTTTTCAACCAATTCGACGTCATGACCTTGACGCGCGAGTTCACGCGCTGCGATGATTCCGCTCAGACCGGCCCCGATGATCCCAATCTTCATTCCGCATTCCCCTTTCTCTTCATGAAGATTGTAGCACGTTCCTTCAATTTACCCTCTGTTTGATATGCTTCAGGCTGGCTTGTTCCATTGTTCGTCGTACGCCCGACGCGAGTCTTCATACATGACAGCGAAACGCGAAACGACGAATGGACGAATGAGAACCGTCGCAATCGATAGGGAGAATGCAGCAAGTAAAACCGAATTGACGACCGTAAATAACGTGAAGCCAATCAAATAAATCGGGATGAACGGCAAAATTAGTTTAAATGCGTCCCACTTCTGACCATGCATCAGCGCGCGTGACTTCGTGATCGATTCTCTGACCGATAATGCTGGCTCATCTCGCAAAATAAAGTACGTGAACGCGTAAGAGAAGAACTTCATGATTCCTGGAACAATGAACAATAGTGTCCAAAGCGTCTGGAAGATGGCTAGTAGGATGACTGCAGTCACATGCTTACCAAATCGTTCTTTCATCGGTCGAAACACGTCACGGAACTGCGCGTCTTGTCCGCGAATGATTGAAAGAATGACCCAGTGATACCCAATGATGATTGGATATAGCATGAAGGATACAACAATTGTACATAAAAGGAATACAATCGCCTGTACTGAATCGGCTTTCGCCCCGTAAAGTGTCGGATCGAGCAATGCGCTAGATTCTAATATAACGGCACAGAGAAACGACCAGATTAACAGTCGACCTCGTTTCCCATTAATTGCTTCGTGTGTCCGTTCTGTCCATGTTTGAACCATCTTCTAGTCTCCCCCTGAATGATTTATTTTATATACGCTATATCGTTCAAATACGTTTCATGTTCACACAAAAAAGCAGAGATTCACTCTGCTCGTTCGTCCGCTCGATATTCTAGTATGTCCCCCGGTTGACAGTCGAGCGCTTCACAAATTGCTTCGAGCGTCGAAAAACGAATCGCTTTCGCTTTTCCATTCTTTAAAATCGACAAGTTCGCCATGGTGATCCCGACCCGTTCCGACAGCTCTGTCACACTCATTTTCCGCTTCGCTAACATCACATCTAGATTCACAATCATCGCCATTTTTCTCACCTCAGACCGTCAAATCGATTTCTTGTTTCATATCGATGGCTCGCTTCAATAATTTCTGTAACAACTCAGCAAAGACGGCAATGACAAATGCGGCGAACACGAAGACGAATCCGATGACTAAAAATCCTGGCGAGTCGTCACGCTCAGCGAACCAATAGAAGAACGGGAGTGTCGCCATATAGATGGCCGTGATGGTCAACGCACAATATTTAATGACACGAAGTGCTTTCACCGACCGATAGGAGAATGCCTCGTTCCGGTCAATCAATCCAAGTAAGGTAAACGTCTGGAACAAAGCCATAAAATAGGGAACTGCCGCCACATACATCCCGATAACAATCGGACGCATCGAATTCGCAATCCATCCCCCGCTCTCGGTTGCGTCTCGCCAAAGAAACGGTAGTAAAAAGATACAGGCCGCAAGAATCGGGAGCGACAAGACAATCACTGCTAGTTTCAAAAAAATGGTTTCCCGTTTCATCTGCCAAACACCTCATTTAGTTTTATTTTCTTTATCATATGCCACTATTTATCGTTTATCAATAAATATTTATCGAAAAAAATAGACCACGAGATGTACTCGAGGTCTATCACATTCATTTCATTGCTTCTAATTCACTTTCGGTCACCCATTTATGGTTTGTGACCTCTTTCCCGTCTTCGGTCGTGTAATCAACCATGTAAACGGTCGTCTCTTCCGCTGTATCGATTGTCGCTTCTGCGCCGTCCATCCCTTCCATATGGTCGGCGGCCAATACGACCTCATCCCCTTCAGACAAAGGCGCCTCGTCCGGATTATCCAGTTCTTCGTGAATCACCCATTTGTGATCCTCCACCGGGTCACCACCTGTAGTCGGTGTATAGCTGACGGCGTAGACCGTCGTATCATATGCACCGACAATCGTCGCCTCCACGCCTTCCATCCCTGGCATGTGATCCGCTGTCATCATCGCGGTTGATCCGACTGGAAAAGTCGGATCACTGGCTTCCATCAGCCCGTCTGGAACTTCTCCAGACCCGGAGTGATCCATCGCTGAATGGTCCATGCTTTGCTCTTCTGACATCTCCATCGATGTGTCCTCTGCCGTATCCCCACAAGCGGCCAATGATGTCGCGAGAATCATGACACCGAGACCTGTCATCCATTTCTTCTGTTTCATCAAATCTCTCCTTTGTTCATACTCATGTAGATTTTACCCCCTCTTTTGAAGAAACAGACGTTTTTGAGAACATTACGATGATTTGTTAACTCATTGCAACAAAAAAGACCAAAATCCCGAAAGATTTTGGTCTTGGACATTATTCAACCGTTACAGACTTCGCCAAGTTACGTGGCTTGTCGACATCACAGTCGCGAGCGAGTGCTGCATAGTACGAGATGAGTTGAAGTGGAAGAACCGTCACGAGTGGCGTGAGAAGTGGTTCAACACGTGGAAGAACGAATGCGTCGTTCTCATGCTCCATTCCTTCCATTGAAATCGTACATGCGATGGCACCACGCGCCACAACTTCCTTGATGTTTCCACGGATGTTGAGGTGTGTGTTTGGTTGAGACACGAGCGTGATGACCGGTGTCCCGTCTTCAATCAAGGCGATCGGACCGTGTTTGAGTTCCCCACCTGGGTACCCTTCTGCTTGAATATATGAAATCTCTTTCAGCTTCAATGCGCCTTCGAGACCTACATATGAATCCAATCCACGTCCGAGGAAGAATGCGTTACGTGACTCTTTCAAGAACTTATCTGCAAGCTCTTCAAAGATTTCTTTTTGTGCCATGATCGAGTCCATCGTTGTCGCAACGAGTGCAAGTTCTTGCATGAGATCAAACGGGAGTTTCTTCCCGTTCGCACGAGCGATGTCGTATGCGAGAATCGCGAGGACGGCAATCTGTGCCGTGTATGCTTTCGTCGACGCGACCGCAATTTCTGGTCCGGCGTGGAGGAGCATCGTCTCGTTCGCTTCACGTGACAATGTCGATCCTGCCACGTTCGTCAACGTGAGCGCTTTATGGCCCAATTTTTTCACTTCGACGAGGACGGCACGGCTGTCCGCTGTCTCACCTGATTGTGAGATGAAGAGGAAGAGTGGCTTCTCTGTCAAAAGTGGCATGTTGTAACCGAACTCTGATGCGACGTGTACTTCAGTCGGTACACCTGCAACGCGCTCAATCAATTGCTTCCCGACAAGACCAGCGTGGTAACTTGTACCACATGCGACGATATAGACGCGGTCTGCTTCCGAAACGAGTTCACGCACGCCTTCTGCGAGCTCGATGTCGCCGTTCTCGTTCTGGTAGTGCTGGATGATGTTACGGATGACGGCTGGCTGTTCGTCCATCTCTTTCAACATGTAGTGCGCGTACGTGCCCTTCTCGATGTCTGACGCATCGATCTCGGCCGTGTATGGTGCACGCTCGAGTACTTCGCCGTCGAGCGTCTTGATCGTCGCCGACTCACGTGTGAGGATGACGATCTCACCATCGTGGAGCTCGAGGTACTGGTCTGTCACCTGGAGCATCGCCATCGCGTCTGATGCGACGACGTTGAACGTGCCGTCACCAAGTCCGACGAGGAGCGGCGACTTGTTCTTGCCGATATAGAGGCGCTCTTTGTCCTCTGAGTCGATCATCGCAATCGCGTACGAACCGTGGAGGTCCGAAAGCGTCTTACGGAACGCCGCCTCGACATCGCCGAGCTCGACGAAGTGCTTCTCCATGAGCTGGACGATGACTTCTGTGTCCGTCTCTGAAAGGAACGGGACGTCGAGCGTCTTCTTGATGAGCTCGTCGTTCTCGATTACGCCGTTATGGACGAGCGTGAAGCGTCCTGTCGTGCTTTGATGCGGGTGGGCGTTCGGTACGCTCGGTACCCCGTGTGTTGCCCAACGTGTGTGGCCGATTCCAATCGTGCCGTCTACTTCTGCTGGGATGATTTCGCGTAGCGCAGCAATGCGACCGACTTCTTTGTGAACGTTGACATTCTCATGCATCAACGCAAGACCTGCCGAGTCATAACCACGGTACTCGAGTTTTTCGAGACCTTTGAGAAGGACTTCCTTCGCTCCGGTATTCCCAATCATTCCTACAATTCCACACATAAACAAATCTCCTCTATTCTTCGATTTCTCGAAAAAGGAAACGGGCTTTTTCTAAGAGCTGTCAGTACACGCTTCTTTGTCCGTCCGGTCGCCCGGGCGTTTTAAAAGCATGCTTATCGTCGTGACAGGCGACGAGGAGGCATCCGCCGAAATCTCGATAACCTCCAACCTCGTCAACTCCGCAGAGTTCTGGCGCTTGTTCGTACTCTTGTGTCCTTCCGTTTCCAAGGTCACGCTCTTAATAGTACAAATCACACCCCCATTCGTCAAGAAAATCCGCTGTTTTCTCGATGACAAAACGGAAACAAAAAGGGAATCCGATGTGGATTCCCTTGTGTTATTCCCGGTTTCGAAAATTTTATCCGTCTACGCCGTAATCTTCGCGTACGACTTGTGCGATTTTTTCAACGTAACGGTCACACTCTTCCGCTGTCGGGGCTTCCGCCATGACACGAACAAGTGGTTCTGTACCTGATGCACGGACGAGGATTCGACCGTTTCCGGCCATTTCCGCTTCCGCTTCTTGAATCGTTGCCAAGACACGCTCTCCGTTCATCGCATCGTTTTTATTCGTCACACGAATGTTCACGAGCTTTTGCGGATAAACTGGCATCTCTGCCGCTAATTCAGACAGTTTACGCCCTGTCGATTTCACGATTTCTGCCAATTGCACACCAGATAACATACCGTCACCCGTTGTCGAGTGATCGAGGAAAATCAAATGACCTGATTGTTCGCCACCGAGTGTATATTGATGTTTTTTCATTTCTTCAACGACATAGCGGTCACCCACTGCTGTTTGAAGCGCCGTCATGCCCGCTTCTTCAACGGCTTTATGGAAACCAAGGTTACTCATGACCGTCGCGACAATCGTGTTGTCTTTGAGACGCCCTTTTTCACTCAAGTATTTCCCGCAAATATACATGATCTTGTCTCCGTCGACGATTTCACCGTTCTCGTCAATCGCAATCAAACGGTCTCCATCCCCATCAAAGGCAAGGCCCATGTCCGCTCCTTTTTCACGGACGAATTCAGCCAAATGCTCAGGGTGTGTCGACCCGACACCTTCATTGATATTTAAACCGTTTGGCGAGTTTCCGATCGTCGACACGTTTGCTTCTAAGTCTGCAAACAGTCGAGCCGCAAGGCCACTCGTCGCTCCATGTGCACAGTCGAGTGCGATGTGAAGACCATCAAAATCTTCTTCTACCGTTTGTTTCAACATTTGAAGATACTTTTGCGCGCCTTCGTAGTAATCCGATACGAAACCGAGATCTTTACCTGTCGGACGCGGGAGCGTATCTTCCGCAGCATCTAAGATGTCTTCAATTTCTTGCTCGGTCGCATCGTCTAATTTGAAACCATCGCTACCGAAGAATTTGATTCCGTTATCCGCCACAGGGTTATGCGATGCTGAAATCATGACACCTGCCGTCGCGTCGAGCGATTTCGTCAAGTAAGCGACTCCAGGTGTTGAAATGACACCGAGACGCATCACTTCTGCACCGATTGAGAGAAGACCCGCAATCAATGCACCTTCAAGCATATGTCCTGAAATCCGTGTATCACGACCGATCAACACTTTTGGCTGTTCGCCTTCTGGCAAATGTTTCGACAACACGTAGCCACCCGCACGACCTAAACGATATGCTAATTCCGCAGTTAACTCAGAGTTAGCAACACCGCGAACTCCATCTGTTCCAAAATATTTACCCATAAGATTAAATCCTCACTTTTGTATGATTGAACATCTTTATTGAATGGAAGATGTTTCTGTTTCTTCATCGACACTCGTCAATTGAACATCGATTGTCTTTGGCGAGATCACGGTCACGCCTTTTGGTACTTCATAATCTGCATCGACTGCATGTGTTCCGCTCGGCAATCCGGTCAGATCTAACGTCACGTTGACACTGTTTGATGAGATGCTTTCAAGAAGGGAACGTTTGCCCGAGAGCGTCACGCTGACCACTTCTTGCGTTTGAATCGTGTAATTCGTCCGGTCATATCCACGGACAGTGATTGGGACGGTCAACCGAATCCGCTCTGTCAATTCACCCGTGTCATCTTTCGTCTCATCATTTGGACGAACGAGCACCTGGACTTCTACTTCTTTTTTACCGAGTGAAGTCGCTCCTTCCGGAAGACGAAGGGTAGCGGTCACTTTTTCCGACTTCGTTAAATCGTCAAGTTCAATCGGTTCTGTCTCCACTTGCTGGAGTTCATCTAGCACCGCTTTTGGTGCAAAGACACGGACTTCCGTCTCACCTAGCAACGTATCAACTAAGCGGAAATCGTCTGCCACCTCTCCGCTCGTGACGACCTCGATTGGAATCATCGCGCTCTCATCATAAATCGGTACGGTGACATTGATGATATTCGGATCGACTGACACGTTCAACGGATTTCCATTCGCATCTAAAATGGTCGGTGGAATTTCTCGTGTGAACGTCTGACTTTGATTGGCAACATCCACATTCAACGTGATTTCTTTGACGTTTTGAATCCGACTCGCACCACCTGTGACTTTTACAGTCGACGGTTCGATTTCGACATCGCCCGCGACTTTTCCGTCCGGTAATTGATCTTTGTTCAACAGATTCACGGACACAGGGACTTCAATCGTTTGTTTCCGATCGATATAGATTTCGACAGTCTCTCGATCTAGTTTGACATTGACGTCTCCGCCGAATCCACGCGCTTCGACCGGGACACGATGGAATCCGGTGCCAAGATTGGTCAAATCGACGAACACTTGATAATCTTTCACCAATTTCGTCATCGTTAAACTACTAGATGGCCCTTGAAGCTCGACACCCATCTCTTCCGGAACATTATATGCGACATACTGAACCTCATCAAAAAACACTTCGACCGGCACATCGAGCGTCATGGAACTTTGTCCGACGATTGGCAATGCGCTAGATGCGTTATTCGAAGAACTGGTCTCAGCGACCATTAAGTATAAAAGGACGGCTAAAGCAAGTGCGATGAAGCGGAGAAACCACTTATGTTGTAACCACTGATCAATCACTTACTTATCCCCTCCTTTTTTGCCGAAGAACGAGAGGGTCGCCTCTTTTTCTTCGATGACGAGTTCTTGAATTAATTTATTGCGAAGCGCTTCTTCGTCTAGTTCCCGATACAAGCGGCCCGCGATTGCAAGTGAGACTGCTCCCGTTTCTTCTGAGACGGTAAGAGTGACGCTATCCGTCACTTCACTGACCCCGATGGCTGCTCGGTGACGTGTCCCGAGGGCTTTATCGATGTGCGGGCTTTCCGAAAGCGGTAAATAGCAAGCTGCCGCCGCAATTTTCCCGTCCTGAATAATCATCGCGCCATCATGAAGCGGCGTATTCGGAATGAATAGGTTAATAATCAACTGGGATGTGATATGCGAGTCCATACGAATGCCGGTCTCCACATACTCGTTTAATCCCGTATCGCGTTCAATCGCAATCAATGCACCGATTCGCCGTTTTGACATGTACTGTGCGGAACTGACGATGGCTTCAATCATTTGTCGTTGTTGCTCCTCATCACTTGTTCCCGTACGACTGAATAAGTTACTCGTTCGTCCGAGATGTTCAAGACCACGTCTCAACTCTGGCTGAAAAATGATGATAATTCCGAGGAGACCGTACGTGATCACCTGATTTAGCAAGAACTGGAGCGTCTTCAATCCGAAGAAACCGCTCAAGAACCAACTGACTAGAATGATGGAAATCCCTTTAATTAATTGTACTGCTTTTGTCCCACGCACAATCATCATCAACTTGTAAATGACATACGTGACGACGACGATATCTAAAACATCATTCAAATAATCGTACCAATGTACGTTTTCTGAAAGATTTAAAAATGAGAAAAATGATACTTGTTCAAGTAGCGGCAAATGCTCCCCTCCTCAACTACCTAGCTAAATCGTGCAAATTCCATTATATCATCATTTCAATAGATACGCATTGCGTCACGTCAAAACGAAACCAGATTGAAACGAAAAAAAGACGCCGGAAGCGTCTTTAGAAAAGTTGTTTCATCGAGTACCAAATCCATTCGAACATCTGATCGATCTGTTCGAGTTCACCTGTCACTTGACCGGCACTTGCTAAATAGGCACGACCATTGACGGCTGTCGCGTTTCCATTGACGGTACCTTCAATCCGTAAATCGCCACCTTGGACCGTGATGTCTTTTTCAACCGTGACACCGGCCGGGACAATGACTTCATTCTCAGATACGATCACACCTGGTACTTTTGTATAGGTCATCGTCTCTGAAGCGCTGCTCCATAGTCCGAGTGTCGCACTAGACATCAAACTAAAGAACAGTACGGCCGCAATCAAACCTGGGTGCCGTTGCAACCATAGCATTTGTTTCGAGTGCGGTTTGCGTTCTTTTCGAACCGGTTTTGATAACGGTACGACAGAATCAGGTGCTGTCTGTGCAGGAGTTTCAGGTAAAGCGGCCATCACTCGAGCCGTAAAATCTGCTGATATTTTTGGACGAGGCAATGCTTTCAGTTCTGCGTCGATTCGTTCATATTGTAGATACGATTCATATAATTCATCGTCCTCTAACAATTGACGCAATTCGTCAGATTCTTCGGGCAAAACGCCATCTTCCAAATATTGTTGTATTTTTTCTTCAGGAGTCAATTGAACCCCTCCCTATTTTGAAAGATTGTTTTTAACATTTCTCTTCCCCGGAAGATCCTTGTCTTAACCGTTGCGACCGGCATGTCGATCATCACGCTGATTTCTTTAAGCGACAAATCATCCACATATTTTAATAATAACGGAATGCGATATTTGTCTGGAAGTTGCTTGATTGCCTCATGCATTTCACTTCGAATTTCGCGATGAACCACTTGGGCATCGGGTTGGGGCGCTTCATCAGCTAAGTGGTCTTGATAAGTCAAACCGTCTGTACCCGCAATTTCGGCATCCATCGAATATTCCGGCTTCCGCTTCCTCAATCGATCGATGGCAACGTTTGTCGTGATTCGATAGAGCCATGTTTTGAACTTATATTGCGCGTCATACGTATCGATTCGTGTATAGGCACGAATGAACGCCTCTTGGGCAGCGTCCTCTGCTTCGCCGCGATCATACAAAATTTTATAGGCGATTGCAAAGACGCCATCCTTGTATAGTTCTACCAGTTCGGCAAACGAATCGTGATTCCCCGCCCTCAATTCATCAACCAAACGGGTGGTCAGCCGTTCCATCAATCCACTTCCCCTCTCCGCTACACATGCGGTCATCTCTATATACGTCTTGATATTGAAATGGTTTCAAAAAAATCAAAAAAAGTTTCCATCCCCATTGTAGCAAACGGGTTTGGAAACTGTAAGGAAATCAGACGGTTTCGCCTTCCAATAACAGGTTTTCTTTAGATTTTATAATCGTTTCACATAAGCGATAGGCCAACTGAGCCGTCACGTCATCCCGGTCTAATGCCGGATTTAACTCGACGAGCTCTACTGCGATCAAGTCTTCTGCTTGCATCGCTTCTTTTAAAATCGCTTTGGCTTCGACTTCTGTTAAACCGCCGTCAACCGGTGTACCTGTTCCAGGAACGAGGGATGCATCGAGACTATCCATATCGAAACTGATATAAAAACGGTCTACTCGTTCACGAAGATAACTCAATGACTCTTTCATGATGACATCCACGCCACGCGTACGTACTTCTTCTACTGTAATGACTTTGATGCCGAGTCGATTGATTTCATTCATTTCTCCTTCATCGATATCACGCAGGGCAATATAAACTAAATGCTCTGATGATAGCTTCGGATCACGTCCGCCCACTTCTGTCAGACGCACGTCGCCCATCCCCATCGCTGCCGCAAGTGGCATTCCGTGAATATTCCCCGATGGTGATGTTTCGCCTGTATTCAAGTCAGCGTGAGCATCCACCCAAATGACTCCATAAGGACCTGTTTGAGCCAATCCAGCAAGAGTACCGATTGCCATACTATGATCGCCCCCAACGATCAAAGGGAATCGATTTTCTGAAATCTCACGATGTACGACTTCTGCTAATTCCGTGACGGTATGCAGGACACCATCGACCCGTTTTAAATGTTCTTCATTTTCTCGAATTTCAGATTCCGGCAAGACACGAATCGTATGTTTGACCGTTCCTGTTGGAAGGAGTTGTTGCATCCCCATTTCATTTAACTTTGTCGGTCCTTGATCGACCCCTAATTTCCCCTGACCGTAACGCAGCGGCACGTGAATATATGACCATTGCATCGCCATTCCCCCTTTATACGCTTGATAGTTAAATTGTAAACGCTATCATTTGTTTGGTTCAACTCGGCAGAATGATGAATAAACATGCAAAAAGGCAGCCTGAATGGTGGCAGGCTGCCTTTCTCTGTACTCTCAATTGAATGGTTCATGGTTTTAGGCAAAAAAAAACTTAAGTCATCACTAACTTAAGAAAAAAACATATGGTGGAGCCTAGCGGGATCGAACCGCTGACCTCCTGCGTGCAAGGCAGGCGCTCTCCCAGCTGAGCTAAGGCCCCAATACAGGGATAAGAGTATGGAGCGGAAGACGGGATTCGAACCCGCGACCCCGACCTTGGCAAGGTCGTATTCTACCACTGAACTACTTCCGCAAAAAATGGTGAGCCATGCAGGGCTCGAACCTGCGACCCTCTGATTAAAAGTCAGATGCTCTACCAACTGAGCTAATGGCTCAAACCTGGTGGGGGGGGGCGGATTCGAACCGCCGAACCCGAAGGAGCGGATTTACAGTCCGCCGCGTTTAGCCACTTCGCTACCCCCCCGAGGAGTGCCGGCGAAAGGATTCGAACCCTCGACCCTCTGATTACAAGTCAGATGCTCTACCAACTGAGCTACACCGGCATATATATAGGTTTGATGTAATAAATAAAGATGGTGGAGGATGACGGGATCGAACCGCCGACCCCCTGCTTGTAAGGCAGGTGCTCTCCCAGCTGAGCTAATCCTCCATATTGGTGACCCGTACGGGATTCGAACCCGTGTTACCGCCGTGAAAGGGCGGTGTCTTAACCGCTTGACCAACGGGCCTAAATTGGCTCCGCAAGTAGGATTTGAACCTACGACCTACCGGTTAACAGCCGGTTGCTCTACCACTGAGCTATTGCGGAACGATCTTGCCTGG